>DATJUC010000256.1:0-24162 GCA_035502675.1 Candidatus Acidiferrales bacterium | reverse complement strand
GCGTCACCGTGACCGTGCCGACGCAATATACCTCGACGGTCATCCAGCAACTCACCGGCAAACGGGGGCAGATCCTCGGCATGAACCCTGCCGGGCAGAGCGGCTTCGACGTCGTCGAGGCCGACGTTCCGCAAGTCGAGCTCGCGCGGTACATCACCGAGCTGCGAACGGCCACGCAGGGCTTGGGCACGTATTCGTGGCGTCACGAGCGATACGATCCCGTCCCGGGAAACCGGGTCGGCCCCAAGGCCGCCGTTTAACGCGAAAGGATTCGAGTGAAGCGACTCTTAGCGCTCGCCGCCGCGGCCGCGGCGGTGGCCGGCTGCAGCCGGGCCGGTAACCAAACCGCCGGCGGCATGCATCCGTGGACCGAACCTGGAGTTTTGCGCATCGCCATTCAACAAGACGTCAAGAGTCTCAATCCGCTGCTCAACTCCAACACGACCGACGGCTTCATCGCCTTCCTGATGTTCGAGCCGCTGTTGAGCGCGAACGACAAGGGCGACCCCGTCCCGATCCTCGCGACCGAAGTGCCGACCATCGAGAACGGCGGCATCGCCAAGGATGGGCTGACCGTGACCTATCACATGCGCAGGGAGGCCAAATGGACCGACGGGGTCCCGGTGACGTCGAAAGACGTCAAGTGGTCGTGGTCGGCGATTATGAATCCCGATAACAACATCATCTCCCGGCACGGTTACGACTACGTCCGCTCGATCGACACGCCCGACGACTACACCGTCATCGTCCACCTCAAAACGAAATTCTCTCCGTTCGTCAACACCTTCTTCGCGATGAGCGACCAGCCGATGCCGGTCGCTCCGGAGCACGTGCTGGCAAAATATCGCGACATCAATCAAGTCCCGTTCAGCAGCGAGCCCAGCGTCAGCGACGGCCCGTTCAAGTTCGCCGAATGGTCGCGGGGAGACCACATCGAGCTGGTCCGCAACGATAATTTCTTCATGGGCAAGCCCGGCCTCGACCGGATCGAGCTGCGCATCGTTCCCGACGAGAACACTTCCGTGAACCTCATCAGGACGCACGCGATCGACTATATGTACCAGGCGTCGCCGAACACCTATCCCGCCTTGCACGGAGCACCCGACGTCGTCCTGTACTGGGTCAACGTCAACGGTTACGAGGACGTGCAGCTCAACCTGTCGCGCCCCGATCTCGCCGATCCGCTGGTGCGCGAGGCGATCGCGTATTCGATCGACAAGCGCCAGCTGGTGGAGACGCTCACCCACGGGCAGATGAAAGAGGCCACCGAAGACGTTCCGGATTGGATGTGGGCGTTCAATCCCAACGTCAAGTCCTACCCCCACGACCCGATGAAAGCCCGCGACCTCCTGCGCGAAGCCGGCTGGTCGCCGGGGCCCGATGGAATCATGCACAAAAACGGCGAGCCGCTGATCCTCGTGCTCGTCTCGAACAACTCGAACGCGACGCGCAAACAAGCCAGCGTGCAGCTTCAGGCGATGTTGCGCCAGGCCGGTATTCAGGTGGAGATCAAGTATTATCCGGGCGACCTGCTGTTCGCGCCCGCCGGCATGGGCGGCATCCTTCAGCTCGGAAAGTTCGATCTCTCGTTGGCGGGGTGGTACGCCGGCATCGACCCCGACGACAGCTCGCAGTTCATGTGCCAGAACTTCCCGCCCGGCGGATATAACTACCCGCGCTACTGCAATCCGGACATGCAGGCCGCTCAAAACGCCGCGCTCACCCACTACGACCGCGCGTCCCGCATGGCGGCATATTTCAAGATCCAGCAGCTGCTCGCGCGGGACAATCCGGAGATCTTCTTCTGGTGGCTGCGCCAGATGGAGCCGATCAGTCCGGACTTCAAAGGATTCGATCCCAATCCGGTGACCGAGTCTTGGAACGCTTGGCAATGGAGCATCTAGGATCGCCCGATCGTCCGGCGGGGCCGCTGCCGGAGCTCGCGTGGCTGCGCAAGACGATCGTCGAGCGGGCGCTGACGCGCGGCGACTACGTCCTCTCCGGCGGCGCGCGCAGCGACTACTACATCGACAAATTCGCGCTCTTCGCCGATCCGCACGTGCTGCGCCGGATCGCGCGCATGTTCACGCCGATCATCGCCGAGGTGAATCCGAACGTCATCGCGGGCACCGAGCTAGGCGGCGTGATCATCGCGACCGCCGTCTCGCAGATGTCCGGCATTCCCATGATTGCGGTGCGCAAAAAGCCCAAAGGCTACGGCGCGTTCGCCGACGAGTACGTCGAGGGCCCGTACGAAAAGGGCCAGCGCGTCCTGTTGCTGGAGGACGTCGTCACCAACGGGCGTCAGTTGATGGCGGCGGCCGCACGCCTGGAAGAATGCGGCCTCCAAGTCGTCTCGTGTGCGGTGATCTCGCGGGGTTTGGCTCCGGTTCGCGCGCTGATCCACATGTCGCTGCCGCGCGCCGACAACCCGCGTCTGGAAAACTGAGGCACCGATGGAGCTGCAAGCCCACCTGTCGTTGACCGCGGCCCGCGAACGGCTGGCGGACGTGCCCGAGGATTGGATCGAACTCTTCCGGCGCGACGGCGTGTGGGTCGAGTTCTACGTTCCGGCCGGCGTCGACGCCCAAACGCCGCACGACCGCGACGAGTTTTACTTCGTGGCTTCCGGCAGCGGCAGCTTCGTTTGCAACGGCAAACGCACGAGCTTCGGGCCGAGCGACTTTCTCTTCGTCGCCGCACGCGCCGAGCATCGGTTCGAAGACTTCTCCGACGACTTCGCTGCCTGGGTCGTGTTTTTCGGGCCGCCGCGATGAGCGGCCGGCCCCGCCGAATCCTGGCGCTTGCCGGCTTAGCCGCGCTCTGCGCGTGCTCGCAACCGGCGCTTCCCGCCGCCCATGTGCTGCCGCCGGATTCCGGCGCCGCGCGCGCCGCGCGCTCGTACGCTGCCCAAAACGACATTCCGCCGCGCTTGCAGTGGGAAGCCAACGACGGCTACTGCGGCGAGGTTTCGACGATCAGCGCCGGGCTGTATTACGGCCAATATGTCTCCCAGTACGACGCCCGCGCGATTGCCAGCCCGGGCGTGCCGCAATACGAGGCGTCCAGTCAGCTGCTCCTGGACGCCAACGATCGCACCGCCGCAACGGCCATGCACTTGACGTGGGAAGAGTGGAAAGCCGACGGGCCGAGCCCGAAAAAATTTCTTGCCTGGGTGGAACGTCAGGTCGCGCTCGGCCACCCGGTCGCCATCGGCGTCTACAACAACGAGTATCTGCTCTACGGAAAGACGGGTCCGCAGGCCGGCAGCGTTTCGTACGACCACATCGTTCCGGTCGTCGCCGTAACGTCGTCGCGACCGCTGGACGGGTCGTACGATCCTTCCGCCGTCTTGACGTTCTCCGACAACGGGCTGTGGGGAACGCACGGCAACTATCCGTACCTTTTCCGCTACGCGTTTGGGAGTTTCCAGCGTACGCGCAAGGAGGCCAACGCGCGCCGAGGGCCGCTGTATGGGCTCCCCGACCGCATCCGCAACTACGGGATCGCGATCACCGGCATCGTCGACGACAGCAAGGAGACGCTCCCGGTGCGAGTCGCCACCAGCCTCAACTACGAACGGCCTTCGATCGTCAACGGCACGAGCAAACGACCCGCGCCGATGCCGCTCGTCCTCACCGCGACCGTTTCGGGCTTGACGCCGGGCGTGCGTTACAGACTCTACCGCTACGACGGTTTTTCGTCGGTTCCCGACGGCGAGTTCAACGCACGTGCGGCCGCTGCCGCGCAGCGCTGGACGTTTTCGATCGCCTCGGGGTCGACGTATTCGCTCTCGCAGCGCGTCATGTCCGACCAGGAAGTCATCTACCGAGCGGTTCCTGCGGCCGCGCCGTAAGCGAGCGGCTCAAAGCGCGAAATCGAGACCGTCGTCGGCCACGCGGATTCGGCCGCCGAACGCCGATCCCGCCGCCTCGGCGAGTTGGCTTGCGTCCTCGCCGCCGCCGTAATGCGTCAGCGCCAACTCGCCGGCGCCCGCGCGACGAGCCATCTCGCCGGCCTCCCGCGCCGAAGAATGTCCGCGCGGGCTTTCTTCGGACCCGAGGCCGAGCGTCGCTTCGCACAGGAACAGCGAACAGTCCCGGGCGTGCTCGACGACCGACTCGCACGGCGCCGTATCGGCAGAGTACACGACGCTGACGCCGTCGCGCTCGGCGCGGATGGCGTAGGTCCGAATGTAGTGCCGCGTCGGGCCGAAGGTGAGCCGCAGATCGTTGATCTCCAGCGGACGGTCCGCAGCGTACTCCGCAACGTCGAATACCTCGTCGAGAAAGTCGCCCGCGCCTTCCGAAACGAACGCCCCGCACAGCGTGCGCAGAACGCGCACGCCGCCGGGCGGCAGCCACAGCGGCATCCGCCGCTCGCGCCGGAGCGGGCCGTACTTGAGCCCGTAGCGCAGCGGGACGACGTCCAAAAAGTGGTCGGCGTGCATGTGCGAGACGACCACGGCATCGACTCGCGGGTACTCGATCGCTGCATTCAGGTTGCCGAGCGCGCCGCTGCCGAGATCCAGAGCGACGGTCGCGTCGCGCGTGCGCACGAGGTAACTGCTGCACGCGCGTCCGGGCCGCTGCACCGACGGGCTCGACCCCAGGACGCGCACGCCCATGACCGGCGCCGTCACGGAAGCGATTCGAGCACCTCCTGCGCGTGGCCGTCGACTTTGACTTTCGGCCAAACTTTGACGATGCGCCCGTCGCCGTCGATCAGGAACGTCGAACGCGCGATCCCTTTGCTCTTACGTCCGTACATGTTCTTCTCGACGATGACGCCGAACGCGTCGCACAGCGTCGACTCACGATCCGACAGGAGCGTAAACGGGATCGAGAACTTGGCCTTGAAACGTTGGTGCGACTCCGGCGAATCGCGACTGACGCCGACGATGCGCGCCCTCTTCGCTTCGAACTTCGCGTACAGGTCGCGAAACTCCGAGGCCTCGGTCGTACAACCCGGCGTATCGTCTTTCGGATAGAAGTAGAGCACCAGCGGGCCGCCCAACAAGGCGGTCGTGCTCACCGGCCTGCCATCGTCGTCCGGAACGGTCACGTCCGGAAGACGATCGCCTTCTTGAAGCATCGCGTTCTTCACCTCAATCGACGAATTGATCTAATGGAACCATGAACAGCACGCGGTCGCCGGGCCGAACCTCGTCTTCGAACTTGTGGATCGGAACCGCCTCTCCCTGGCCGTCGCGCTCGCGCCACACGTACAACGGTATCCAGCGGACGTCGTAGCCCGGGCGTTCGGGCGGGGCCGGCGGCGGCGCGTTCTCCGGCCCTTGAAATCGCTCGGCGAGCTGAAACGTCTGCTCGTACTCGCTGCCGTCGAACAGCTCGAAGCGCCCGCGCGTGCTCTCGAAGCGCGCTAGACCCGCAATCGTCGGCGCCGTCAGCTCGGTCGGTGAAAACGACGAAATGCCGAAATGGCGCTTGATCGAACGGCCGAAGGCCAGGTCGTCGATCCGCAACACGACGTGCAGCTCGCCGTCGCCGCCCCGGCGCGAACGCGAACGCGCGCCCAGTGCAGTTTCGAGGTTCGAGGTGTCGCTGTTGGTAACGCCGATCAAGCTCTTGGCGCGCTCCGGCACGCAGTAGGCCATCGTCTCGTCGTTGGTCGAGTCCCCCGTCAAGAGGTCGATCTTTCGATCGCGCGCCATCTCGATCAACAGATTGTCGGGGCTCTTCTCGACGACCACGACCTGCTCGCCCAATTGGCGCAGATAGTCGATGACCAGCGATCCGACGTTGCCCGCACCGCAAACGATGACGTGCCCGGTACGGTGGATGCGGCGCAGGCCGCGGATGCGCCGGCTGGCCGCAGCGTTGAGCCCCGAGGTCACGGTCGCGGTAAAGATCGAGAAGCCGGTGATTCCGGCCAGCATGACGGCGTTGGCGACGAACAGCGTGACGATCTCGCGGGCCGGCAACGGCCCGCGGGCGCAATTGGCGCAGAGCGGCGTGATGTCGCCGTAGCCGGTCGTCGTCATCGTGGTCATCACGAAATACATCGAGGCCGGCACGTTCCAGCCCATCGACCACGCGAAGTAGCCGACGAACAGCACGTAGAGAACGACCGCCGAAATCGAGGCGGTTCGCAGGATCGGCTCGACGCGGCGCAGGCCGTTGGCGAGGCCGCGAAACTGGTCGCGCACGCGAATCCAGCCGGCCGCGAACGGGTGGAGCTTCCGCGGGCCGCTCCCTTTGAGCCGCGACACCGGCCCGAACGCGACGACCCGGTCTTCGGGCCCCAGCCGGTCTTCCAGTAAGGCGGCATCCGGAGTGGACTTCGCTCCGGCACAGGCGAACGGCGCGCGGCCGTTGACCGAGACGATCCGTACGCGCAGCGAGTTTTCGGCCGCCTCGATGCCGGAGCCGTCGATACCGAAATCCGAAGCCGTGCGCTCCGAGAACCCGAACAGCGCGTCGCCGCCTTCGGCGTCGGCGTGCGGATCGATGCCCCGCGTGCGGCGGTGGAGGACCCGCGCCACCATCGACTCGAGTGTCGGAAAGGGCAACGCGTAGAAGCACGTCGGATCGACCGCCGAGGCTGCGTAGGTCGCGGCGGCGTGCGCGGCGGGCGAGATCGCGGTGCAGTCGTGCTGCAAGCCTTCCTGGATCTTTTGGCCGAGCAGCGGGTTGAACTGCCGCAGCGTGACCCGGACGCGCTCGTTGATGTCGCGCGCCTGCAACACGACGCGAAGGTTGAGCCGGTCGTCCTGCGAGACCGCCACCAGGCAGTAAGCCGGCTGCGCGGCGCCTTCCGCGCCGGAGGCTTGGAGTCCGGCCCGCCGCAACGCACCCGGCTCGGTCGGATCTTCGTCGAGATACGTGAATGCGGCGCCGAACTCGCGCGTCAGCAGCTGCGTCTCGTGCACGAGCATGCGGGCCGACCGTTCGTCGGCGTGCTTCCACAGCAGCACGACCGCGTGCCCCGCGGTCTTGAGAATCTCCTTGCAGATCTCCAGCGCGAGGTAGTCTCCGCCGACGACAATAATCAGTGTCTCGGACGCCATCGATGCCGCCTACTTCGCCGCAAAATCAACCCACCATCCGCGCGCCCCATCCGCTGGCCGCCGAGCTCGCCGGGCGCCTCGCCGGAGGGCAGCGCGTACTCGACTATGCCGCCGGCAGCGGCCGTAACGCCGTCGCGCTGCAGCGCGCCGGATTTCCGGTCGTTGCGATCCCCGACGCGCAAGCCGAGGGCGACGATCCTTTCGCCGGCATCGAGGGCTCGTTCGATGCCGTCGTCTCGACGCACGGATTCCTGCACGGCACCGTGACGCAAGTTCGGCGGCGACTGGCGCTCGTCGTTTCGCGGCTGCGCCGCGACGGGCTGTTTTACGCGACCTTCGGCTCGACCGCCGATGCGCGATTCGGTACCGGCACGTACGTCGAAGAACGCACCTACGCGCCGCAAGCCGGCGACGAGCGCGGCGTCCCGCACGCGTTCTTCGACGAACCCTCGCTCCGCGAAGCCCTGACCGATGGGCTCGCGCTCGAGCGTCTCGAAGAGCGCGCGGTCGACCACGTCGCCGGTGCGTGGGCCCACGCCGAGCGGCCGCTGCTGGGCGCGGTACACTGGTTCGCCGTCGCGCGCCGAACGTAAGCGCGGTCAGTAGCGCGGAATCGACGGATCGACGCTCGCGTAGGCGTCGATTCCGCCCGCGAGATTGAAGACGTCCTCGAATCCGTAACGGGCCAGCAGCTCGGCGACGAACGCGCTGCGCTCTCCGTGGTGGCATACCACGACGATCGGCCGGTCGCGCGGAATCGAGGCGAGCCGCCCCGGCACCTCGCGCATCGGCACGTGCAGTGCGTCCGGCATCGCAGCGGCGCGAACCTCGTCGTCGCGGCGAACGTCCAAGAGCGTATGCGCGCGGCCTGAGGATCGCCAGCGCGACAGCTCGCGCGCGTCGATCGATCGCGCTTCAGCCAACCTGGCCCGTTCCAACCAAATCGCGCATCGGGCTGGAAGCGTTGGCGTACAAGCGCTTCTCCATGCGCCCGGCGAGGTACGCCTGCCGGCCGGCGAGCACCGCGTGTTTCATCGCCGAGGCCATCAGCGCCGGATCGCGGGCGGCGGCGATACCGGTGTTCATCAAGAGCGCGTCGACGCCCAGTTCCATCGCGATTGCCGCATCCGACGCCGTTCCGACGCCGGCGTCGACGATGACCGGAACGCCGGCGCGTTCTTTGATGATTCGAATCGAATACGGATTGCAAACGCCCAGACCGCTGCCGATCGGTGCCGCCAAAGGCATGACCGCCGCACAACCCAAATCTTCGAGCTGCTTGCACGCGATCGGATCGTCCCCGACGTAGGGCAGCACCGTGAACCCGTCGCGCACGAGGCGCTCGGCGGCGTCCAGGGTCTCGCGCACGTCGGGGTGCAGGGTCGCAGCGTCGCCGATGACTTCGAGCTTGATCAGATCGGTTTCCAACAACTCGCGCGCGAGATGCGCCGTGAGGACGGCCTCGTTGGCGTTGTAGCAGCCGGCCGTGTTCGGGAGAATCGTGAGTTTCGAGCGATCGATGTAATCGAGCATCGTGTTACCGCTCGCGTTCCCCAGATCGATGCGCCGGATGGCAACCGTCACCATCTGCGCGCCGCTGGCCTCGTGGGCGGCCTGCATCGCCTCCATCGAGGGGTATTTTCCCGTTCCGACGATCAACCGCGACGAAAACTCGTAGCGTCCGACGTGCAACAAGTCGCTCACGCTCAACCTCCCGCAACCGCTTTGATGATCTCGATACGATCGCCGTCGGCGAGGGCGTGCAAGTCGTATTCCGCCCGGCGCACGACGCGGTCGTTCCGCGCGACGGCGACGCCCGCACGCGGAGTACCGAGGCGTTCGAGCAGCGCCCCGACGGTGAGGCCGTCGGGAAATTCGCTCGGCTGGCCGTTGATGGTCGCCTTCATCCGGCGGTCCTTCGAGTCGCCGTCGCGCCATCCGTTTCGAAGCGAGCGGGCGAAAACGGTCCGATCTCGGCCGGCGCCCGGCCTTCCGCACAATCGGCCACCAGCCGAGCGGTAATCGGCGCCAGCAGGATGCCGTTGCGAAAGTGCCCGGTAGCGGCGAGAAGCCCGTTGACGCGGGTGGCCCCGATCAGCGGCCGTCCGTCCGGACTGGCCGGCCGCACGCCGGCCCACGTCTCGCCGATCGAGAACGCCCCCAACGCCGGAGCGCGGGTAACGGCCGCGTCCAGGAGCCCGTGCACCGCTTCGGCAGTGACGCGCGTGTCGAATCCGGTTCGTTCGACGGTCGCCCCTACCAGCAGGCGCCCGTCGTCGCGCGGGACGACGTAGACGCCCGGCAGCCGCGTTGCCCGGCGCACGAAGCCGACCGGCGCCTCCAGCGCCAGCATCTGTCCTTTGACCGGTTCGACCGGCGGGCGTTGGGCGCGCGGAACGCCGTCGAGCTCGGCCGCCCACGCGCCGCACGCGTTGACGACCGCACGCGCGGCTGAAAAACCTTCGCTGCTCCGAACGCCGAGCACGCGTCTGGAATCGCACTCGACGCGCAGGGCGTCGACGCGCGCGATCGAGACGCCGGCTGCAACGCACGCACCCCACAACGAGCGCGTCAGCCGGCGGTTGTCCACGTGACCCTCGCGCGGCACCAGAAACGCACCGCGAACGCCCGCACCCAGCCACGGCTCGGCCGCCAGCGTCTGCGTCCGGTCGAGCGTCCGGCTCTCGATTTCACGCGCTCGCAAGGCCCGGTGACGGACCTCGAACCCGATCAGCGTTTCGTCGTCGAAGGCGACGTGCAGCGTGCCGTTGAGGTGCAGCTGCGGGTCGACACCCGAAAGCGCGATCGCCCGCTCCACGAACGGCGGATACTCCTCGAGCGACGCGGCGCACAGCGCCTCGAGCTCGGGATCGTCCATGCTCTCGGAGTACGGCGCCAGCATTCCCGCCGCCGCCCACGACGCGGCGCGCCCCGGCTCGGCGCGGTCGTAGACGCGCACGACGGCTCCGCGCCGCGCGCATTCGAGCGCAATCCCCAGCCCGATGACTCCGGCACCGGCGACGACCACGTCGCCGCCCGCAGCATTGGACCCGTTCATCGCCGCGCCGGCGTCCGTTCGTTCAAAAGCCGTTGCAGCCGCCGAGCTTGCCGGCGTTCGCCGAACGCTTCGATGAAGGGAACGTAGGCTTGTGCGCTGCTGCGCGGATCTTCGCGTCCGATCGCGCGGCGCTCGCTTTCGATGGCCGCCATGAACGAGACGTACGATCTGCCGAGTGCGTCGACCACGTCGTGCCGCTGCGCGCGCGCGTACAGCGCTTCGTTTGCGGCGCGCCATCCGGCCCCGTCGATGCTGCCCGACCACGCCTGCTGATGCAGCCGGGTACAATGCGCCAGCAGACGCGCTGCCAGATCGGCGTGCACTCGCGCTCGAACGTCGCGCAAGTTGAGCTTGCGAGCGCGGTTCTCACGCGCCAGCGCGAGGCAGTGGTTGACGAAGCCGACTGCCAGGCCGCCGGCAACCGGAATGACGACGGCCAGAACGGCCCAGTGCGAAGTCGCCCAGACGCGCGCGGCGTGATACCATGCCGACGGCACCGACTCGACGAGGTGCCGGTGACCGAACAGCCCCGCGATGACGACGATTCTTTTCATTCCGAACGGCGCGAACCGCTACATTCCCGTATAGACGGGGCCTTCGCCGCCTTGCGGCGGCACCCACGTAATGATCTGGTACGGGTCGATGATGTCGCAGGTCTTGCAGTGCACGCAGTTCGTGAAGTTGATCTGCAACCGGCCCTCGACCGCCGGGCCGCCGTTTGCGCCGGCCCTGAGATCGAACATCGGCTCGTAGACTTTCGCCGGACAAAAATATTGGCACGGGTTGCCGTATTCCAGCGTGCACCGGTCGCGGCAGACGTCGGTGTCGGCAACTTTGAGATGGCACGGCTGGTCTTCTTCGTGCATCGTCCCGCTGTTGTACACGTCGGTCAGCTTGTCGAACGTCAGCACGTTGTCGATGGCCGCGCGCGGCGTCTCGGCCGGTCGATTCCCCATTTTGACCATCACTTCGTATCCCGGCTCGGACGGCAGTTTCTCGATCACGCCGAAACCGCGTCCGCCCGAAATCGTCGAGAGTCCGGCGTTGATCATGCCCGGCCAGAGGCCGTTCTTGAAGCCTTGATGGAAGTTCCGCGACGTGCGCAGCTCCGCGTACGCCCACGATTCGCGGAAGCGGCGTTCGTACGCGGCCAGCGCCGGCGCGTCGTAACTCGCGGCCTGCAACGCTTCCCAGGCCGTCTCGGCCGCCAGCATTCCCGACTTCATCGCGAGATGGATGCCTTTGAGACGCATGCCGTTGAGAAAGCCCGCGCTGTCGCCGACCAGCATCAGACCGTCGCCGTAGAGACGCGGCATCGCGAACAGGCCGCCTTCCGGAATCGCCTTAGCGCCGTAGCGAATCATCTTGCCGCCCTCGAGCATCTTAGCGATGACCGGGTGCAGCTTCATGCGTTGGAGCTCGTTCCAAGGATCGGTCGTGGGGTTCTTGTAGTCGAGGCCGGTCACGTGCCCGATGTCGAGCACGTTGCCGGACATACCGTAGATGAATCCGCCGCCGAAGGTCTGCGGCGGTAAGGGATATCCGAGCGTGTGGATGACCGAGCCGGCTTTGAAACGATCGTCGGGCAGTTGCCACAGCTCTTTCACGCCGGCGGCGTAAACCTGCGGCTCGCGCCCGTCGTCGAGCCCCAAGCGCGGGATTGCCTGTTTGGTCAGCGTTCCGCGCGGCCCTTCGCCCAAGATCACGATCTTTGCGAGAAGATCGGCACCGGGTTCGTAGTTCGACTTCGGTTTGCCGTCGTGATCGAGGCCTTTGTCGCCGGTGCGAACGCCGATCACGCGATCCTCGTCCCACAGGAGCTCTTGGCCGGGAAAGGCGGGAAAGACTTGCGCGCCCGCCGCCTCGGCTTGCTCGCCCAGCCACTTCGCGATCCGCTGCAGCGACGCGACGTACTTCCCGTGGTTGTTGAGCGGCGGCGGCGTGACCGGCGCCTTGATTTTCCCTCGCTGCGTGAGGAACCACAGCTCGTCGGAGGTCACCGGCGACTCGACCGGAGCGCTCTGCCGCCACTCCGGCAGCAGTTCGTCGAGCGCGCGCGGATCCATGACGGCGCCGGAAATTCCGTGGCTGCCGACGTCGCCGCCCTTCTCGATCACCAGGATTTCGAGCTCGCGTCCGGCAGCTTTGGCAAGCTGGCCCAGCCGGATGGCGCCCGCTAGACTCGCCGGCCCCGCGCCGACGAAGAGGACGTCGACTTCGAGCTGATCGCGTTCTGCCATAACGAGGGCTACTTACACGCCCTCGCGCGCGAATCCTGAGGCGGCGATCGCCGCTCGCACCGCGACCGCGTGCATGGCGAGGCGCGATTCCCACGCGGCGCCGGCGGGCGATTCGAACGTCAGAGCGCACCGTGCGCCGCGGCGTGCGATCGCCATCGTGTACGAAATGCCGTCGAGCCGTCGCGCCTCGACGGCTGCGTCCGCAACGATCCGGCCGCGTTCGCGGCGGCAGTCCTCGTCGGAGAGCGGTCCGGCTGCCTGAAAGGTCGCAGCCAAAGGATCGATCGGCATCCCGGCGCGATCCAGCGCGTCGATCGCCGCGCGACCGACGTCGCCGCCGCCGTATTCGTAGCAATAGAACCCGCAGGCGTCGCTATCTTCGTGCAGGTCGAGCGACAGCAGGAAGGTGCGATCGCGATTGGCCGCGAGAATCGCCCTGGCTTCCGGCGAGGTGCCGCCGCGGCCGAACGTACGGTTGACGTCGACGCCGTCGGCCGAGACGCGCGTTCGCAAAACGTAACCCGACGGATTCGTGCACGGCCAGATCCGGTACGCAAAACGCGAGTCGAGCAAATCGCCTTCGACCAGCGAAAGCAGCGCCCAAGGGCCGGCGCGCTCGTCGCCGTGAACGCCCGCCGCGAGCGCGATGACCGGCAACTCGGATCCGCCGGTCTCGACGCACAACATCGTGCGCGGCGCGTTCACGCAAGCGACTTCGCGCACGCGCACGTCGCGAACGCCCCGCAACGCTTTCCAACGCGCGCACAGCTCGTCGTAGCCGTCCATGACGCGTCGCTTCGGCTTCGGCGCAAAATGGCCCATCGCGCGCCGGGAAGAATGACACGGCCGTGCGATGCATTCGAGCCCTCGCGCTCGCCGCGACGATCGCGGCGGCGGGATGCGGCGGCCGGCCGGAAGCGGCCGCGATGCCGAACGCCGGTCCGGCCGCCGCGGCGACGCTGCCGCTCGTCCTGCCGATGCAGTCCGATGCATTCGTCGACTCGATCGGCGTCAACACGCACCTGCTCGCATATCTCGACCGGCCGGCCCGCGCGGCTGCGGTCACGCAGCGCATCCAGGAGCTCGGCCTTCGGCACGTTCGCGACGGAATTTTCCCCGGACTGACGCCGCACCGGCTGGCGCTCCAGCGCCGGTTCTTCTCGGCGGCGAGCTCGGTCGGCATGGAAGCGCTGATCGACTGTCCGCAGCCGCTGGGATACTATCCGGGCTCGCAAACGCCGCCGGCGGTGGTGCGCAGCTTCGACGCGCAGCTCGGCCGGCCGATCGATGCGCTGGAGGGGCCGAACGAGCCCGACCTTCGCAACGTCAAGGGCTGGGCTCCGCGAACGCGCGCCTGCATCGCGCACGACGACCGCGCGCTGCCCGTGCCGTTCGTCGCACCGGCGATGGGCGATCCGGACGACGCAGCCAAACTCGGAAACGTCGCCGGCTTGGTCGACGCGGGCGGAATACACCGCTATTTCCAGGGACACGAACCCGAGACGCGCGGATTCTGGAAGCGAAACGCTTGCGGCTGGTGGGAGGCGATTCGCTGGAGCGAGTGCGAGGCTCGGATCGACTCGGGGCGCGCCCATCCGCTCTACGTGACCGAAACCGGCTGGTCGGACTCCGGCACCGTCGACCAGTCGATGGACGAAAAAACCCAGGGCAAATACGTTTCGCGCGTGCTTTTCTACGATAGCGTCTCGGGCATCGCGCGCACCTACCTCTACGATTTCCAAGACGACGGGACCGATCGAACCAACGACGAGGACGGCTACGGGCTGATTCGTTTCGACGGATCGCCCAAACCGTCGTTCAACGCGGTGCGCGCGATCGTGCACCTGCTCGGCGATCCGGGTGCGCAATTCCGCCCCGTGCCGCTGCGGCTGCGCGTAAGCGGTCCCGCCACCGTCGAGACCGAGCTGTTCGAACGGCGCGACGGCGAGTACACGCTGGTGCTTTGGAACGCGGTGCCGAGCTGGGATCCCGTGAAGGGCCGCGCGATCGCGGTGAGGCCGGTCTCGGCCGGCGTCACGCTGGCAAAGCCGCCGGGCACCGTGCACTTCTTCACGTTGGGCGACGACGGCAATCCGGTCGCCGGCGCCGTAGGCAGGTCGTCGGCGACGCTGCGGGTCACGCTGGAGGATCGCATCTCCTTTCTGTCGTTTTGGACGTAGCGCATGAAACTTCAAGTGGGCGTCATGGGATCGGCCGGCGGACTGATCACACCCGAACAGCTCGAGCTCGCGCACCGTTTGGGACGCCGCATCGCCGAACGAGATTGCACGATCGTTACCGGAGCGTGTCCGGGCCTGCCGCACGCCGCGGTCCTCGGTGCGGCCGGCGCGGGCGGCACGAGCTTGGGCGTTTCGCCGGCGCTATCGCGCGAGGAGCACGTCAACGTCTACGGCTCGCCGCTGCAGCCCTATACCTCGATGGTGTTCACCGGATCGGGCCTGATGGGGCGCGAGACGCACAACATTCACAGCGCCGACTTCGTGCTGTTCGTCGGCGGCCGAAGCGGAACGCTCGGCGAGTTCGCGATCGCGTTCGACGAAGGCAAGCTCATCGGCGTGCTGACCGGATCGGGCGGAATGAGCGACGACTTTCCCGAGATCGCCAAGCTCGTGCAGAAGGAGACCGGTTCGATTCTGATCACCGACGATAACCCCGAAACGCTGGTCGATCGCTGCCTGGACGTCTACCTGCGAACGCCGATGCCGAGCGCGGTCGCCTACAACAGGACGGCCGAGTTCCCGCTGCGCCGTCCGGCGGTCACGGAGGAGACGCGTGGCTGAACTGACCTTCGTGGGTGCCGCCGGAACGGTAACGGGCAGCAAGCACCTGCTCCACATCGGCGGCCGGTACGCGTTCGTCGACTGCGGCCTTTTCCAAGGCGTCGTCGACGTCCGAGCCCTCAACGACGCGGCCTTGCCGGTGCCGGCCGGCGAAATCGGAGCGGTGATCGTCACGCACGGGCATCTCGATCACGTTGGATATCTGCCCAAGCTCGTGCGCGACGGATTTCGAGGGCCGATCTACTGTACGCCGCCGACGCGCGGCCTGATGCAGATCGTGCTCGACGACTCCGCTCACCTGCAGCGAGAGCTCGTGCAACGCGGCTATCACCACGAGCGCCCGCACGCGCTGCCGCCGTATTACGGCGAAGCGGACGTCGCGGCTACGATGCGGCTCGTGCGGACCGTCGAGCTGGAAACGCCCTTCGATCTGCTCGGCGTCGCGACGGTCACGTACCATAACGCCGGCCACATCATCGGTTCGGCGTTCGCGGGGGTCGAGTTCGAAGGCAAGCGCGCGGTGTTCTCGGGCGACCTCGGCCGCTACGATCGGCCTCTGCTCTACGATCCGGCGCCGATCGGGCACGCCGACGTCTTGGTCAGCGAATCGACCTACGGCGATCGCATCCATCCGCCGGATCCCTCCGGCGAGCTGCGCGCCGCGCTTCTTCGTGCGATCCAGCGCGGCGGCGTGACCGTCATTCCCGCTTTCGCCGTGGAGCGCTCGCAGGACGTACTTCTGGCGATCGCACGGCTGCAAGCCGCCGATGCGAGCATCGCCGCGCTCGACGTCTATCTCGACAGTCCGATGGCCGCGAAAGTCGACCAGCTCTTCGACGCCTTTCCCAACGACCACAAACCGATTCCGCGCGACGCCGCCAACGCGCCCTTCGGCGTACGGAACTTCAAGGTGACGGTCGGCAGCGACGAGTCCAAGGCGCTCAACGCGCTGCGCGGCGGAGCGATTATCGTTTCGGCGTCCGGCATGGCGTCGGGCGGCCGAATCCTCCATCACCTGCACAACCGGCTTGCCGACCGTAACGCGACCATCGTCTTTCCCGGCTACCAAAGCGTCGGAACGCTCGGATTCCTGCTGACGCACGAAGCCAAATCGGTGCGGATCTTCGGCGATACGTTGCCGGTGCGCGCCGCCATCGAGCATCTCGCCGGTTTCTCCGCCCACGCCGATCAAAACGATCTGCGCCGGTGGTTCTCGACCTGCACCGGGCGTCCGCGACTCTATGCCGTGCACGGCGAAGTGGAGTCCGCCACCGCCGTCGCGACGCTCGCCACGACGATGCTCGGCTGGCCGGCGCAGGTCGCTCGCCGCGGAACGACGGTCGCGTTATGAATCGCAGCTTCGCGAGCGACAACTACGCGCCGGTCGCGCCCGAGATCCTCGCGGCGCTCGGCGAAGCCAACCACGGCGACGCGCCGGCCTACGGCGGCGATCCTTGGACGCGTCGCGCGATCGAGCGTTTTCGCGCCGAGTTCGGCGCTGCGACCGACGTCTACTTCACCTTCAACGGCACCGGCGCCAACGTGGTCGCGCTCGCAGCGCTGCTGCGGCCGTGGCAATCCGCGCTCGTTCCGGCAAGCGCGCACCTGCAAACCGACGAGTGCGCCGCGTTCGAGCGCTTCACGGGGTCGAAGATGATCCCGATCCCGACCGCCGACGGCAAGCTTCGGCGGGCGGATCTGGAACCGTACGTACAGGGTGCCGGCGTGGTTCATTTCCCGCAGCCGCGCGTCGTTTCGATTTCGCAGGCGACCGAATACGGCGGCCTTTACGAACCGGCCGAAATCCGAACGCTCTGCGAGTTCGCGCACGCGCACGGCCTGGCCGTTCACGTCGACGGCGCCCGCCTCGCCAACGCGGCGGCGGCACTCGAAACCACGCTGCGCGCGCTGACCGTCGATCTCGGGGTCGACGTGCTGACCTTCGGCGGAACGAAGAACGGCTTGATGTTCGGCGAGGCGATCTGCTTCTTCGATCCGGGATTGCACGCGGGGGCCGCCGGCTACGTGCGCAAGCAAGCGATGCAGCTGGCATCCAAGATGCGCTACGTCGCCGCTCAGTTCGATCGGCTGCTCGATACGGAGCTATGGCGCTCGCACGCGGCTCACTCCAACGCGATGGCCGCCGAGCTGCTGGAGCGCGTACGCCGGATCGAAGGGATCGCGGTCACCCGCCCGGCGCCGTGCAACGCGATCTTTGCCACGATGGAGCGCGGCGCGATCGAGCGCGCGCGCGCCGAGTTCGACTTCTACACCTTCGACGAGCTGCGGCCGGAGGTTCGCTGGATGACGCATTGGGCGACGCAGGAAGGCGACGTCGAGGCGTTCGCGTCGTGCCTGCGCCGCGCGGTCGCCGGTTAGGCCGGCTCGACCGAAGAGATCAACTCCCAGAACGTCGCCAAATCGACGTTGCCGCCGGAGACGACGGCGACGACCGGGCCTTCGCCGGATACGCGTCCGCTCAAGGCCGCCGCCAGCGCGACCGCGCCCGCGCCCTCGCTGATGACGCGCGCCTTCTCGGCCATCGTCCGCATCGCGCGTTTGGTCTCGTCGAGCGTCACCACGATCGAACCGTCGGCGAGATCTCTGAAGCGCTCCCACATCCGAGGAAAGACGCTCTTGCCGCCGGCCCCGTCGACGAAGCTGGCCTGCCATCCGTCGAACGAAGCTGCCTCGCCGCGCGCAAAGGAGGCCGACCCGGGAGCGGCAGTTTCGGGTTCGGCGCCGTAGACGCGAACGTCCGGCGCGCGCGCCTTCACTCCGGCGGCGACGCCGGTCAGCAGGCCGCCGCCTCCGATCGCGGTGATAACCGTCCGAACCTCGGGCAGATCCTCGACGATCTCGAGCCCCATCGTCGCGTTGCCCGCGATGAAGTCGTCGTCGTCGAAGGGGTGGACGAAAGTGCCGCCGACGCCGGGGAAACTTCGCCGCTCCATCGCTTCCCAGCAAGCGTCGAAGGAAGCCTTGACCAGGTTGGCGCCGAGCGCGCGCATGCGAGCGACTTTGGTTTCGGGTGCCGTTTCGATCGTTACGACGGTGCAGGGCACGCCGGCCTGGCGGGCCGCGAAGGCCACTCCCTGGCCGGCGTTTCCGGCACTGATCGTCCAAACGCCCGCCGCGCGGCGCTCCGGCGCCAGCATCGCCACGGCGTTGGCGGCTCCGCGAAGCTTGAACGAGTTGATCGGCTGGAGATTCTCGAGCTTGAGGTAAACGGCGGGACCGGGGCGGCCGATCTCGAGCTTGATCAAGGGCGTCCGCGTCGCCGTGCCGGCGATGCGTTCGCGCGCGGCCTCGATCTCGGCTAGGGTCGGAGGACGAATTGCGTCGAGTGCTTCCATGCGGTGAGCTTCACCTCCGCGCGCCCGCCTCCCGTTTGGCGGTCGCCTCCGCAACGACGAGCGCGCACGTTGGCTCGCCTCGTCAGGCCGTCCAGTCGAGCATGCCTTCCCACTCCCTCTTCGGGAAAGCGTGTTTGCTTTTGATGGCTTCGACGTACTTGCGCTTTCCGGCTCGATTGCCTTTGCCCAACATCAAGCCGCCGACCAGCCGGTCTTCCCAAAAGAAGAGCGCGCGATACCACTTCTTTTCGCGATCGACGCGCCGCACGAACTCCAGATCGGGCCGCAAATCGGTGCCCAAGCCGAACTGGGTGATCGTCTGTCCCTTGAACAACAGCGACGAGTATTCCGGAACGTCGTGGTACGGCTCGCTGCCGCCCATCATGTTCGCGGCGGCGACCTTGCCGTGCGCGCCGGCGTTGTTCCAGGTTCCCATGCGGTAGCGCATTTCGAGCGTGGGATCGTAGAAGTCGGCGACGTCGCCGGCCGCGAAGACGCCCTTCACGTTGGTTTCGAGACGATCGTCGCACAGGATGCCGTTCTTGCTCGTCTCGATCGGCGTCGCGTCGCACAGCTCGGTGTTCATCGTTAGACCGAATCCGTACGCATAGCACTGCGCCTCGATCTCCATCCCCCGGTTCGTGCGAACCTTGGTAACGGCGCCGTTTGAGCGGACGAACTCGTCGACTTCGTGGCCGTAGTGCATGTGGACGTTTTCGGCGAGCGCCGCTTCGTGCAGCAGCTCGCCGGCCACTTCGTCCATGATCCGGTGCAGGCCGCGCGGTCCGCGCATCAGCCAATGCGTTTCCAGGCCACGCGAAGCGAACGCCTCGGCCAGCTCGTAGGCGATGAACGACCCGCCGATCGCCACCGCCGCCCGGCTGCGGTCGATCTGCTCGGAAATCGCGCGCGTGTCGTCGAGATATTGAAACGGGAAAACGTTGGCGGCACCGTCGGCGCCCGGCTTACCGGTCGGATTCGGCCGTCCGCCGGTCGCGAGCAGGAGCGCGTCGTAGCGATACGATCGGCCCCCGGCTACGACGACTTTCTCGTCGCACGAGATCCGCTCGACTTTCGTCTCGAGATGCAGTTCGATCCGGTGCTCGTCGTGCCACGCGCGATCGCGAATCATGACCTTGGCTTCGGGAATCTGCCTGCGCAGCATCGGCGGCAGCGAAATCCGGTTGTAGAGCGTATACGGTTCGTCGCCGAAGAGCGTTACCTCGCAGCCCGGGTCGTGCTTGCGAAGCTGTTCGGCCGCGGTCGTTCCCGCAAAGCCGTTGCCGACGATGACGTATTTGCGCCCGTCCGTATTCGCCAAACCTGCCTCCTCCACGTGCGGCGCGGCGCTCGGGAGCGCCGCCAGGCGGAGGTTCGCCGCCGGACGAACTCGTCTTGCATGGACGTCCGGCTCGTTCAGCTCCTCGGTTCGTTCATCGCGGCGCGCAGCCAATATTCGCTCGTGCGTCTGGAATTCGCCATGCACTATCCGGCGGAGCCGGCCCCGCCGGTCATCGATCGCCTCGCCGAAGCGTCCCAGCAAGCGCTGCGCGAGGGATGGCCTCATCTCGAGGTACAGCTCGATTCGGCGCTCGCTTTCGCCAGTCAGCTCGAGCGCTCGAAGCGCGGCAAACCGCTCGCTCGCGAACGCGACTTTCGGGCGCTGCAGCAATCTTTGCGGGAGCTCGATCAATACGCGCGCGCGATTCGCTGGGTCTTGACCGTCACCGAGGGCAAACCCAGCGACGCCTGAGCCGGCCGGCGTTCAGCCGTGCAGCCCGATGCCGACCATCATGTCGAAGCCGACCTCCAGCGCGCGCTCGTCGATGTCGTAACGCGGACTGTGCTGCGGCTCGATCCCGAAACGAGTGCCGCGCGCGCCCACGACGAAGTATGCGCCCGGCCGCAGCTCCTGCATGAACGACATGTCTTCGCCCCAGGTGATGACGTCGTGCGGATCGACCAGATTCTCGCCGCCGACCATTTCGCGCGCCACCTCCCGCACGACGTCGTTTACGACCGTATCGTTGACGGTCGTCGGGTAGCCGAGCATGTATTCGAATTCGTAGTCGAGCCGCATGGCGTCGGCAAGCCCTTCGACGATGCGCTCGAGCCGCAGCGGAGCCGATTCGCGCACCGCGGCGTCGAAGCAGCGAACCGTGCCGAAGAGCTCGGCGCGATCCGGAATCACGTTGAACGTCGTGCCGGCGTGGATCGATCCAACCGTGACGACCATCGGGTCCTTCGGCGCGACCTCGCGGCTGACGATCGTTTGCAGCAGGGTTACCAAGTGCGCGGCTCCGACGATCGGGTCGACGGCCTGGTGCGGCATCGCGCCGTGTCCGCCCTTGCCGGTCAAGGCCACCGTGAAGCGATCCGAAGAAGCGAAGAACGCGCCGTCGCGTACCCCGACCTTTCCGACGTCGAGCCCGCTATAGAGATGTAAGGCGAACGTGCGATCGACGTGCGGATTCTCCAGCGCGCCGTCGTCGATCATCAACCGATTGCCCGCGTAACCTTCTTCGCCGGGCTGGAAGCAGAAAACCAGCGTTCCGGGGACCTCGTCGCGCCGCCGGCTCAGGGCGCGCGCCGCCGCCAGCAGAATCGCCATGTGCCCGTCGTGCCCGCACGCGTGCATGACGCCGTCGCGGCGCGAGCGATACTCGACGTCGTTGAGCTCGGCCACCGGCAGAGCGTCCATGTCGGCACGCAGAAGCGTGACCGGGCCGGGCCGTCCGCCGCGCAGCGTAGCGAGCAGACCGGTCTTGGCGACCCCGGTGCGCAGCTCCGAAGGCTCGAAGACTTCGCGCAGCTCGCGCTCGATGAACGCGTGGGTCTCGAACTCGTCGAGCGACAGCTCCGGGTGCGCGTGGAAATGCCGGCGATAGCGGATCAGCTCGCCGGCGGGAACCTCGACGGTCAGGGACATCGAGCCGGTCTACGGCTCGCCGCCGAAACCTTCCTCGCCGCCGATCGCGCCCGGCAATTCTGCTTGGGGCGTCCGTCCGCTCGGCACCTCCGGCGTCGCAGGCGCCTTACCCGCAGGATTTCGCTTCGGACGAAGGCGAGTACCCGAGTCCGTGGCAACGCAAAGCAAGACTCCCTTGAAAAAGGACGAGCCGTCGTTCGAGCGGCACGGCTTGACCGACGAACGGCTCGTCGCGATGTGGCGCATCATGGTAACGCACCGAACGCTGGAGAGCCGCGGCTTTGCGCTCAACCGCCAGGGAAAAATTCCGTTCGCTTCGGCCGGTGAGGGACACGAGGCGGTTCAAGCCGGTGCGGCCATGGCGTTCGAGCGCGGGAAGGACGTCCTGGTCCCTTATTACCGCGACGTCGGGCTCGCCCTCGGCGCCGGCTTGACGCCCTACGAAGTCCTGCTTTCGCTCTTCGGACGAGCCGAAGACCACTCCGGGGGGCGGCAGTTTCCGCATCACTATGCCTCGCGGCGACTGGGCATCCAGACGATCAGTTCGGTCATTGCCGCTCAGTTGCCGCACGCCGTCGGTACCGCCTACGCCATGCGGTATCGCGGCGAACGCGAGCGCGCCGTCCTGACCACCTTCGGCGACGGGTGCACGAGCGAAGGCGAATGGCACGAGTCGCTCAACTTTGCCGCAGTCCACCGGCTCCCGGTGGTTTTCCTATGCGAGAACAACGAGTGGGCGATCTCGACGCCGCTTACGCGCCAGATGGCTCAGCCCGACGTCTATATCCGGGCGGCGGGCTACGGGATCGACGGTGCGGCCGTCGACGGCATGGATCCGATCGCGTGCTACGCGGCCGTGAAGCGGGGGTTGGAGCGCGCGCGTTCGGGCGAAGGTCCGGCGCTGGTCGAGGCCAAGTGCTACCGGTTTTTGTCGCACACCACCGACGACGACGACCGGACGTACCGTTCGCGAGAGGAAGTCGAAGCGCGCCGCAAAGACGATCCCGTCCCGGGTTTCGAGCGCACCTTGATCGCCAACGGCGTCATTTCCGCGGAGGCTGCGGAAGCGCTGAAGCGTTCGGTTCTCGAAGAGATCAACGCGGCGACGGATCGCGCCGAGTCGATGCCCTACCCGCTGCCGCAGGATTTGTTCGATCGGGTCTACGCCGACGGTTGGCAGCCGTGGCGCTCGTAATCAATCAATTGTGACCTTTCCGTGAGAGAACGACATGGCTAAGACGGATACCAAAACCGCGTCGCTGGATCGCCACGGCCTGAGCGACGATCAGCTTCGGGAAATCTTGCGCAACATGCTGTTGCAGCGGCAGTTGGACAACCGCGGCTTTCAATTGAACCGCCAGGGCAAGGTGCCGTTCGCACTAGGCAGCGAGGGCCACGAGGCGCTCCAAGCGGGCGCGGCGATGGCGTTTCACCGCGGCCGGGACGTTCTGGCCCCCTACTACCGCGATCTCGGTCTCGCCGTTGGAATCGGGCTCTCGCCGTACGAGATCATGCTTTCGATCTTCGCGCGCGCCGAAGACCACAACGGCGGCCGGCAGTTCCCCAACCACTACTCGTCCAAGCGCGCCGGCCTGATGTCGTTCTCGTCGATCCTCGCCGCTCACATCCCGCACGCGGTCGGGGCGGCCTACGCGCTCAAGTACCGCGGCGAGTCGGACCGGGCGGTGCTCTGTACGTGCGGTGACGGAACCACCAGCGAAGGCGAGTGGCACGAGTCGATGAACTTTGCCGCCATCCACAAGCTGCCGTTCGTGATGCTGGTCGAGAACAATCAGTGGGCGATCTCGACGCCGCTGAGCAAACAGATGGCACAGCCCGAGATTTGGAAGCGCGCGGCCGGCTACGGAATGCCGGGGCGGCGCTTCAACGGATTCGACCCGCTGGAAACCTACGACGCCGTCAACGA
Organism: Candidatus Acidiferrales bacterium; assembly: GCA_035502675.1. GTDB lineage: Bacteria > Vulcanimicrobiota > Vulcanimicrobiia > Vulcanimicrobiales > Vulcanimicrobiaceae > DATJUC01. Next base: position 821 of record DATJUC010000256.1, on the reverse strand, counting down.
AGCGATGGATCGCGCTCGTTCGGGCGGCGGTCCCAGCCTCATCGAAGGCACCTGTTACCGGTATCTCGCGCATTCCACCGACGATAACGACATGACGTACCGCACGCGCGAAGAGGTGCGCGAGGAGCGGAAGAACGATCCCGTTCCGCGCTTCGAGGCGATTCTCATCGAACACGGCGTCATGTCGGCGCAGGACGTCGAGGCGATGCGCAAAGACGTGCTGCGCGAAACCAACGAAGCGACCGATGCTGCGGAGGCGATGCCGTATCCGCAGGCCGCCGATCTCTACACCCACGTATACGAAGGAGCCTGGCAACCGTGGCAGTGAGCAGCACCAGCGCGGCCTCGACTCTGATGAACAACGTCGAAGCGGTCCGTGCGACGCTTTACGAAGCGATGAAAAACGACGATCGTACGGTCATCCTGGGCGAGGACGTAGGGGCGCGCGGCAACGTCTTTCTGATCACCAAAGACTTCATCGGCGAGTTCGGGGAGCGCCGGGTGATCGACACGCCGATCGCCGAAGCGTCGATCGTGGGCATCGCGGTCGGAATGGCGATGGAAGGGCTGCGTCCGATCGCCGAGATCCAGTTTGCCGACTTCATCTATCCGGCGTTCAATCAAATCGTCGGCGAGGCCGCCAAGATCCGCTATCGCAGCAACGGCGAGTACACCTGTCCGCTGGTGATCCGCACGCCGTACGGCGGCGGCGTCCGCGGCGCGCTCTCGCATTCGGTTTCGATCGAGGCGCTGTTCTATCACGTTCCCGGCCTGAAGATCGTCGCGCCCGCGTTCCCGGCGGACGTCAAAGGATTGCTCAA
>DATJUC010000255.1:0-23449 GCA_035502675.1 Candidatus Acidiferrales bacterium | reverse complement strand
CACTGCCGCATAACATCGTCAACGTCTCCATGGATCTCTATTTGCAGTCCCAAAGCGATGAAGAGCAGTGGTTCATGTGCGCTCCGCATTCCGTCTGGTACCAATCGAAGCACGAGCTCGGTTTCTGCGGTCACACGGCCTTCCGCGAAGGCGTCGTGACGGTCGACGGCCGGCCGGCCGGCATCGCGCCGATCTATCCGTGGATCTATACGGGAGGGATGGATCCGTATCTGTGGGCGCCGATTCCCGGGGTCCAAACGTTGAACTTCACGCCGTACCGCGTCGACCTCACGCCGTTTGCCGGCTACCTTTCGACGACCGCGACGCCGACGATCGCCGTGACGGTCCAAGGCGCGTTTCACTACTTCAGCGGCGCCGGCGACCTGCTGCTCTACCTCGACCCCAAGCGCTCCCAGGTGACGGGTTCGGTGACGAGCGATTCGCTGACGATTCCGTCGCCGCCCGGGACGTCGGGCATTACGTACGCGGCCGGCTCCGGATTGTTCGGCGGGAAGCCCGCTGCCGGTCCGGCGCACGTCCGCGCGCATCAAGCGTTTTTGATCGACGGCTACGTGAATACGTCGTCCGGAAAGGTCGAGACCAGCGTCTATCAGGAAATGCGCTTCGCCAACGACGAAGCCTTCGTATACACGCCTACCTCGTACGTGCAGGACGTCACGCAGTCGATGACGCTCCACTCGCAAGTCAAGACGATCGCCGGCAAAACGTCTGCCGTCGAGGACAGCGAATACGAATATCCGATCGACGTGGCTTATCCGATCACTCAGACGACCACCGGATACCAGCTGCCCATCACCGTCTATCAGGGCGACTACGTCCGGCACGCGTACTGCTGCGCGGGACCGCTTCGAGGCAACGCGGCGGCACGACGCTTCGCCTCGAACAGCGTCCTCAACGATACGGTCGAGAGCGCGGACACGATGATTTTCGATTCGGCCTTCAACTGGACGGGAGTCGCGAACGGCTCGTCGTCGCAGCTCTACACCTATCGCGACTCGAGCGGAACTTGCTACGGTCGCGAGATCACCTCGAAGAACAACGTCGTCGCGAGCGACCACCCCACGGCGTGCACGAAACCTTCGCCGACGCCTCCGCCCACGCCGGCGCCGTCGAGGCGCCGCTGAACCCGAGCAGCGAAAAGGCCCCGGATCTTTCCGGGGCCTTTTCACGAAAGCGGCGTACGGGTTAGTGCGACGGCGCGATCCACAGCGTCGAATCGGCCCACTTCACCTTCGTCGGAACGCAGCTGGCCTGCTTGCCGGCGTACGTCACGTCGTTGTAGAGCGAGAAGTGGTGTTGGATCTCCGTGCCCGGCGCAAAGTTGCCGTAGTCGGTCACCGTGCGCAGGAAGTGCTGCGCCGCGTTACGGTAGGTAACCGCAAACGTAATCGATTCGGCATTCTTCTTACCGTAGATGATGTAGTCGATTTGAGTTCCGCTCGCGTTCTTGCTGAGCGGCTTGGGCGGCGTGACGAAGCACTGCTTCACGAGCACCGGCGCGGCCGCGAATGCCGGCGCGGCGACGATGCCGCTGATCGCGGCGCCGAGGATGAGACCCAGAGAAAGACGGCCGAGAAGCTTCATTGCGAGGGACGCTCCTTTCGAGTAAAAGCAACAGAGCGTTTATCGCTTCTGCCTGCTCGTCCCTCTTGAGAGACCCTCGTTCGACGGCCGCGTTGCTTCGGTACCCGCTCGGCGGGCAGGTGCCTGCTTCTTCTCTCGATCTCCTCAGTGCGCCACACGGCTGTCCGGCTCGACGACCCCGCGCTGCGTCGAGCGAGTCGTCGCGAGGTCGCCCTCCGAGGATCCGGCGAGATGCCGGTGCGCCAGCCGGTTGCCGATCGCGCCCGAAACGGCGACGACGACGATCCCGAGTGCGGTCAACGCGTACCCCAGGCCGGAGCCGTAGTGGCCGAAACGCAACGCGAACGCGAGTCCGAAGACGATGATGACGGCGAGATTCAGCATCGCGTGCCATCCCGCCAGATTTTTCGCCGACGGCGACATCGGCACCGTGAGAAGATCGACGAATCCGGGGACCGCGGCGACGAGTGCCCCGATCACCCCGAAAGCGATCAGCCAGGTGGCCATTTCCGGGAAGAATCCCGGACCCGCCCAAATCGAAACGATGTCGGCGGCGACCGCCGCGACGAAGCAGCCGATGGGAATCGTTACCAACATCGGGTGCACGGGCTGTCCCGCGAACGTTGCCTTACCTTGCATCTCGGCTGACCCAGCTGCTCATGGCAACGTTCTACCCTCGATTTACGCCGGGAGGGCGTGGGTACAAGCGTTTCATTGGCTGAGCAGGGTCTCAAACGCGGGCACGTCCTTGGCATGAAGCTGGTGGCCGAAGCGGCCTGTGCCTTCTTGATCACGGCGACGGCAACCGGAATCGACGTTTTCTACTACGGCGGCCAGCAAGGCGTCGATTACGTTTCTCGTTGGCTGGCTCGCGGCTTGATCGCGGCCGTGACGATCTACGCGTTTTCGGAAGTCTCGGGCGCGCACGGCGACCCGGCGGTCACGTTCGCGTTCGCGTTGCGGCGCGATCTGCCCCTTCGCAACGCGGTCGCGTACGTCGCGGCACAGTTCGCGGGCGCGCTGATCGCTGCCGGTCTTCTATTCGCGCTCTTCGGTCCTGCGATTCGCACCGGCGCCAGTCATCCGTCCCCGCCGTTCGGTCCGCTGCAGGCGGTGCTGTGCGAGCTCGTCTTGACGTTCGTCCTCGTGCTGGTCGTCCTGCGCACCGCGCAACAGGACGCCGTGATCGGAAAGCAAGCCGCGCTCGCCGTCGGTTTTACGATTGCAGCCTGCGGGATGGTCGCGGGACCGATCAGCGGCGCATCGATGAACCCGGCGCGGACTTTGGCACCGCAGCTGCTCGCCGGAGCGTTCGGCCAGATGTGGATCTACGTGGCCGGGCCGCTGGCCGGTGCCGCGCTGGCGACGGTGTTGGCTCGCGCGATCGGCGGCCGGCCCTCGCAAGGCGAACGGAAAGCGGCGCGAGGCCGCTAGCGTTCCGCTCAGGTGAGCCCCGGCGCGGCTCCGGCCCGCCGCCGGCCGGAGCGGTAGACCAGCACGCCGGCTCCGACCAGCACGGCGGTCATCGCGATCACGCGAATCACGAACAGCGGTTTGTTCGGTTCGTTGTCTTCCGGAAACATCGCGAGCACCGCGGCCGCGATCGTGGTGAGTAAACCGACCGCCGCCGCGACGCGAACGGTTATCGCGCCGCCGGGAATGCGAATCGGATCGGACGTGGCGGGCTGTGCGTCGAGCTTCATCGCCGAGGCGAACAGCACCATGAACGGCAGCATCGTAATGAGCACCGTGGAGTTCACCAGCGTCTGGTACGCACCGGCGACGCTGCTTCCGGCTTGACCCAAAAATATGAAGACGGTCGCGACGGCGGCTTGCGTGACGATCGCCGCGACCGGAGAACCCCACCGCGGGTGCATCCGGCCGAAGATCGGAGGCAGATAGCGATCGATGCCGGCCACGAACGGAATGCGGGCAACCGCCCCGAGCCAAGCGCCGCAGCTTCCCATACAGCTGATGAAGACCATCACCGCCGCGACGGGCGTCAATAGCGCCCATCCCAAACGCGCCGATGCGGCGCCGATCGCCTGCATCACCCCGGACGAAGCGTCGACGTTCGCCGACGGGACGACGCCCATGACCGCGACCGTACCCAAAATGTAGATCACGGCGATGCACGGGGCGGCGAAAAGCAGTCCGAACGGAACGTTCCGGCGAGGATTCTTGATCTCGCCGGCCATGAACGAGATCGCCTCGGGCCCGGTCCATGCAAATGCGATCACCGACCAAAAGATTACGTCCTTGAGATGCGTCCCGGGGCGTATGGTAACGGCGGTTACGTGCGTCGCCGATCCGAAGCGCCACACGACGATGCATCCGACCACGATCAGCGCCAGCGTCGAGAACCAGCGTCCCGCCGCTCCCACGTTGTTGAGCCACTTGCCGACCCCCAGCCCCAACACGTTGAGCACCGTCGCCAGCGCTAATCCGCCGACGGCGACTGCGATAAAGAACGGCGCCGAACCCTCGAGCGCGCTCTTCCCTCCGGTTACGAAGAGAACGTTGCCCGCTGCAAAATACAGCAGCGAGGGGAAATACGGCAGATTGGACGTCCAGTACGTCCAGCCCGTGAAGAATCCGGCGAACGGGCCGAACGCGCGCTTCGCCCAGACGTACATGCCGCCTTCGTCCGGATAGTGCGACGAAAGAAAGACCACCACGATCGAGAGCGGCACGAACATCGCGGCGCAGCCGATGATCCAGATGACGATCGAGCTCGGTCCGGCCGCAGCGGCGGTGGCAACCCACTGCAAGTTGGAACCCGCCACGACGAAAAACAGCGTGACGTCGAAGAGGCCCATGGAGCGGCGCAGTTGTGGGAGCTGTTCCACGCTGGCACGGACATTGCGCCGTGCAGCCGAGCGAACCCCCCTTCACGAAAGCTTCCCATTGCGACGCTACGCTCGGACGATGGCAAAGATCGCGATCGTCCAGGGACATCCCGACCCCGCGGAGGAGCGTCTCAACCGTGCGCTCGCCCAACGTTACGCCGAAGGTGCGCTGGCCGCAGGGCATGAGGTCCGGCGAATCGACGTGGCGCGCCTGGATTTTCCGACGCTGCGTACCGGCGAGGAGTTCTACGCCGGCACGCCGAGCGAAGCGATTGCGCAGGCCCAGCGCGACATCGCCTGGGCGGACCACGTAGCGTTCTTCTTCCCGCTGTGGATGGGCGACGTGCCGGCGCTGTTCAAAGCGTTCGTCGAGCAGACGTTTCGTCCGGGCTTCGCGATGACGGCCCATGGCGGAAAGATGCCGCGCGGGTTGCTGCGCGGACGCTCCGCACGAATCGTCGTCACTATGGGAATGCCGGCGGTAATCTATCGCACCGCCTTCGGAGCCCACGCCGTTCGCGCTTACGTCAAGAATTTGCAGCTCTGCGGCTTTTCACCGGTGACCTTCACGCTCGTCGGAGGCGTCGCCGGGGCATCCGCACGCCGCTGCAAGCGTTGGCTGACGCGGATCGAGCGACTAGGGCGGCGCGACGCCGGTCGCGGCGCCGGCGCGTTGGCCGTTGCCCTCCGATGGTCGATGGTCGGCGGGGCCGCCGCTGCGGGTCTCTACGCAATCGCGGCCGGTGCAGCGTGGCTGCAGTTCGGCAAAGGTCGCCGCAGCGACTCCTTACTCGACGCCCTCATGCCGGAATACGACGTTCGGCTCCACCATCAGATCCACGTTCACGCAACCCCCGAAAAGATCTTCGAAGCGCTGCACCACACCCAGTTCGATCGTTCGCCCATCGTCGCCGCGCTCGTCCGCGCTCGCGAGGTCTTGCTGCGAGCCAAATCCGCCGAGAGCGTCGAGCGGGCGGGGCTTCCCGCCACCCTCGCGACGCTGGGATGGAGCGCCATCGGCGACGAGCCCGGCCGCGAAATCATTTTCGGCGCGGTAACGCAACCGTGGCGGCCGAACCCCGAGTTCCGCGGATTGCCGCGCGACGAGTTCGCCTCGTTTTGCGAGCCGGGCTACGCGAAGATTGCGCTGACGATGCGCGTCGATCCGCTCGGCGACGGAACGTCACTGGCGCAGACGGAAACGCGGGTTGCGACGACCGATGCCGAGAGCCGTTCGCGCCTTCGCCGTTATTGGTCGCTGGTGGCACCGGGGATCGAGCTCATCCGTATCGTTTTGCTGGCTCAGCTCAAATCCGAAGCCGAGTTGGCCAAAACCGCGCGCGCCGGCCGGCCGTAGCGGATTACGACGAGGCCTCGGCCTCAGCCGGGCGCCGCGCCATCCAGAGCGCGGCGGCGAGCAGCGCGATCAAGCCGGTCCAGGTGGGAACTTTGGCCGCTTCGCGCCAGGGGTCGAACTGCGTCGAGTCGAGATGCAGCGCGCTGGAACTCGCGCTCGCGAATGCGGCGACGGTCAAGGGCGGCGGCGTGTGCAGGGCCAACGCATACAGCAGCGCCGCGGTCGCGACGCAAATGCCGGCTGCCGGCCGCGGCGCGACGCGCAACTGCCACACGACGACCACGGCTGCGAGCAAGGAACTAAAGAACAGCGGCTTCATCGATTGAGCGAAGAGCCACGGAATCGCGAGCAGCACCGCGATCGCAGCGAGCCTCCAATCCGCGCGCGACGCCGATTGCCGGGAGAGCGACGGCAGCGTGAGGGCGAGCGGAACCGCGGCGGCAATCGCCGCAAGATGCACGAACGTGCCCCCGAGCGGAGCGAACGCCGCCGGAACGAGGACGGCAAACTCGGGCCGGCCGTAACGGCGTATCAGTTTCGCCGCCAGATAGAGCGCGACCACGAGTATGGCGACCGAAGAAGCGGTCCCGAGCGCGAGCGCAACCGGCACCGGGACCCCTACTGCGGCCGCAACCGACGTCAGGCTGTATTGGGGCCAGAACTGCGCTTCGGCGCGCGCTTCCAGCGGAATCACGCGCGTCGCCCATTCGATCCATGCGTGCGGCCCCAACGCGGCCGCGCCCGCGAAAAACATGGCGGCGGCGGTCGCGAGCAGCGCGAGGCGCGCCCGCGGCATCAAGAGCAGTACGCCGCACGCGATCGCCGCTCCGAGTTGCGGCTCGATCGTGCAAAGCGCCGCGAAAACGCCGGCTGCGGCATCGCGGCCGCGATGGAGGCAGGCCGCGGCCAGCGCCGCGCAGGCGAGCGGAAAGGCGTAGATTTGACCGTTGAAGACGCTCACGAACCAATCCGAAAGGGCTAGCGCGGCCAGCGCGGCCCACAGCGGAATCCCGAGATCCGCTAACGCCAGCGCGGTGGCGACGACCGCGGCCGTTATGGCGACGGCTGCGAGCCGTTTGGCGGCGAGCGGGCCCACGCGCGGAAGCAGCTCGAAACCCAGAATGTCGTACGGGGGCTGCGGCACCAGCATTGCAAAGTGCGGATCGTCCCATTGGCCGCCGGAATTGAACGCGTGCTCGCACGCGCGCACGGGCTCGGAGGCGTACGGGTCCGCGCCGCCGGCCGCTGCCGAGCCGGCGCAATAGAAGACCGACAAGTCGATCATGCGGTGCCAAGAGACGCCGGCGTTCAACTTGACGAGGTCGCGCGCCGCTAGGATCGCCAGCGCCGCCAGCACTCCTGCGAGCGCGGCGCGCGAGAGTCGGGAGGGTGGCGTGGCGGCATGTCTCGGCTCGTTCATATCCCCGTCTGGCCGGGCGTTCGGCGACGCCGGAGTGCGACCCCTCGGCGTGCTTGCAGTCGCGCAACCCGGGGGTTGCATTTAGATCTGCCCGGTGATATCGTGTTAGGCAACCAGGAGGTTGCACATGACGACGAGCACCGACCGCATCGAGAAGCGCGTTTTTCTTCGCGCGCCCCAAGAGAAGGTTTGGCGCGCGATCAGCGACGCCCGAGAGTTCGGCGACTGGTTCGGCATCGAATTCGAAGGTGAGTTCGTTTGCGGTGCGCGCGCGATCGGCCGCATCAAGCCGACCCGCGCCGACGCCGAGGTCGCCCAACGGCAAGCAAAGTACGCCGGCAAGCGAATCGAGTTCGTCATCGAGCGGATCGAGCCGATGACGATTTTCTCGTACCGCTGGCATCCGTTCGCGATCGATCCCGGCGTCGACTATTCGCAAGAACCGATGACGCTGGTGACGTTTACCCTCGAACCGCAGGAGGGCGGAACCCTGCTGCGCGTGGTCGAGTCGGGTTTCGACTCGGTTCCGTTGGCCCGGCGCGCCGACGCCTTCGAAGCCAACGAAGAGGGATGGGCCGTGCAGATGCACGTCGTCGAAAAGTACCTGCTGCTGACGCGCCCGTGAGAGTCGTCCCGGTATTGGCCGCGCTGGGCGACGAATCGCGCTTGCAAATCGTCGTCAAGCTGTGCCGGAAAGGCCCGCAGTCGATCGCCAAGCTCGCCGACGGTGCCGGCATCACGCGGCAAGGCGTCACCAAACACTTGCACGCCTTGCATTCGGCCGGCCTGGTGCGCAGCGAGCGCCGCGGCCGCGAGCGTATCTGGCGCCTAGAGCCAAAACGCCTGGACGAAGTCCGCCGCTACCTGGCCGCGATCTCGCAGCAGTGGGACGACGCGCTCTCACGCCTCAAGCTCGCCGTAGAGGAGTGACCGGCGCGCCGAGCGATTTACGTGGGCCGCTCCAACTCGCCTTCGTAGTAGTTCAAATCGGGCGTGGCGCGGAGCATTCGTAATCGGCCCGCCGGCGTCCACATCCCGACCTTGTCGGAGTCGGGATAGAAACAGGCTTCCAAGCCGACCGCGCGCTCCTCGATGCCCACCAGCAAGACCAACGCCGGCTCGGCGCCGTCGTTGAGGACTTGATGCGTGCCGGTTTCACCGGTGGGAAACGCGATGAAATCGCCCGGCCGGCATTCGAGCGTATCGCCCAGCATTCGAATCTTCGGGCGCCCCTCGACGACGTAAAAGAACTCTTCGCCGCGAACGTGCCAGTGCAACGGGCAATACGTCTTTCCGGGTGGAATTCGAGCGAGCCGGTAGCCGATATCGCGCGAACCGATCAGCAGGCCGACTTCGCCGTCGTCGCACGTGAATGGTTCGGGCCGCAATACCGCATACTCGATCTCGTCGAGGTTGATCCGGTGAATCGACGGTCCCGCGAGGCCTTCGAGAAGCGCACCGATTGCGGCGTCGGCTGCCGCGAAGATCGGTTGACCGTCGCAGAGCAGGAGCGTTTCGAGTTCGAGCGCCCAGAGCTTTCGCAGGGCCAACGCGAAGCGCGCCGGGTTCTCGAGCTTTTCCGAAGGCAGCACGCTCAGTGCGCCGGCCGGGACTCCGAGAAGCGCGTCGCCGACGATCGCCGCTCTTGCACCGGGAAGATGGAGCGCTATTTCGCCCGGCGTCTTGCCGAACGGAAGCGCGGTCGCTATCGCCCCGGGAAACACTTCGTCGCGATCGTCGAACGTCGCGTCGATGGGAATGCCGAAGCGCGGCGCCTCGGTTTTTCCCGCCAGCACTCGGGCTCCGAAGCGATCGCGCAGCGCTTGGGCGTCGCGCTCGTGGTCGCGGTTGGTCAGAACCACGGCGCGCACGCCGCCGAGACCGGCGATCTGCTCGAGCGCCGGGGGATCGAGCGGCAAGGGATCGATCGCCACGCAGCCGCCGTCGCGCTCGAACAAGTAGCTGTTGAACGCCATTCCGCGGTCGGCTTGCCACGCGGACCACATCCAAGCGCCGGGAATGCGCAATCTACCGAGCATCGTTCGATCCCCTAGACGTACTGCACCGACGTCGCCATTCCGGCCGCCAGATGATAGAGGTTATGGCAATGGAAGAACCACCAGCCGGGGTTGTCTGCGTCGAACGCAAAGGTGACCGAGTGCTTGGGCGGCACCAGCACCGTGTCGCGCATCGCGCCTGAAAAGCGCCGTCCGTTGATGGCGACGATCTGAAGCGAATGACCGTGCAGGTGCATCGGATGGCTCATCATCGTGCGATTGCGCATCGTGATCTCGACGCGCTCGCCGTAGCGCACCGGCAACTTGGGCGCCCGTCCGGACCGCGCCAGCGCGTCGGTCCACGCGACGTTGTCGATCGTCCAAGCATACCTCGACATGTCGCCGGTGAGATCGATGCCGAGGGTCCGATCCGCCGGCTTTACGGAAAGCGGCCGGCTGGCACGCAACTGCGATTCCAGAACGAGATCGTTGACCGGGGCGGCGAACGTTCCAACCGCCGGGTACGCCGGGATCGCGGCGCCCCGCGACGCCAGGACCACGCCGGCGCGCAGCCGATCGGCCTCGCGCACGGCAAAGACGGGATACGCGCCCGGGCCGGGTGTTTCGATGCGAATGTCGCAACGCTGCGCGATCGCAATCGGGAAACGCTGCCCGGCCAGAGGAGCGATCGGGCGTCCGTCGACGGCGAAGAGCGTGCCCGTCAGCGCTCCCAAGTCGAGCGTAAAATTGGTCGACGCAGCCGAGTTGATGATACGCAGGCGAACGCGCGCACGCCGGTCCACGCGAAAGACCGGCAAGTCGTCGATCGAGCGGCGGTTCGCAATATATGCGTCGTAGTCGACGTCGTTCACGTCCGGCCCCGAGGCCGGCGCGCTCATCGGCTTGGGCGCGCGCAGGGCCGCGTAAATCTCCTTAGGCGACCGAAAGCTGAAGTCGCCGAGCTCGACGACGATCTCTTGCTCGTCGAGACCGGCATCGGCGGGATCGGCGAGGATCAGCGGAGCCGAGAGCAGCCGCTGCTCTTGCAAGCCCTGATGGGAGTGCATCCAGTACGTGCCCGACTGCGTGAGCGGAAACTCGTAATCGTACGAATGACCCGGGCGAAGCGCCGGCTGCGACAAGATCGGAACGCCGTCTTGATGCGTCGGCGACGTCAGGCCGTGCCAATGCACCAGCGTCGGCGACGAGATCGCGTTGACGAGGCGAACGCGGAACGTCTGCCCTAACGTCGCGCGGATCCCGGCCGTACCGTCCGGTTGAACGACTTCGAGTTCTTCGGCGGTTCGGCCAAGCACGCTGACGGTCGCCGTCTTCACCGTAAGGACGGTGCGCGTTTCGGCCGCGCGCACCGCCGGCGTGGCCGCTCCGGCGAGCGCCGCGCCGAGCGTCGTCAAGAACGCGCCTCGCTCCATCTCCATTCCGCGATGGTTCGCTCGCGGAGGCAACTAGACCCGGTTGCTCCTTTTCCGGTAGGTAGCGATCCAAACGGGAATCCAGCTCCGTCCGCCGTCGTACGATCGGGCGATCGTGTCGGTGTAGGACGAGGGCGACGCCGGCTTCGACTCCGAGCGGACGAGAACGGTTTTTCCGCGGATGCGTTCGCTGCTCCGAAACTCGCCGATGCCGTGGTGAAACGATCCGGTCATCGGAGCTTGCAGCTCGCCGTCGGCACTGCTGGCAAACGACAAACTCCATCGACGCGTCGACGGGTTGTAGAGCCGCAGCTGCAGGCCCTCGATCAAACCGGCCGCTCCGCGTATCTCCATGACGCCGACGTTTGCACGTCCGTTCCACAGCGGCATGACGGTATGGGTTCCGGTGTAGGTGACCCAGTGCGCGATTCCGGCCGTCGCCGGCAGCAGCCGCCAAACGCGGACGTTCCACTCGCCGAACTGGTAGTCGAACGCGTGACGGCCGTCGCGTGCCGGGCTCGCCGCGGAGGCCGTCGCGCAGAGCAGCGCTACGGCGAGAACGAGCAGGGGCGCGCGAACGCCCGGAGCGGGCGGAATCGTCGTCATGGGACGATAATAGGCGAGTGGTGACCCCCTGTAACGTGCCAGTGTAAGCCATTGTGGAGGAGCCACTTCCACTCGAGCCGCTTTTTCCCGACCGCAGCTCCGGTCAGCCGCTGGCCGAGCAACTCACACGCAGGCTGCGTGACGCAATCGAAAACGGGGCGCTCCCCGCGGGCACCAAGGTGCTCGGGTCGCGGCAGCTCGCCAAGCGGCTCGGACTCGGTCGAAACACCGTCGCACTCGCCTTCGAGCAACTGAGCGCCGAGGGCTATCTGGAATCCAAGCGCGGCTCGGGCACGGTCGTTGCCGAGGCCAGGTTCGAGCGCCCGCGGCGAGCGCCGATCTCCACAGCCGGCCGGCCGCCGCAAGCCGACCGCATCGCATCGCTTCGCGCGCACTTCGACGACGCAACGGGGCGCGGCGCACTGCGTCCCGGGATGCCGGCCCTTTCGATGTTTCCTTGGAAGTCGTGGAACCGCTGCGTTCGCCACGCGGCCGAGCTCGAAGGAAACCTCGGCTACGGTCCGGCCAGCGGCCTGCGCGTGCTGCGCGAAGCGATCGCGCAGCACGTCCGGCAGTTTCGCGGCATCGCCGCGGATCCCGAACAGATCGTGGTCGTCGAAGGCGCGCAGGCGGCGATGCATCTCGCCGCAATCGTACTCGCCCGATCCGGAGACACGATCGCGATCGAGGATCCGTGTTACGCGCTCGCGCGCGCCGCGTTCGGTGCCGCAGCTTTGCGGCTGCACCCCGTTCGCGTCGACCGCGACGGCATTCGAAGCGGCGAACTTCCGAAGCAGGCGCGGTTCGCATTTCTCACCCCGACCCATCAGTTTCCGCTCGGTGGAACCTTGCCGCTGGTACGCCGCCTGGAAGTGCTGGCCTGGGCCGAGCAGCGAGATGCGTACGTCCTCGAGGACGATTACGACAGCGAATTCACGTCGCGCGTGCGGCCGCTGCCGGCGCTCCAAAGTCTCGACCGCAACGAGCGCGTCGTCTACATCGGCAGCTTTAGTAAAACGCTCGCTCCGGGTCTTCGGATAGGTTACGCGATCGCTCCGCCCCATCTGGCGAGTGCGTTTCGCACCGGCCGCGCCAGCACGAGTCTCGGAACGTCGATTGCGCTGCAAGCCGCGCTCGCGCAATTCGTCAAGACCGGCGCCTTCGCGCGGCACCTGCGCCGGATGAACGCTGCGTACGAAGAACGCCGGTCGGCGCTCGTGCACGCGCTCCAGCCGCTCGCGCGGCGCGGATTCGAGATCGGTCCGATGCAAGTCGGACTGCACGTCGCGCTGACGTCGAAGCAACCATTCGCGGACCGCGCCGTGGCCTCGAGCCTCGAGGGGCAGCGGCTCGTCGCGCTCTCGAGCCTTTGCCTGAAACGTTCGGACTGCTTCGGTTTCGTATTGGGCTTCACCAACGGTACGAGCGAAGAGATCGCGCGAGCCGCCGGTGCGCTTGCGGGCGAGGTTGCGGGCGCGCCGCCCGGGAAATAAACGGCCTCCCATGGCGGCCCTGGAGTACTTCGAGACGAACGTCGCGGTCGAGAGCCGAGATTCGCCGCTCGGCCGCTGGACCGTTGCGCGCTGGTCGCCGCCCGATCCGTCGCCACTTCGCGGCATCGTCGAGCAAATTTGGTATTTCGACGGAACGCTCGCTCGGGCGCGCGAGCGTCTCTTCCCGGACGGGAGCGCCGAGCTGATCGTCCAACTCGACGATCCGCATTGCGACGGCACGACGAAATCTCCGGAGCGATTTCCGGCGGTCTGCATCAACGGCCTTCGCACCGGGCCGGCCGTCGTCGTCGCCCCTCCGGGTCGCTGTCGCGTCTTGGGCATTCGGTTCGACCCGTTTGGGGCGGCCGCGTTGCTGCGCTCGTCGATGAAACATCTCGTCGACGTGACGATCGACGTTCACGACGGTATCGGCCGCGCGGCCGCGGAGCTCGCAGAACGCTGCGCCGACGCGGTCGGTACGCCGTCGCGAGATTCGGCGCAACGCGCCGCCGCCGCGGTCTCGACCGCCGAACGGTGGCTCGTCCGGGAACTGCACGGCCGCGCAACTCCCGAACCGGCAGTGGCGTGGGCGGCAAACCTCATTCGCGCCACCGGCGGTCGCGCATCGGTCGATGGGATTGCTCGCGAGGTGGGCTTTCCTCGAGCGCGTCTCGCCCGGCGCTTTGACGAGGCCCTCGGCGTTACGCCCAAGCGATTCGCCCGCATCGTGCGCTTTCACCGAGCGCTCGACCTCCTGCGCCGCGGGGAAGGCATTGCCGGCGCGGCGGCTTCGCTCGCCTATCACGACCAAGCCCATATGTACCGCGATTTTGCCGAGTTCGCGGGAATGACGCCGGGCGAGTTCTTGTCGGCAACGCATTACCCCAACACCCCCAGCCTCGCCGAGCCGTGAACATTTTTCCAAGACCGCAGTCCTTCCGCACGCTATAGTAGGGGCATGAATACGACGCCAATGCGAACCGCCCAACGGATTTATCCCGCCATTCGGTACGAAAACGCGAAGGCGGCCATCGAATGGCTCACGACCGTGCTCGGTTTCAAGGCGCAGGAGGTCTGTCCCGGCGAAGGCGATTCGGTCGCGCACGCCGAGCTCGCACTCGGCGGAAATCTGATCATGCTTGGAAGCGTCCAGCCCGGTGCTTACGCACGCAGCGCGAAAGCGCTCGGGGGCGTCACGGCGACGATCTACGTCGCGCTCGACACGGCCGCCGACGTAGATGCGTCCTACGCTCGCGCGAAATCTGCGGGCGCCGACGTCATTCGCGAGTTGAGCGACACCGAGTACGGCTCTCGCGAGTTCGGCGTTTGCGATCTCGAAGGCCACGTCTGGAGCTTCGGAACGTACCGGCCTCAGGCATAAGCTGTGCCCGTCTCGCTTTCTGGGAATCCGCCTTCCTGACGCGAACACCTCGGACCGGGGAGGCCCGAGTCGTGTACGTAAGAATGCGGCGCTGTCTGCTCGGTGCATTGGCGGTCGCGCTGGCGGCGTCGATCGTGGCGCCGGCGTGGGCCGGAACGACCGGAACCGTCAGCGGCCGCGTGACCGATGCCGAGACGGGCGCCCCGATCGCCGGGGCGCGGGTGACCGTAACGAGCCCGTCGCAACAAAGCGCGACCCAGACCGACGCCAACGGCCGCTTTGCCTTCGTCTCGCTGGCGCCCGACGAATACCAAGTCAGCGTAGTCAAGACCGGCTACGATCCGGTTTCGTACCCCGGACTGGCAGTCTTTGCCGACGCCCGGCGCACGCTCGCGCTGCAACTGCACGCGGTCATCAAGACGATCGCAACGGTACAGTCGCGAGGCGCCGGGAGTCTCGTGCGGCCCGGGACGACGGCCGACGTGTACTCGATCGACGCGGCTCAACAAGCCCGCACGGCGGTGTTGGGCGGCGGGGGTAATCTCAACAGCGCCTACTCGGCGATTTCGAGCGTACCCGGAGCCTACGTTCCCGCCAACCAGTCGGGCTCCGCACAGAGCGTGTACGTGCGCGGCGGCGATTATTACGAAGTCGGCTACGAGTTCGACGGCATTCCGATCAATCAAGCGTTCGACAACTACACGACGAGCTCGCTGTCGTCACTCGGTCAGCTCGAGCTCCAAGTATATACCGGCGCCACGCCCGCCAACGCGGAAGCGCAGGGCCTGGCCGGATTCGTCAATCAGGTCATCAAGAGCGGCACGTATCCGGGCTTTGGGACGATCACCGCCGGCGCCGGCTCGACGATCTTCTATCATTCTCTCAACGTCGAAGCCGGCGGGGCGACGCCCGACCGGACGTTCTCCTACTACGTCGGGATCGGCGGATTCGATCAGTCCGACCGTTACATCGACCAGTTCAACGGCGCTGCCTATGCCGACGAGTTCGGCATCCCGCTCGGCGTCTGCCCGGGGTCGAAGTACCAGTACGCCGTCCCGCCTTCGTGCTATACCGACGGCGCGCGAAACGTCGCCGTCGCCGGCGCGCACGGCTGGATTCTCGGGCCGCCGGCGTTCAGCTTCGAGCCGGCGATGCAAAGCGTGCGAACGTCGGTAATCAACCTGCACGTCGCTATCCCACACCGCAGCGGGCCTCTGCGCGACGACGTGCAGCTGCTGTGGGACAACGACCAGCTCTTCACGCCGCTCTACAGCTCGCTCGGTGACGAAGGGCTGACGAACTATCTCGCGAGCGTTCTTCCGAGTGGATACAACCGGTATCCGCCGGTCTACGTCGACTGGTTTTCTTACGACGGGCCGACCGGCGTGATGCTGCCGCCGAACTTTGCATCGCTCGTCAAGCCGTATCTCTTCCCGTCCTCGCCCGCCCACCAAGTGCTCGAAGGGGAGATCCCCGATCCGCTCGATCAGCGCGACCGCAACTACAGCGGACAGTCGATCGTAAAGGTCCAGTATCAAAAGAACTTCAGCTCGAGCGCCTTTTTGCGGCTGTACGGCTATACCTACTATTCCGACGTGATCGACACCGGTGCGATGGACTCCATTCAGCCCTACGCCTACTACGACGCCGGCGACTACGAGATCATCTCGCACACGCGAGGATTCAGCGCGGCGTTTACGGACCAGTGGAACGCCGACAATCTGCTCGAAGCCGAAGCTTCGTACACGACGTCGGTGGGTCAGCACAATTACAACGAGCAGATGTTCGGCTACAGCGACCAGTTCGCCGTTTTGGTCGATCCCAAAGCGATCGACGGCGGAACGTGTTACATCGCTCCGAAGTCCGGAAGCGGAGCCGCGACGCCGACGACGTGCAGCAACTATTTGGGATCGGGAATTACCTATGGTGCGGCCAATCGCGAAGCGACGTTCGCGTCGATGTACGACACGTACTTCGGCTCTTTGCCGCCCGATCCGTCGAACATGACTTGCGGAGGCGTCAAGTGCAGCTATTTCGTCGTGGAGAACGGACCATGGGGCGAACACGACGCGGCGATTCCGGTGTTCACGGGCTACTCGGTTTCGGATCAGTGGGATCCGAGCGAGCGGCTCCACTTTAGTCTCGGCTTGCGGCTGGACGATTACGATTTCACCGGCGACGATACGGACACCGGCGCGGCCCGCGCCTTCTGGTTCGCCGCCTTCAACGCGGATACGTGTTACGACACGCAGACCCTCACCTTGATGGACCGGACGGCGCTGCTGCCGCGCAACGCCTGGAGCACCAACGCGCAGCTTCCCTGTTCCTCGTTCGGCAAGCAGTACGTCAACGCCGCGATGTATAACGTACCGAGCCAGCAATACGTCTACGACATCTGGCAACCGCGTTTGGGCGCGACCTATACGGTCGACCCCAATACCGTGCTTCGGGCGAGTTACGGGCGGTACAACGAGCAGCCCAGCAGTTCGTACGAGCAGTACGATACGCTCGAGGCAAACTCGCCCAATCAATTGGCCCAATTCTACCCGCTCGGGTTCAACACGCCCGGCCACGAAGTCGCGCCGTCGGTCTCGTATAACAGCGATTTCTCGATCGAACACCGCTTCCCGGGTACCGACCTGTCCTTCAAGCTGACTCCGTTCCTGCGCCAGACGCAAGCGCAAGTCGAGAACTTCTACATCAATCCGATCACCGAGCTGATCGGCGGCCTCAATGCAGGGTATCAGACCTCGCGCGGCTTCGAGTTCGCGCTCGACAAAGGCGATTTCAACCGCGACGGAATCTCGGGGCAGCTGTCCTTTGCATATACGTATGCGACCGTGCGGTATAGCGAGCTGGCAAACGGAACGACGGTGCTCTCGCCGATCAACGGATCGATCGCGCAATACAACGCATTGACGAAGGCCTGCGCCGCCGGCGGCAGCGACCGAGGCCGGTCGCAGTACGGCACGCCGCTGTGCGGGACGCTGCCGGCCGGCGAGACGGCGGCGCCGTGTTATCGTTCGGACGGTACGCCCGCGCCGTGCGGCGCCCCCGGCGCGTTCGCCAACCCGTATTGGAGATCGCCGGCGTTCTCGCTCTTCGATCCCAACGCGTCGTACGTTCCCTTCGACGTTTTTCCGGGGCCGGTCGGCTCGGGCGTCACCGCGTTCGACCATCCGTACGTTGCGACGCTGTTGCTGAACTACAAGCACGGGCGGTTTGCAGTCACGCCGTCGTTGCAGTTTCAGGCCGGCAATCGGTTCGGTGCCCCGCTGACGACGCTGGGGATCGATCCCGCAGCCGGCTGCAGCGCGCTATCCGGCGTTCCGGCGCGCGGCGATCCGCGCTACCCTTACGGCGCACCCGGCGGCCTGGCGTTCAATGCCGACACGTGCACCTCGCCGAGCTCGATCGACATTCCGGATCCGTACACCGGCCAGTTCGACGGCATCGGGGCGTTCCGCGAACCGGCCCAGCTCATGGCCAACCTTCAGATGAGTTACGACGTGACGCCGAGGATCAAAGCCACGCTGACGCTGGCCAGCCTTTATCAAGCGTGTTTCGGCGGTCAGCAGACGGCGTTCACGTATTACTACGGCAACAACGTGTGTGCGTACACCGGCCTCCAGGGGTATCTCGCTCCGGTCGGCAATGCGTACAACCCGGGTCAGAACGTTCAGACGTTTTTGCGCTATCCGTACGAGCCGTATTTCGGCACCTCGGATGCGCTCGGCCAACCGTTCAACGCCTTCGCCTCGATTCAGGTCAAACTCTGATCGAACCGCCGCAGTCCGGTGGACGCCGCGCCTAAAGCCGCTGGTGCAAGCCGAAGCGATTGCCTTCCGGGTCGCTCGCGAAGCACGAGCGACAGTTGCCCGGAAACTCGTTGATGTCGGTGACGTCACCCGCGCCGCCCGCGATCAGTCGTTTCCGCGCCGTATCGATGTCGTCGACTTCGAACATCGCCCCGGTCGACTTTCCGGGAATGAAGCCGAGCGGCTCGCCGTTCCCGACTCCGAAGGCCGTCGTGCCGACGTCGAATTCTGCCCAGTGATCGCCGAACGTCTTACCCGGCTGCAGCCCGACGGCGTCGCGATAGAACGCCACGGCGCGAGGGATGTCGCGCACCGAGTACGCAATGAACGCTACATCTTTGACCATACGCGCTTGGTTCATGTCGGTGCGTTCGGGGTTCCTTCTCGCGCGAGCGGCTCGGAGGTGATGCGGCTCCGAACTGGGTAGAGAGAGCGCATGCACTTTTCGAAACGAGCGCTTGCTGCGGCGGCCATCGGCGGCTCCGTTGCGGCTGCGAGCGTCGCCGTACAGGCGATGCGCGCGCGGGGCGGCGACGCGCCGCTCGAAACCGTTCCCTACGTCGATCTGGATCGCTATCAAGGCCGTTGGTTCGAAATCGCGCGCTATCCGGCGCGCTTCGAACGCGATTGCGCAAAAAATACCACGGCCGAGTACGCCGCCGGCACTCGTGGCCGCATTCGCGTCGTCAATCGCTGCTCGACGAAGGACGGCCGGCCGCTGACCGCGTGCGGCTGGGCGACGGTCGCGGACCCCGAGACGAACGCCAAGCTTCGGGTGCGCTTCTCGCCGTTTATGCCGAGCGCCCCGTACTGGATTTTTGGGCTCGCAGAGGACTATCGCTACGCGCTCGTCGGCGAACCGAAGCGCCGCTTCGTTTGGATGCTGTCGCGGACCCCGAAGGTCGAGGAGGAACTCTACCGGCAGCTTTGCGCAGAGATCGACTCGGCGGGGTACGACTCGACCCTTCTGCTGCGTACGATTCAAGACTAAAGCCGGCGCTGCAAAGCGCGCCGCTTCGCGCCGCGGATTGCGAAAGCAACGCGACGTCCGGTCGCAGCGCCGCGCGAAACGTCACGCAAACAGGAAATACGTTGTCGAGGGCACACTCTCGATCACCTAGACATGCGACACAAAGAAACGTTGAAGCGCTCGCTCGCGATGGCGATTGCATGCGCGCTAGCCGGCGGTCCGCCGGCCGCCGCAGCGCGATCCAATAGCGCCGCACCGGCTGCGACCGCGCAACCTTCGGTTCCGTCGCTGGCCGCGCAGTTTCCGCCCGATGCGGTGACGCAGCATTCGATCGAGCTCGACGGAAAGCAAATCGACTACACGGCGCGCGTCGGGACGATCACGCTTCGCAACGCGCAGAGCCAGCCCACGGCCAAGATGTCGTACGTGGCATATACGGTCGGCGACGATCCGAGGCGCCCCGTCACGTTCCTCTACAACGGCGGCCCGGGCAGCTCCACGATGTGGCTGCTGATGGGTTCGGTCGGTCCGGTCCACGTCGTGACGCCGGGAGACCGGCTGGCGGGGTCGCCGCCGTATCACTGGATCGACAACCGCGACTCGATCCTCGACAAGACCGACCTCGTCTTCGTCGATATGCCCAACACGGGCTTCGGCCGGATCTTGGGCGTCGGGAAGCCCGCAGACTTTTTCGGGCTGCGGCACGATGCCGACGCCTTCGCGCAGTTCATCTCGAACTACGTCACCGAGTTTCATCGTTGGAATTCGCCGAAGTTTTTGTTCGGCGAGAGCTATGGAACCCCGCGATCGGCCGAGCTGTCGTCGGTCCTGTTCAACCAGGGAATCTCGCTAAACGGCATCGTCTCGCAATCCAGCGTTTTGGACTTCCACCTCGACTGGTCCCAGAACTACCCTTACCTGTACGCCGCAATCGGGGGCGGCAATCTCGGATACGCGCTCTACTTTCCGACGATGGCGGCCTCGGCGTGGTACCACGGCACCGTTCCTCATAACGGTACGGAGGAGTCGTTCATCGCCGACGCCGCACACTTCGCCATGACGTCCTATCTCCACGCGCTGATGCAAGGCGACGCGTTGAGTCCGGCGGCGACCCGCGCGATGGCCGAGCGGATGCACGATTATATCGGCTTGCCGGTTCAGTACCTTATCGAGGAGCGCTTGATGGTGCCGTACGCGCGCTTCCTGGCCGGGCTGCTGCGCGATCGGGGGCAGACGCTCGGGCGCTACGACGCACGCTTCGCCGTGACGACGCTCGACCCGGAGGCGACGACGCCTCGCGGCGACGCCAGCAGCGACGCAATGACGGCGCCCTATACGACGGCCGTAAACGCGTACTTGCGCGATACCCTCAAATACGACCCGGCCCTGCCGTATAACTACAACACGTACGATCTAATCTTCAAAGACGGGCGTCGCTCGTGGAAAGAGGCGGAGGGCGATATCAACGTCGTACCGGCGCTCGCCCAAACCATGGCGGCCAATCCGCAGATGCTGGTGTTCTCGGCCAACGGCTACTACGATTTCGCTACGCCGTGGCTTGCGACGCAGTACGCCCTGCAGCACATGAACCTCCCGCCGGACTTACAGAAGAACGTCAGCTTCGGATTCTATCAGTCCGGCCACATGATCTATCTCAATCAATCGGCGCTCGACGCGTACCACCGCGACCTCGAGCACTGGTACGACGAGGCGCTGCATTCCTGATGATCGACCGACGTTCCATTTGGTACCTGCTCGTCGCGGCGGCATGCGCGACCCTCGCGCTCCCGATCGCGACCGGCGCCGCAGCGCCGTCGCCGTCACCCAAACCGGCACCGATCTCGATGCCGTATACGCCCGATGCGGTCACGCGTCACTCGATCCGGATCGACGGCAGGACGATCGACTACACCGCGCGGGTTGGAACGATCACGCTGAGGAACGACCGGAATCAGCCCACGGCGCGCATGTCGTACGTCGCGTACACCGCCGGCGCCGATCCGCACCGGCCCGTCACCTTTCTCTACAACGGCGGACCCGGCAGCTCGACGATGTGGCTGCTGATGGGCTCGGTCGGCCCAGAGCACGTCGTAACCCCGGGCGACCGCCTCGCCAGTGCGCCCCCGTTCCGCTGGGTCGACAATCCCGACTCGATTCTCGATAAGACCGATCTCGTGTTCGTCGACATGCCCAACACCGGCTTCGGCCGGATCATGGGCGCCGGTACGCCGAAGGATTTCTTCGGGCTCGACCACGATGCGCAGGCGTTTGCGCAGTTCATCGAGCGCTATTGCACGGCGTTCGGCCGCTGGAACTCGCCCAAGTTTCTGTTCGGGGAGAGCTACGGTACGCCTCGCTCGGCGGAGCTGTCTTCGGTTCTTTTCAACGACGGCATCGCTCTCAACGGCATCGTCTCGCAGTCGTCGATCCTCGACTTCCAACTCGATTGGTCGCAAGACGCCTCGTACGTCGACGCAGCGGTCGGCGGCGACGGCACCCTCGGCTTCGTGTTCTATTTTCCAACCGAGGCGGCCACCGCGTGGTATCACCACGCCGTTCCGCACGCCGGCAGCGAAGACGCGTTCATCCAGCGTGCCGCCAGCTTCGCGCTCGGTCCGTACTACGACGCGCTGCTTGCGGGCGACACGCTGAGCCCGTCGGCGGTGCGCTCCATCGCCGAACAAATGCACGGCTATATCGGAATGCCGGTGCAGTATCTCGTCAACTCGCATTTGATGGTCCCCTACGGGCGCTTTCTCGGAGCGCTGCTTCGCGGACGATCCGAAACGCTGGGTCGCTACGACGCTCGGTTCGCCGTCCATACGCTCGACCCGCACAGCGAATATCCCGGATCCGATGCGAGCGACGACGCCATGAGCGCGCCGTACACGTCTGCGGTGAATCAATACCTGCGGCAGACGCTCAAGTACGATCCGCCGATTCCCTATAAGCCCGACACCTACGATCTCATCTCCAAGGAAGGCTTGTGGTCCTGGCAGGACGGTGAGAACGATATCAACGTCGCTCCGCAGCTCGCGCAGACGATGTCCGACAATCCGAAGATGCTCGTCTTCTCGGCCAACGGCTATTACGACTTCGCGACGCCTTGGCTCGCTACCAAATACACCTTACAACACATGAATCTGTCGCCGCGGCTGCAACGCAACATCAGCTACGGCTTCTATCAGTCGGGCCACATGATCTATCTGAACCGGTCCGCGCTCGACGACTACCATCGCGATCTAGAGCGCTGGTACGCGGAAGCGACGCGCTCCTAGGGACGAGCGCTGCGAACCTCGGAGAGAACCTCGTGCACGGCCCCGATCACGACGTCCGGCCGGTCGAACTGAATGTAATGACCGCTTTGCACTAGAACGTAGCGTCCGCGCGTCGAGAGGGCGGCAAGGCGCAGGTGGGCGGTCCGCCATTCGCTCTCGAATCGTTGAAGCGAAGCGCGCAGCGCGGGCGGCATCTGATTTTCGCCGTGCGTGGTCGCCGTCAGCACTTCCAACGGCAGATCGCCGAACGAACGTTGCCCTGCTTGCACTTCACGTTGGCTGGCCGTCAAGTTTCGCATCTCCGACGCGACGGCATCGTAGGGCGCGGGCCGGCGTGCTTGGGCCTCGACCGCGGCAACCAGGCGCGGGGTCACGCCGTTATTGGGTTGCGAGCCGATGCCCCACACCACGCCGAGGCAACTCGTAAAGGTGGGCGAAGCTCGAGCCAACCGGCCGGCGCGCGCGGCCGGCGCGCACTTCTCGGCGGCTTCGAGCTGATCGTCCATCAGCGGCTTCAGGGCTGCCGGCATTGGCAGACCCGGAGCGGTTGCGTCGACTAGCACCAAACCGGCTGCGTCGCGTCGGTAGGTCTGCACGAAAGCCAGCACGTCGAGGCCGCCGAACGAGTGACCGACCAGGACGTACGGTGCGGGAAGGTGCGCGGATCGCAACAGGTCGTGTAGCTCCCGCGCGTTGGTCGACGACGTGCGCGCCGAAGTTGCCGGATCGCTAAATCCGTAGCCGGCGCGATCGTACGCACACACCGTGGTGCTGGAGGCGAGCTTCTGCTGGATCGGAATCCACGAAGGCGACCAATCGCCGAGCCCCGCATCGAGCACGACGACCGGCCGGCCCGAGCCCATGCAGACGATATTCAGTCGATGCCCGTCCACGCCGATCCGCCGGCCGGGCGTCGCATATGCGTTCGCGGCCGGCGATGCGCTCGCGATCGCGACCGCCAGTAGAACTCCGGCCAGCATCCCGTTAGAAGTTCGTAACGAAGTTCACGAACTGCATCGCAAAGAGGAACCAGATCGCGTAGACTGCGGCCAGAGCGACGAGGATCTCACCGGACCGAACGAGCCAGCCTCCGGGCCCACGCAGTACTCGAACCACCGCCTCGGCGATCATCGCAAGTGCGCCGATCACGGCGATCACGCCGATGACGTAGAGCACGATCATCTTGGCCGGCAAGGACGACGAGAGGATCGCCGCCTCCGAGGAGAACAGCGCGGCCCACCC
>DATJUC010000254.1:0-2730 GCA_035502675.1 Candidatus Acidiferrales bacterium | reverse complement strand
GCGGCGAAGAAATCAAATCGCTGCTGGTCGAGGAGAAGCTGCCGATCGCCAAGGAAGCGTATTGCGCCATCGCGATCGACCGGGCGGCCAAAAAGCCGGTCATCATGGTGAGCCGCTTCGGGGGCATGGACATCGAAGAAGTCGCCGAGAAACATCCCGAATCGATCGCCAAGTTTTACGTCGATACGGCGATCGGCTACTCGCCGTTCATCGGCCGCGAGCTGGCGTTCGACGCCGATCTCGATCCCGGCTACCGCAAGCAGTTTCCGGCCATCGTCGGCTCGCTCTACGAGCTGTTCTTCAGCTACGGCGCGAAGCTGGTCGAGATCAATCCGCTGGTCCTGACCGCCGACGGCAACGTGTTCGCGTCGGATGCGAAGGTCGAGCTCGACGACGACGGCCTGTTTCGGCATCCCGAGTTCGCGGAGTGGCAGAAAGCGCTGCCGCTCGATCCCGACGAAGAGCTTGCCGTCAAAGCCGGACTCGGCATTCGCAACTTCCGGCGGTTCGACGGTACCGTCGGCACGATGGCCAACGGCGCCGGTCTCGCGATGGCGACGATGGACGCGGTGAGCAACGCCGGCGGAAAGATCGCAAATTTTCTCGACGTCGGCGGCGGCGCCAACGCCGAGCGCGTGCGCAACTGTTACGAGCTGGTCGTCAACACGACCGGCGCGAAGGTGTTCTTCATCAACATCTTCGGCGGCATCACGCGCGGCGACGAGGTCGCGCGCGGCATCGTGCAGGCGATGCGCGAGACGGCCTCGCGCAAGATTCCGCTGGTCATCCGGCTGACCGGAACCAACGAAGAAGAAGGGCGCCGAATTCTCGCAGACGCGGGCATGACGCCGGTCGAGACGATGGACGAAGGCGCCAAACGCGCCGTCGAGTTGGCGAACGCGTAAGGAACGGAAAGAAACGCGATGTCGATTTTCTTAGACAAGAACAGTAAGGTGATCGTGCAGGGCATCACCGGCTCCGAGGGTGCCTATCATACCGATCGCATGGTGAAATACGGCACCAACATCGTAGGCGGCGTGACCCCCGGCAAGGGCGGGCAGAAAACGCCGCAAGGACTTCCGGTCTTCGACACGGTCAAGGCGGCCGTCGACGCGACCGGGGCGACGCACACCTGCATCTTCGTTCCGCCGCCGTTCGCCGCCGACGCGCTCTACGAAGCGTACGAAGCCGGCATCGGTCTGGCGGTCTGCATCACCGAGGGCGTGCCGGTGCACGACGTGCTCAAGGTGGTGGGCGCGACCCACGGCATGCGGATCATCGGCCCGAACTGTCCCGGCCTCATCTCGCCGGGAAAAAGCTCCGTCGGCATCATGCCGGGGCACGTATTTAAAGAAGGCAACGTCGGCCTGATCTCGCGCTCCGGCACGCTGACCTACGAGGTCGTCGACGGCCTCACGCGCGCCGGGCTCGGCCAGTCGACCTGCGTCGGCATCGGCGGCGACTCGATCATCGGCACGACCTTCGTCGATTGCCTGCGCGAGTTTGCCAACGATCCTGAGACGAATGCGGTCGTCGTTTGCGGCGAGATCGGCGGCTCCGACGAGGAAGACGCCGCCGCGTTCGTCGCCGAGCATATGCCCGGAATGCCGGTGGTCGCGTTCATCGGCGGCAGGAACGCCCCGCCGGGTAAGTCGCTCGGCCATGCCGGCGCGATCATTTCCGGCAACTTCGGGACGCCGGAGAGCAAGATTAGGGCCTTTGCCGCGGCCGGCGTCCCGGTCGCCGAGCGCCCCTCGGACATCCCGGCGTTGCTAGCGGCCCGAATGGCGACCCCAGTCTAGTTTCCGAGGTTAAGGTGGCGATAAAGGAACAGGCCCGAGGCGTGATTAAGTGCCGCCTTTGCGTCACCTGAGAAGAAGCTGAGGCCCAGCGGGCCCTCGGCTCGCCCTCTTGTGACGCTAGTCACTACACTGATTGAGGGCACAGAATGAGTAACTCGCGAACCCTCCGTCGTGGCATCGTAGCGGCAACGCTGCTGGTTAGCTTCCTGCTCCAGGGAACATGGGCACTGGCGGGAACGACTGGCGGCTTGGCCGGTTCGGTGAAGGATAGCAGTGGGGCGCCCGTTGCCGGTGTAACGGTACAGGCAGTCTCCCCGTCTCAAACTGCTAACGCAACGACGGACGCAGGCGGTCACTTCGACCTCCTCAACCTCGCGCCGGATACGTATACGATCAACCTGACCAAGGAAGGCTATACGCCCGTCGCGCTCCCCGGCAACATCGTCTTCGCCGACCAGACGATTCAGGTCAACGTGACGATGCAGAAATCGCTCAAGCAGATCGCTCGCGTGACCGCGACCGCGGCCTCTTCACTCGTGAAGGCCGGCGTGGGCGGCGACCTGTACAGCGTCAACTCGTCGCAGATTCAAGCAGCCTCGTCGTCCAACGGCGGCGGCAACTTGAACAGCGCGTATTCCGCCATCTCGAGCGTCCCCGGCGTCTACGTCGGCGCGTTCGGCATGGGCTGGAATCAGTCGACGGTCGTCCGCGGTGAGAACCCGTTCTTCACGGGCTTCGAATACGACGGTATCCCCGTCAACCGCTCGTTCGACAACTACAACTCGTCGACCGAATCGAACCTGGGTCTGCAGCAGCTCGAGGTCTACACCGGTGGCGGCCCGTCCTCCATCGCGTCCAACGGCACCTCGGGCTTCATCAACCAGGTCATCAAGACCGGCACGTATCCGGGCTATGCCAGCCTTTCGGG
>DATJUC010000253.1:0-12799 GCA_035502675.1 Candidatus Acidiferrales bacterium | reverse complement strand
TGCCGTCACCGAAGCGAAAGTGGTCGCGGGTCACGTCGCAAGAGCGGCGCACCTGCGAAACGCCCGGCTGCGAGACGCTGGCTCGCGAGCGCTGCAAGCAGTTCAACTGCAACCAGCAGCACTGCGAGAAGCACAAAGGCGGCCACAGCGCGATCCACACGCTGCTTCAGAAACGCGGGCTGACCGGCCCGACGAGGGGCCGTTCGCGCTAAACCGCCGGGTCGGACGGGAACGTCGACAGGCCTTCGAACAGCTCCGACGACACGCTGAAAAACTCCAAATGGCAGCTTGCCCAGGGACCTAGCGCCCGTACCATGGTCTGCGCTTCGGCGAAGAACTGTTTGGTGACCACGCCGACGGCTTTGACCCCCAAGCACGCCGCCGCACGCAGCGCGCGCGAATCCTCGGCGCGGCGCAGCTCGCCGGCGAAGATCACCTTGGCGCCGACGCGCAAACCGTATTCGACCGTGTCGATGACGGTCCAGGGCTCGGGGCCGGCGATCTTCACGCCGTTGCGGACGATGCGGGCCGCGGCAATCGACAGCGCGAGCTCGCCCTCGCCGTGCTGCACGGCGTGGACGATGGTCACGCTGTGCTGGATGCTCGCGTCGCGCAGATGCCACACGAGCCGGGCCAAGTTCGGAACGCTCAGGCGAGTCGTCGGAAATTGATCGTGCAGTTGCGGGCGGGCCGGAAGCTTGCCCATGGCGTGAGGTTACACTCGGTCCTCGTTCCGCCATTCGTTAACGCATCAACGTGCAGTCCACAAGGAGTAAAGATTACTGCGTCGTCCCGATCGCGCGCACGAACAGAACCAGAAGGCCGAGCCCGACGATCCATGCGATCAACCCCTCCGGCACCGGGCCGACTCGGCCCAACGGAATGCCCCCGGCGTTGATTTGGCCGGGCTGGCTGCCGTGCGTTTGGAGATCGTTGACGAAGTATGCGATGTCGCTCACGTCGCGGTCGCTCAGCACGTCGGGTCCGAAGCGCGGCATGACGCCGGGGCCGGCGCGAATCGCCTCGGCCACCTCGAAGACGGTCGCGTTGGTGAGCGCCGGCGCGACGTTGCCGTAACCGACCGAACCGCCGGCGCCGGACGCATCGTGACAGACCGCGCAGTGTTCGGCGAACAGCGCGCGTCCGCGAACGGGATTGCCGGCGTAGACGCGCGGCAAGCTCGTATCGACGGGCGCGGGATTGAAGCTCAGCACGTATGCGACGATCGCGTCGATCTCGGGTTGCGAGAAGCGCGGGGTGCGGTGGATGCCGTTGGCGTTGGGGGCCGACGCCGGCATGCGCCCGGTGTCCAGCATGAAACGGATGGCGTCGGCCGATTGGCCGACCAGCGACGGCGCGAGGTTGGAGCCTTGCCCGTCGGCTCCATGGCACGAGGAGCACGAGATCGTGTAGAGCCGTGCGCCGGTATTGCCGTTGGCCGCATTCGCGGCCAGCGGGAAGGCCGCGAGCGCGACGGCGGCCGCAACCGCGCGGGCCGCCGAGAAGGCCGTCACGAGAGGCTCGCCGCCGGCTCGGCGCGCGTTTCGCGTAACGCCCACACGCCGAGCGTCGAGAGCAGCGCCGCGAAGATCGTCAGTCCGCCGCCGATCCACATGACCGCGGCCGCGGCGTGCTGGTCGGTCAACGCGGCCGCGGGCGACGCCAGCGCCGCGTAGTGGGCGTAGAGCGGCGCACGCGCTCCGTCGAGTGCGGCTCCGAGCAGCGCGCCTTGCGGCAGCGCGATCGTGAGATAGAAGAGGCGTTCGGGAAAGCTCGCGGGCCGTAACGGCGGCGGCGCGAGCACCGGAAGCCAAAACAGCGTGCCGGCCAGCAGATAAAGCCCGTGTTCGGCGACGTGGACGAGCGGATGCTCGAGCGAGGCTTCGTAGAGCCCGGAAAAGTGCGTGACCCAGAGAACCGCAATCAAGGCACACAGTCCCACCGGCGCCCGGCCGAGCGCGTGCAGCGGCCGGGTGGCGCGGACGAACGCTGCGGTGCGGCGCTTTCCGGCCGCCGCGGCGAACAGCCCGAACGGGCGGGCCGACAGCAGCAGCAGCGGCACCGCAAACAGCAACGCCAAGTGCTGTACCATGTGCCAAGCGAACGACGCGTCGGCCAGCCGGTCGAAGACCGGCGAAAACGCGGCCGCGGCGACCACAAGCGCGGCCGCCAGCGCCGCCATCGATCGCGCGCTCACGTCAACTCCTCGGCGTCGAAGCCGCCGCGGGCGTTGCGGCGCAGACGTACGCGCTTGGCTTTGTGTACGCCGCCCTTCGCGCGCAGCTCGGACGCGACGGCGTACGCGATTCCGAACGCGATCGGCGGACCGAGCAGGCAGAAGTACTGGTAGAACCGCGTGAAATCGGTGACCGGAACGTGCGTGTAGCGCGCCGCCACGTCGTCGCTGCCGGCCAGCGTCAGTCCCAGCGCGAGCACGAAGATCGCGACGCCGAAGGCGGTGCGCACCGGGACGTCGCGCGGCACGTTGAGGAGCTGGTGCGGCGCGCGATCGCCCGAGAGCGCGGCTTCGATCCACGGCCACGGCAGCACGACCGCAAAGAGGAGCAGCGGCAGCAAGACGCCCGCCCAGAACGGCGACGGAACCGTGTGGCCCCACAGGTGGATGGCGAGCGGTGGACCGAGGCGCAGCGCACCTTCGATCCAGCCGACGTACCAGTCGGGCTGCGCGGGGCTGAGAACCTGCCACGGATGGTACGGTCCCCAGATCCAGATCGGATTGATCTGAACCAGCGCGCCGAGCGCGGCCAGCACGCACGCAACCGCCAGCATCAATCCGATCGACTTGAGCGCGTAGCGCGGAAACATCGGCGAGCCGACGACGTTGCGCTCGGTGCGTCCCGGGCCGGGAAACTGCGAGTGCTTCTGACGCCAGAGGATCGCGAGATGCACGGCGATCGCGGCGGCGATGAGCGCCGGCAAGATGAAGACGTGCGTGAAAAACAGCCGCGGAATCATGCGCGCGGTCGGAAAGATCCCGCCGAAGATCAGCATCGACGCCCAGGTACCGACGACCGGAACCGAGAGCAGCACCGAATCGGCAATGCGCAAACCGGTTCCGCTGAGCAAATCGTCCGGCAGCGAGTACCCGGTGAACCCGGCCAGCATCGCCAGCATGAAGAGCATCATCCCGACGACCCAGTTGATCTCGCGCGGCTTTCGGAAGGCGCCGGTGAAGAACACCCGGCCCATGTGCACGACGATTCCGGCCACGAAGACCAGCGCGGCCCAGTGATGGATTTGCCGGATCAGCAATCCGCCGTCGACTTTGAAGCTGAGATCGAGCGCCGACGCGTAGGCGCGCGAAACCATCTCGCCGTCGAGCAGCGCGTACGGCCCGTGGTACGCGATCTCCGAGGCGTTGGGATCGAAGAAGAAGGCCAAGAACGTTCCGGTTGCGACCAGCACGATGAAGGCGTACAGGTTGATCTCGCCGAGCATGAACGACCAATGATCGGGAAACGCTTTGCGCAGTGCGTGGCGCAGAAAGGGCGCCGCGCCCAGGCGGTCGTCGAACCACAACACCAGCCGTTCGATCACGCGCGTTCCCAGAAGCCGGGCCCGACCGGAACGGGGAAGTCGCCGAGCGCGCGCAGCGTGCCGTCGGCGGCGACCTCGATCGGCAGCCGCGGCAGCGCGTGATCGGCCGGTCCGGAGACGACCGCGCCGTCGCGCAGGACGTCGAAAACCGACTGGTGGCACGGGCAGAGCAACTGCTTGGCCGACGCGCGATAGAGCGCCACCGGACAGCCGGCGTGCGTGCAGACGCGCGAATACGCGAGATATCCTTGCGCGGTGCCGGGCGTGTCCGAAGGGACGCGAATCAGCGCCGCCTGCGACTGCGCGTCACCCAGCCAGCCTTCCGGAAAAACGGTCACGATCGAACCGACGTTCAAATCGGCGGCGCGGACCGCGCTGCCGTCCTCACGGACCAGACGGTCGCCGCGCTTCCAGCGCGTGTGAAAGAGCCGGCCTTGGTCGTTGGGCCCGAGCGACCGGATCGGAACCAGCAGCGCCGCGACGACGCAGCCGGCGGCGACGTAGAGCAGCCGTACCAGCGCGCGCGGTCGCGAGACCTCGCGCAGATCGGTTCTGAGCTCGCCCGCCAGCGCGCCGCGAACCTCCGGCGGCGAGGGATACTCCTCGATGGCGTCGGCGACTTGCTCGTCGGGAACGATCCAGAACGCCCAGCCGATCGCGGTTGCGCAAAGCCCGCCGAACGCCGCGGCCAGCGCGATCCCTTCGTAAAGCCGGTCGCCTCCGGTCGCGTATGCGGCGACGAAACCCAGGCTTCCGAACATCGCCACGATGAGTGCGCCGGCGATCGCGCGCTCTCGCGAGTTCATCGGACGACGTAGATCGTGCCCCAGATCCCCAGCCAGACGATGAAGACGAAGTGCCAGTAATAGGTCATCGCTTCGGCCCCCGCGCGCTGGTTGGCGGTAAGCGCCCGGCTGCGCATCCCGACCAACAGCGCGCTCAGAATCCCGACGCCCGCGATCACGTGGAGCAAGTGAAAGCCGGTCATCGTAAAGTAAATCGATCCGTACGCGTTGGTCGCGATGCTGAAACGGTCGTCGAGGTAGCCGTGGATCGAGAGCACGACGAAGCCGGTCGCGGCCACGATCGCCGACGCCGTCCAACGGCGGGCGGCGCTCACGTTGTGCTTGGCCATCGCCCGCGTCGCCAGCACCATCACGAGGCTGGCGAAGAAGAGCA
The DNA here is from genome assembly GCA_035502675.1 of Candidatus Acidiferrales bacterium. GTDB lineage: Bacteria > Vulcanimicrobiota > Vulcanimicrobiia > Vulcanimicrobiales > Vulcanimicrobiaceae > DATJUC01. The sequence goes on along the minus strand of DATJUC010000253.1, from coordinate 8,062 downwards.
AGAACGTTCCCGCTCCGGATTCGAGCATGTCGAGATGCACGTACGGCGGCGGCCAGACCGCGCGATTGGCGCGCAAATCGTAGTACGATGCGAATAACGCCGCAAAGAACATCAGCTCGGAAGCGAGGAAGAGCACGACTCCTAACACCAGAGGGTGCGCGCGAATCGGCAACGGCGCAGCCGAGCGAGCGTTCCCATTCGCGGTGCGGATCATAGCGGGTCTTTACCCGCGCTCGCGGTTCCCTAGACTCGGCGTTGGGTAATCACACGCCGATGAGGTCGTTGATCGAACCGGCGTCGCTCCAAGGCGTCGCCATGCGTGCCGATTGGTTCGTCTTCATCGCCGCCGGAATCGCCGTCGGCGCGTTCGTCTACGCGTGCATCTTCTGGTGCCTGATCGCCTATCGCCGCAAAGACGGACGCAGTCCGGCGCGTTTCGAAGGGAATCCCCCGCTGGAGATTCTCTACGTCGCGATTCCGCTGGCGATCGTGTGCGGGCTCTTTGCGTACACGTTTCTGATCGAGATACCGGTCGATCGCGTTTCGGCGGCGCCGCAGTCGCGCGTCGCGGTGACGGCCTTTCGCTGGTCGTGGCGGTTCGCGTATCCCGGAACCGGCGTCACGGTTTCGGGAACGCCGATGCACCCGCCGACCCTCTACCTCCCGCTGCGCCGGACGACCGAGATCGATTTGACGTCGGTCGACGTTACGCACTCGTTTTGGGTTCCGGCGTTTCTGTTCAAGCGCGACGCGATTCCGGGCATGACCAACGTCTTCGACGTGACGCCGGACCGGCTGGGAGTCTTCCCTTCCCGCTGCGCGCAGTTCTGCGGCCTCGACCACGCGTGGATGACGTTCTACGTCGACGTCGTGCCGGACGTCGCGTACGACCGGTATCTCGCCTCGAGCGGAGCGCTGCGGCCGTGATCGAGTGGATTACCTCGACGGATCACAAGAAGATCGGCACGACGTATATCGTGGCGACGGTCGGGTTCTTCGTGCTGGCCGGAATCTCGGCGATGCTGATCCGAGCGCAGCTGGCAGTCCCCGAGAACACGTTTCTCGGACCGCATCTGTACAATCAGATCTTCACGCTGCACGGGACGGCGATGATTTTTTTCGTCATCGCGCCGTTCGGCATCGGATTGGCGAACTTCTTGATCCCGCTCCAGATCGGCGCGCCCGACATGGCCTTTCCCCGCCTCAACGCCATCGGCGTGTGGCTGTTCGTCTTGGGCGGGCTCACCGTCTTCGCCGGGCTGGCCAGCTACGGCGGCGCCGCGGCGGCGGGCTGGACGGCCTACGCACCGCTCTCCGAGATCGCGCAAGGGACCGGCGCCGGGCAAGACATGTGGCTGGTCGGCCTCCTGATGGCGTCGGTCTCGACCATTCTGACCGCGATCAACTTCCTCGTGACGGTATTTCTAATGCGCGCGCCCGGCATGACGATGTTCCGAATTCCCATCTTTACCTGGGAGATGCTGGCGACGTCGGTGCTGATTTTGATGGCGTTCCCGTCGCTGGCGGCGGTCTTCGCGATGCTCCTGATCGATCGGCACTTGGGCGGCCACTTCTTCGACGCGCCGTACGGCGGAAACCCGATTCTCTACCAGCATCTGTTCTGGTTTTTCGGGCACCCCGAGGTCTACGTGATGATCCTGCCTTATTTCGGCATCGTCACCGAGATCGTGGCGACCTTTTCGCGTAAGCCGGTCTTCGGCTACGTCGGCTTGGTGATCGCGGCATTTGCGATCGCCGGCCTGTCGCTGGGCGTCTGGGCGCACCACATGTTCACCACCGGAGCGGTCAGCAACCCGTTCTTTTCGGCGGTATCGTTCCTGATCGCCGTCCCGACCGGCGTGAAGTTCGTCAACTGGATCGGAACGATGTGGAAGGGATCGATCGAGCTGTCGACCCCGATGCTGTTTGCGATCGGATTCATGCTGAACTTCTTGATCGGCGGCATCACCGGGGTCATGGTGGCTTCGCCGCCGCTGGACTACGACGCGCACGACTCGTACTTCATCGTGCAGCACTTCCACTATACGCTGGGCGGCGGCAGCATGTTCGCGCTGTTTGCGGCGCTGTTCTTCTGGTTCCCGAAGATCTTCGGCATCTGTCTGGACGAGCGGCTGGGCAAATGGTGCTTCGCCTTCACGTTCGTGGGATTCAACGTGACCTTCGTTCCGATGGCCTTCATGGGCCTCGAAGGCATGGCACGCCGCGTTTATACCTATCCGCCGGTCGAGCATCTGGCGCTGCTCAACGGGATCGCGAGCGCCGGCACGGTCGTGTTGGCGATCGGCGTGGTGCTGTTCTTCGTCAACGTGCTGGTTTCGGCCGCGAAGCGCGTCCCCGCGCCGGCCAATCCGTGGGGCGGCTACTCGCTGGAATGGATCGCGTCGTCGCCGCCGCCGGAGTTCAACTTCGAGTCGATTCCGCAAATTCGCAGCCGTCGCCCGGCGTGGGACGCATGAAAACGTTCGTCGTGCTGTTCGGCAGCTCGGCCGCATTCGGCGCGGCGATCGCGGTGACGTACTTCTTCGTCGCGCACCAGGAAGCGGCCGGGACCGCGCTGCTGGGAATCATGACCGCCGCGCTCGCGTTTACGGCGGGCTACGCCGTGGTCGCCGAGCGCGACGCCGATCTGGAAGGGGACGATCCGAACGCGCGCCGCGACGAGGCTTCGGGCGAGATCGTCGGCGTTTTCACGACCAGCAGCGCCTATCCGATTGTGATCGCTCTGATCGCGCTGTGCACGCTGCTGGGGCTGCTGTTCGTGCCGCTCCTCGGCGGCGTGTCGCTGCTGGCGCTGGTCTACGTGCTGTGGCGGATGGGCGCCGAGAGCGCCCGAACGTAGGAGCCGCGCCGCGGGCGCGGCAAGAGAAGCGCGACATGCAGCTCGGCGTGGCTTTCGAGCGCGAGATCTTCGAGCAGCCCGACGTCTGGGAGCGGGTGGCGCGCTCGAATGCAGCCTCCGCACTGGCCGCCGCGCTGGCCGGCGACGTCGTCTTGGTCGGCAGCGGCAGCTCGTTCTTCGCGGCTCAAGCCGGTGCGCTGGCGCTGCGCCGGCGCGGCGTCGTCGCCAACGCAGTCGCGGCGACCGAAGTGGCCGCCGACCACCGCGCCTACGAAGGCCGCACCGTGGTCGCGATCTCGCAGAGCGGGCGCTCGAGCGACCTGCTGGGGGCGCTCGCACTCTTGCGCGCAGCCCGCATCGTCGCGCTGACCAATACCGTCGAGTCGCCGCTGTCGGCTCGCGCGGAGGTCACGATCGACGTCGGCGCCGGCCCGGAGCTGGCGATTCCCGCAACCAAAAGCATCACCGCGACCCTTGCGATTCTGCTCGGCGCGGCATCCCTGCTGGCGGGCGGCGCGGAGCGCGGCGCCGCCGCATTGACGGCCGTCGCGAAAAGCGCGCGCGCGTGGCTTTCGGACGGCGCGGCGACGCTGCGCGAGCCCGCCTCGGCAATCGCGCATGCGCTCGCGGTGGTGATCCTCGGCACCGACTACGGCGTGCCGGTCGCGCGCGAAGGCGCGCTGAAGTTCAAAGAGGCCGCCTACGTTCGGGCCGAGGGTTTTGCCGCCGGCGAGTTCCGCCACGGATCCTCGGCGATGCTCGACGCCAACGCCTTCGGCATCGGTCTGGTCGATCGCGACGGTGCCGCCGCCGTCGGCGCCGCACTCGACGCCGTCGCCGACCGCGGGGCCGCACGGCTGGCGATCGGAGCGGTAGCGCTCGCCGGCGTCGCGCGCGCCGGTCCGATCGTCGACGACGCGTACGACGCGCTGGCGTGGCTGCTGACCCTGCAGCTGCTGGCGCTTTACGCGGCGCGCGAGTGCGGGGTCGACAGCGACGCGCCGCGCGGGCTGACCAAATCGATCGACTCGCCGCCGTAGCGAAGAAGCGTGATTAAGCCGAGTGCAACCGGGAGGCGAATTCCTTGACGAACTTGGCGGCCACGGTTGCGGTCATGCCGGACGGATCTTCGAGCGGATTGAGCTCGACGACGTCGGCGCCGACGACCGGGCCCTCGATCTCGCGTACGATCGCCAGCACGTCGCGGACGCTCAGGCCGCCCGGCTCGCGATGCGATACGCCGGGCGCGAACGCCGGGTCGAGCCCGTCGAGATCGAGCGTGACGTAGACGGGCCCCGGCGGTAAGGCGGCGCGCGCGTCCGCCAGCTCGCCGGGTCCGAAACACCGAACGCCGTAACGGTCCGCGACGGCGCGCTGCGGCGGCGTCATCGTGCGAATGCCGATCTGAACGAGCGCGTCCACGCCGGCGTCTTCCAGAATGCGCGCAAACGGCGAAGCGTGCGAAAAACGATTGCCGCCGAACTCCGGATAGAGATCCGGATGGGCGTCGACGTGGACGATGGAGAGATGCGGATACCGGCGCTTATAGGCGACGACGACCGGATACGTGACCGAATGATCGCCGCCCAGCGAGAGCACGCGCCGGCCGGCCTCGAGCTCGGCGGTAACCGCATCGACGATACGATCGAAGTCGCCGCCGTCTTCGCAAAGCGCCACGTCGCCGGCGTCGTGCAGCACGCCCGCCGCGCGCAGATTCAAACCGGATTCCGTATATGGGTTTGCGCCTTCATTCCAGAGCGCGGCGCGAATCGCCGGCGGCGCGGCGGCCGGCCCGCGACGGTACGACGAGTTGCGATCGGTCGGCAATCCGAGCAACGCGACGGCGGTCACGGCGCGGGACTTCGCGCCGGCCGTTCGCGCACCGCCGCGAGGGCGGCCCGCGCGAGGCCTGCGAACGCCTCCAACGGCTCGGTTTGAGCGCGCTGCGCAGCGGCTGCGTAGGCCGCGGGCTCGAGCTCGCGCTCGAGGTGCGCGAGGGCGGCGACGGCGTCGTCGAGAGTGTACCCGAACGCAGGAACCCGGCGTTCGCGACGAACGCGCTGGGCGGCCGAGGCCAAGAACGCAGCCGAGAGTACGTCGCCCGAGCCGGCGACGATCCGCGACGACGTTTCCAACGCCAGGGCGAGATAGTCCGGATGATACTCGCGTTCCGCGACGGCGAGGCCGCGATCGGCGGCCGATGCGGCCGACGCGAGTAACGCCGGATCGGGCGCGTTGCGGTAGCGCAGCAGATGCGCGCGTGCGAGCGACTGCAGGGCCCAGCAGACACGCGGGCGATCCCCGGTGCGTTCGAAACGCTCGAGAGCTTGGAGCGCGTACTCTTCGGCTTGAGCGGCGTCGGCCAAGCCGTACGCGGCCTCCGCAAGGTTGCCGTAGGCCAGGGCCAGCGTGGCTTCGCGTTGCGCGCGCTGCGCGATCGGCAGCGCTTCGAGATAGCGCCGGCGCGCGGTCGCGGCATCGCGCGAGCCTTCCAGCGCGATCGATCCCTGATTGATCAGGGCGCTGGCGATGCCGGCGTCGTGGTGCAACGACCGGTAGAGCGCGAGCGCCGTGCCGGCGTACGTCGACGCCTCCTCGAAGCGGCCGGAGTGCATCGAGGCGACCGCCAGACCGTTGTACGCGCGCGCCAGTCCGAGCCGGTCGCCGCCCATCGTAAACGCGCTGACCAGCTGCGGACCGAGCTCGAGCATGCGGTCGTAATCGCAAGCGACGTACGCGATGCGTAACGCGAGATAATGCAGCCGCGCCCGGTCGAGCGGGTCGAGCGTACCGCCGGCCTCGATGGCGCGCGCGCACCAGCGCGCACCCTCCGCCGAGCGGCCGCCGTCGGTCCAAAGCTCGCCCAGCACGGAGACCACGGGCAGCACGCGCGCGAGCCGCTCTCTGGGATCGCCGAGCGCCCACTCGAGCGCGGAGAGCAGATCGTCGTAGCGCTCGGCGATGTCACGCAGCGCGCCGGCGCCGACCGCGTCCGCGATCCGCGCCTTGAGCTGCGACGCCAGCGCGGCGACGTGCAGCGCGAAGCGCTCTTCGATTTTGCGGCGTTCCAGGAGCAGTTCCAAACGCCGTTTCGCAACCGCGCGGATCGGCGCGAGCATCCGGTAGGCATGCGGGGTCGCGACGCGTACGAGCAGCGACTGTTCGGCCAGCTCCTCGAGCACCCGCTCGACCTCACCCGACGCTTGCGGCACGAGCGCGCCGACGTCGCCGGCATCGAAGGTTGCGGCAAAGCGTCCGGCCACGGCAAACGCGAAGCGGGCGGTTTCGTCCAGTTTCTCCAAGCTCCAGTCGACCACGCGATTGAGCGTGCGGTGACGCGGCTCGGAAACCGAAGAGCCGCGAAAGTGTACCGGCCGCGGGCGCGTCAGCTCGCGATCGAGCTCCTCGACGCTCAACGATGCCAAGCGCGCGGCGGCGAGATCGATCGCGACCGCCAAACCGTCGAGCCGTTTGACGATCGAGCGGGCGGCGTCGCCCTCCGCGCCGTCCAGGCGAACGTCGACGTCGGCGAGCTTGGCGCGGGCCGCGAAGAACGCGCAGCCCTCGGCCAGATCGAACGGCGCCAGCTCGAACCCGGTTTCGTTGCGGACGTAGAGCGGTGACCGGCTGGTGGCGACCACCGCGACGCCGCGTGCGTGCAGACGCTCGATAACCTCGCGCGCCGCCGAGGCGGCGTCCTCGCAGTTGTCGACGACGACCAGCCCGGCCGGCAGCGGCTGCGGACCGCCGAGCGTTTGCAGCAGCGAGCGCCCGGCTTCCCACTGGAGTCCCAGGGCGTCGACGGCGGTCCCGGCGACGGCATCGGCTCCGACGCCGGTCAAATTGACGAACGCCGCGGTACCGCCGTGGCGCTCTTCCCATCGCAACGCCGCTTCCAGCGCGAGCCGCGACTTCCCGACTCCGCCGGTGCCGACGATCACGACGCACGCGCGCTCGCCGGCGAGCCGTTCGAGCTGCGCGAGCTCGCGTTCCCGCCCGACGAGGGGAACGCGCGTCTCGACACCGTGCCGTCCGCGCACGTTAGGGGGTCATGTTGCAGTCGATCATCTTGTTGAGCAATGGTGCGGCAACGATGTCGACGAACTGTGTCCGCAGGCCGGGATTGCTTTTGAGCTTCGCCGTAGCGGAACTCGTCGAGCCGCCTCCGGATTTCATCTGCGACATCGTCGCGGCAAACTGCTGACAGTTCTCCGCATCGATCTTGGCGACGAAATCGTTGGCCGCCTTGACGACCATTTTGCCGGCGATGGCGCTCTGAGCGGCCCCGGGCAGCGACGAAGCCGCGAGGAGCAAAGCGCTCGCAGCGGCCGCACGAATGAAGAAAGGTGCGGACATGAATGAACCTCCTGGACTCTTAGGAGATCGCATCGTTCGGCCGCGGGCCGGGGCAGCCCTGGAATCGGACGGCGGCGGGAAAGCGCGGAGTCGCGGGGCGGCCGCCGTTGCGCTGGCAGCGGCGATCGCGGGGTGGAGCGGTCCAGCCGCCGCGGGGCCGTCCACTGCCAGCGTTTCGCCCGCGCCTGCCGATTCGGCGACCGTCGCGCAAATCGATTCGGCCGTTGCCAAGATCGTGAGCGCCGGGCATCTTCCGAGCGTGGTCGCCGCCGTCTCGCGCGACGGTGCGGTCGCATACGCGCAAGCCTTCGGCTTCGCGAATCTCGCGCGGCGCGTACCGGCCACCGTGCAGACGCACTACGAAATCGGTTCGATTACCAAACAGTTCACCGCTGCCGCCATCCTGCAGTTGAAAGAGGCCGGGAAACTCTCGCTCGACGACCCGTTGGCGCGCTGGATTCCCGAATACCGGCGGGGCGCCAAGGTGACGATTCGAGAGCTGCTGCAGCAGACCACCGGAATCTACAACTACACGGAGGTCGACGGTTTCGTCAAAATTGCGACGACGCAGGCTCCGAGCTTCGCGCGCATCCTGGCGCTGGTCGCAAACAAGCCGCTGGCCTTCGCGCCCGGCAGCAAGTTCGCGTACAGCAATACCAACTATATCCTGCTCGGTGAAATCGTGGAGCGCGCATCGGGCACCCCGTGGGAGCGCTACGTGCGCGCGCACGAGTTCGCTCCGGCCGCGATGACGCATAGCGGATTCATCGACGACGAGCCGCGCCTGCAGCCGATGGCGACGGGTTACGTCCAGAGCAAGAAGGGCCTGGAGGTCGCACCGCCGCT
>DATJUC010000252.1:0-2326 GCA_035502675.1 Candidatus Acidiferrales bacterium | reverse complement strand
GGATCGTGGCCGCCGTCCGGGCGCGCTTCCCGCAAACTCCCGTCCGGCAGCTGCGGTTTAAGGTGGGGACGATTTCGGCGCCGCGAGGCCGTCCGGCGGCGCCCGCCGCCGCGCCGCCGGTGCGGCCGCCGCGGGGCGGCGCAAAGCCGGCGCCGTCGGCGACGGCGGCCGAGTCGCTGGCTCGGTTCCGGGCCGGCGTCGAAGCGGATCGGCGGGCGAAACGAGCCTCCGGGTGGAAAGAATGTTCCTCGTGCGGAGCGTCTATCGCCCCGGGCGACGGCTCGCTCTGCATCACCTGCACCAACGCTCGAACTCAACGGCGAACCGGCCAAGTCGCCAGGCTGCTCTACGAGGCGCCGTGGCTGGGCTACGCGGCGACCGCGGCGCTGGTCGACGAGCTGACGCCGGGCGAGTACGACGAGATTCGCTCGATCCTGCTTTCGCGGTGGTGGGACGCGCTGACGAAAGCGGTGCAGAGCAAACGGCTGTCGCGCGACGGGAGAGAGCGCTCCATCGCCAGCTCGTACGTGTTGCTGAAGAGCAAACTCGCGCCGGAGGAGATTCGGCCGGCGACGGTGCGGGACGTCTTGGGTGACGAATTGCACCAATTGATCTACGGAACGGAAACGCAGACGTAACAGGAATGTCGAACAACAACTACACCGGCGAACAGATCGAGGTCCTTCGCGGCCTCGAGGCGGTTCGCAAACGCCCCGGCATGTACATCGGGAACACCGCGGAACGCGGGCTGCACCAGCTCGTCTACGAGGCCGTCGACAACGCGGTCGACGAGGCGCTGGCCGGCTATGCCAAAAACGTGCGCGTCGTCCTTCACAAGGATGCCTCGTGCTCGGTCGAGGACGACGGGCGCGGCATTCCGGTCGACATCCACGCCGAAGAGAGAATGCCGGCCGTCGAGGTCGTGATGACGATCCTGCACGCCGGCGGCAAGTTCGGCAAGGGCGGCTACAAGGTCTCCGGCGGCCTGCACGGCGTCGGGATCTCGGTCGTCAACGCGCTTTCGGAGTGGATGATCACGCGCGTCAAGCGCGACGGCAACCTCTACGAAATGAAGTTCGTGCGCGGCATTACCACGCAGAAGCTCAAGAAAATCGGCAAGGTCGAAGGCACGGGCACGCTGCAATGGTTCAAGCCGGATCCCGAGATGTTCGAGGTCTCCGAGTTCCACTGGGACATCTTGCAAAAACGCCTGCGCGAGCTGGCTTTTCTCAACCGCGGGCTGTCGATCACGCTGCGTGACGAGCGCGGCGACGAGCCGCGCGAGCGCACCTACAAGTTCGAAGGCGGCATCCTTTCGTTCGTCGAGTGGCTCAACCAAAAGAAGGATCCGCTGCATCCGATCATCTCGACGCATTCCGAACGCGACGGCGTCGACGTCGAAGTCGCGATGCAGTATACGGACACGTACGCCGAACAGATCTTCTCGTATGCCAACAACATCAACACCATCGAGGGCGGCATGCACCTCCTGGGGTTCCGGACCGCCGTCACCAATGCGGTCAACGCCTACGCGCGCAAGCGCGGAAGCCTCAAGGAGTCCGACGGATCGCTCTCGACCGACGACATCATGGAGGGCTTGACGGCCGTCGTCTCGGTCAAGCTGCAAGACCCGCAGTTCGAAGGTCAGACCAAGACCAAACTCGGCAACGCGCGCGTGCGCAGCATCGTCTACGGCCTGGTGAACGAGCGGCTCGAGTTCTTTTTCGAGGAGAACCCGAAGTTCGCGCGCGCGATCGTCGACAAGTGCATGCAGGCGCAGCGGGCTCGCGAAGCGGCCAAGAAAGCGCGCGATCTTTCGCGCCGCAAGAACGCCCTGGAAGGCTCGGGGCTTCCGGGCAAGTTGGTAGACTGCAAGAACACCAACCCGAGCGAGAGCGAGCTGTTCCTCGTCGAGGGCGATTCGGCGGGCGGCACCGCCAAGGGCGGTCGCGACCCCAACACTCAAGCGATCCTCCCGCTGCGCGGCAAGATTCTCAACGTGGAAAAGGCCCGGCTCGACAAGGTTCTGGCCAACGAAGAGATTCGGACGATGATCACGGCGCTGGGCACCGGGTTCGGCGACGAGTTCACGCTGCAGAAGCTGCGCTACCACAAAATCATCATCATGACCGACGCCGACGTCGACGGCTCGCACATTCGCACGCTGCTGCTGACGTTCTTCTACCGGCAGATGCGCCCGCTGGTTGAGGAGGGCCACGTCTTCATCGCGCAGCCGCCCCTCTACGGCATCCGAAAGGGCAAGCGCCAATGGTGGGCGTTCTCGGACGCAGATTACAAATCGGTGATAGGTGAGGCTGATCCGAAA
>DATJUC010000251.1:0-4875 GCA_035502675.1 Candidatus Acidiferrales bacterium | reverse complement strand
GACGCAAGAAGGCCGCGGGACGTAAAAAGGCCGGCGGACGCAAGAAAGCCGCTGGGCGTAAAAAGGCCGGCGGACGCAAGAAAGCCGCTGGACGTAAAAAGGCCGGCGGACGCAAGAAAGCCGCGGGCGGACGTAAGAAAGCCGGCGGTCGCAGAAAGGCCTCGCGCCGCAAGAAGGCAGCGTAGCACTTTCCGAACTGCGCAGTTCTAATGAAGGCGGACGACACAAAGTCGTCCGCCTTCAGTCTTTTTAAACGAAGAGCGTCAGATCTGGTTGAGGACGACTGGGCCGTTTGCCAGGTCGGGCGCGGCACCGTTGTGCTCTTCCACCCAATGACACGCGGTGAAATGCCCCGGCGCATATTCGTTGAACGGCGGATCTTCGACGGTACAACGATCGAACGCCACCGGACAACGCGTGTGAAACCGGCAGCCCGACGGCGGATCGACCGGCGAGGGAATGTCGCCGGTGAGCACGATGCGCTTGCGCCGGCGTTCGGCCGACGGATCCGGAATCGGAATTGCGGAGAGAAGCGCCTGCGTGTACGGGTGTAACGGCCGTTCGTAGAGCGCGTCACGCGACGACAATTCCACGATTTTTCCGACATACATGACGGCGACGCGCGTCGAGATGTGCCGGACGACCGAGAGATCGTGCGCGATGAACAGGTAGGTCAGGCCGAGTTGCTGCTGGAGATCCTCCAGCAAATTGATGACCTGCGCTTGAATCGACACGTCGAGCGCCGAGACGGGCTCGTCGCAGACGATGAATTTTGGGTCGACGGCGAGCGCTCGCGCGATGCCGATGCGCTGGCGCTGTCCGCCGGAGAACTCGTGCGGATAGCGATTTGCGCTGTACGGCCGTAAGCCGACCAGGCGCAGCAGCTCTTGCACGCGTTCCTCGGCCGCCTTTCCGCTCGCGATCCTGTGGATGCGCAACGGCTCGCCGATGATGTCGCCGATCGTCATGCGCGGATTGAGGCTCGCAAACGGATCTTGGAAGATGATCTGGATTTTCCGGCGGAGCCTGCGAACGTCGTCGGCGCGCATCGTGGTGATCTCGGCGCCGTCGTAGGTAATCGATCCTTTGGTCGCCGGCAAGAGGTGCAAGAGCATCCGGCCGATCGTGGTTTTGCCGGAGCCGGACTCGCCGACGAGACCGAGCGTCTCACCCGCGTCGATGTTGAAACTGACGCCGTCGACGGCCTTTACGTCGGCCACGTGACGCGAAAGCAAGCCCGCGTGAATGGGGAAATATTTATAGAGGTCGCGGACCTCGACTAGCGACATGGAACTTTCCCGTCGTAGAGCACGCAGCGCGCCGTGTGACCCTCACCGAAATCGTAGAGCGGCACGGGGTTCGCGCACGCCGGCATGCGCGCATCGCAGCGCGGCGCGAAGGCACACCCGGTCGGCAAGTTGAGCAGATTGGGCGGTTGGCCTTTGATCGGCTGCAACCGGCGGTGCTCGCTTTCGTCGACGCGGGGGAGCGACGCGAGCAGACCCTGCGTGTAGGGCATCTTCGGCTCGCTGAAAATCTGCGCTGCGGTGCCGTATTCGACCAAGTTTCCGCCGTACATCACGAGCACGTTCTTGCAGACTTCGGCCACGACGCCGAGGTCGTGCGTGATCATGATGATCGCGGCGCCGGTCTCTTGCTGCATCTCGTTCATCAGCTCGAGGATTTGCGCTTGGATCGTGACGTCGAGCGCCGTCGTCGGCTCGTCGGCGATCAGTAACTGCGGATTGCAGGACAGCGCCATCGCGATCATGACGCGCTGTCGCATGCCGCCGGAAAACTGGTGCGGATAGTCGTTGAGGCGCGCCTGGGCCGACGGAATGCGCACCTTCTCCAGCATCTCGACGGCCTTGGCTCGCGACTCCGCACGCGAAAGGCCCAGATGGAGCCGCACGGCTTCGGCGATTTGCTCGCCGATCGTGAGCACCGGGTTCAAGCTCGTCATCGGATCTTGGAAAATCATCGCGATTTTGTAGCCGCGAATCTTACGCATCTGCGCTTCGGACTTGCTCTGAAGGTCTTCGCCCTCGAAGAACACGCCATCGCTCGTGACCGTCGCGTTGCGCGAAAGCAGTCGCATGATCGAGAGCGCCGTCACCGATTTTCCCGACCCGGATTCGCCGACGATTCCAAGCGTCTCCCCGGCCTGCAGCGAAAACGAGAGTCCGTTGACGGCCGTGACGGGACCGTCTTCCGTACGAAACGTCGTGCGGAGATTGCGGACGTCGAGCAGCGCGCCCAAAGAGTGGCTAGATCCCCGTGAGCGAGAGAATGAAGCCGCAGAGTACGAAGACGACTGCGGTAAAGCCCGTGACGCGCTTGAGCTGTTCTTCGGCTCCCATGCGCGAGTAGGCCGATTCGACCCGGCCGCCGATCGTGCCTGAAAGACCTTCCTGTTTGGTCGTCTGCACCGCGAGCAGCGCGATCAGCGCAATGGCCGCGATGATGAAAATTCCGGCGATGCCGTGCGTCAGCCACGCCGCGTGCGCCTGCACGAACGTTTGCGGCGGAGGCGGCTGCAGCGGTTGCGCCGCGGCCTGCAGTTGCTGCGGCGTAATCTTGAGGGGAGCGCCTTTGGCGGCCGCGGGAGCGGCTTTGGCTGCGGCAGCAGCCGCGGCGGCAAGAAGGGTCACCGATGTATCTCCTGATGCGGGTCGAGCGCGCGCGCGAGCCGTTCCGCAACAGCTTGTGCGGACAGCCCGAAGAGCGCGCGTTGACTGGGCTGGGAATCGTGCGCAACGAGCACGTCCGTGACGCCGATGCGCTGTACCCGGACCGCTAGGCCCAGGTCCGACACCGTCTCTACGACCGCCGAGCCGAAGCCGCCTGCGAGCGAATGTTCTTCCAGCGTAAGAATCAGCTCGTGGTCCGCCGCAAGTTCGGTGAGCAACGCCTCGTCCACCGGCTTGGCAAAACGGGCGTTGACCACGGTCGGCAAACGATCCGAGCGGCCGAACTCCCCTGCGGCCAAGAGATCGTAGGCGTCGAGGGCGACGTCGACCGTGTTGCCGAGTGCAAGCACGGCGGCGCCGGCACCGCGCCGTAGTATCTCGCCTTTGCCGTGCTCGATCGGCGCGACCGGATCGCGATGACGTCCGCTCGTCGATCCGCGCGGATAGCGAATTGCCGCCGGCGCGCTGCGGGCCAGCGCATGGGCGAGCATCGGCAAGAGCTCGTCTTCGCTCCGCGGCGCCATCACCGTCATGTTGGGCAGCGTGCGAAGGTAGGCGATGTCGTAGAGTCCCATATGCGTGGGGCCGTCGTCGCCAACGAACCCCGCGCGATCGAGGCAGAACACGACCGGCAGATTCTGCACGCAGACGTCGTGCACGACCTGGTCGTACGCGCGCTGTAAGAACGTCGAATAGATCGCGCAGACCGGCTGCAATCCGCTCGTCGCGGCTCCGGCGGCCATGCAGACGGCATGCGCTTCCGCGATGCCGACGTCGAAGAATCGCTCGGGGAATTGACGGGCGAACTTCGAGAGCTTCGTGCCGTCGGGCATCGCCGCGGTGATTGCGATGAGCTTCGGATTCGTCTGCGCGAGTTCGATCAGCGCGCCGGCAAAAACATCGGAAAACGTGGGGCGCGCGTCGGGCTTGATTTCGAGCTTGCCGTTCTCCACGTCGAAGGCGCTCGAAACGCCGTGGAACGTCCGCGAATCCTTCTCCGCCGGTTCGTAGCCTTTGCCTTTGAGCGTGCGCACGTGCAGTAACACGGGACGGTCGATGCTCCGGGCGGTTTCGATCGCGTCGACCATCGTATCGATGTTGTGGCCGTCGAACGGCCCCATATAGCGAAAGCCCAGCTCTTCGAAAATGACCGCCGTTCGTTCGGCGGGAGCCACGAAGCGCATCGCGCCCATCTCGGCGCTTGCGAACGCTTTGCGCGCCGCGCCGCCGAAGGGAATGTGCTCGAAGACGTCTTTCGCCTTCTCGCGCACGAAGTTCGCGAACGGCTTGCTGCGCAACATCGAGAGATACGAGGCGATCGAGCCCACGTTCGGAGCGATCGACATCTCGTTGTCGTTGAGGATCACGATGAAATTCGAATGCAGCTGGCCCGCGTTGTTGAGCGCTTCGTACGCGAGGCCGCCGGTGAGCGCGCCGTCGCCCAGCACCGCGACGATCGTCTGGTCGGCACCGGCGAGATCGCGCGCTACCGCCATGCCGTAGGCAGCGGACACGGATGTGGATGCATGGCCCGCGCCGAACGGATCGTATTCCGACTCACTGCGCATCGCGAATCCCGAGATGCCGCCGCCCTTACGCAGCGTGTGAAAACGGTCGCGCCGGCCGCTGAGGATCTTGTGCACGTAGACTTGGTGCGAGACGTCCCAGACCAGCTTGTCGGCCGGCAGGTCGAGCGTACGATGCAGCGCGATCGTCAACTCGACGACGCCGAGGTTGGGCGCGAGGTGGCCGCCGTTGCGCGAACACGTAACGACGAGCATGTCGCGAATCTCGCGCGCGAGCACGTCGAGTTCGTCGCGCGTGAGCGATTTCACGTCGGCGGGGGTGTTGATCCGTTCGATGACCATGGTTTGACCGGCGTTGGTTCGCCGGGCGCGCCGCCAGGCCCGCTTGCCGGCGGCCTCAGCCCCGAATTCGGGTCACGGCGACACGCGATACACGACGCCGTCGCTCGGATCGGTAATCCAGAGGTGACCAAGGGCGTCTGCGGCAAGCGCCGTCATGGCGCCGCTGGTCGCGACCGGAAACACAGAGAGCGCCGGCGTCGTACCCGTCACGACGCGAGCGATATACCCACCCCCGGACTGCGAGACGAACCAGAGATTTCCATCCGGACCCGTCGCGCACGTCGTCGCGGCAGCGTGCACGCTCGAGGGAAATGCAA
>DATJUC010000250.1:0-5575 GCA_035502675.1 Candidatus Acidiferrales bacterium | reverse complement strand
GTTTGCCGGACTCAATCTCGATCTCGAGCCCAACGAAGTGCGCGGCCGTCCGATCCGAGCCGTGCTCGAGGATCTTGCGCGATCGATGCGCGCCTACGTTGCGTACAGCCCTTGGCCCGTGACCCTCGACATCAACGACTTTTACGCCGGAGGGAAAGCGGCCGGCGGCTATTGCGTGATGTGCGAGTTGCGCGACGGCGGGCTGCGCCGCGTCGACCTCATGACGTACGTCGCCGATCCGCCGGCCGTCGAACGCATCGATCGCCCGATCGTGAGCGCGTATCCGTCGATCCGCTTCCAGACCGCACAGAGCGTCGAGCCGCCCAGCGTCATCCCGGCGCGCGACTCCTACTGGAGCTGGGGGTACGCGCGGTTCTACCGCGCGATGCGGCGGTTATCCGTTCTCACCGGCGCGCAGCCGAACGCCGGCGGAATCGTGGTGGAGTCGCTGCAGTACCTCGAATCGATGAAGCCGTAACCGGCTACTCCTCGCCGTCGAAGTAGTCGAGCGGCTCGGAGCGCAGCAGCCGCCGCTCGGGCAGCGGTACCGACCATTTCTTGCTGTCCGGATAGTAGGCCGCTTCGCCGTAGGGATTGTCGGCGACCACGTAGATCACCAAGTCGTCGCTGCCGTCGTTGAAGAGTTGATGCGCTTCGCCGGGCCGGAAAACGAACGCGTCGCCCGCGCCGACACGCGTCTTCCCGCCGTCGTCGCGGACGATGCCGCTCCCCGCGATCACGTGATAGAACTCCCACTGCGCGCTGTGCGCGTGATAGGGATACGGCGTTTTGCCGGGCGGCACGCGCAGGATCTCGACGTCGAACGGATGGCGATGGTTGAGATCCGTCGAGTTACGGTCGCGTCCGAGCCCTTCCGAGAGCTGAACTCCCGACCCCGCGAACGTTCCTTTGGGAGAGGACCACCGAATCGGCTCGAGATCGCGGGCGTTGATTTTTCGCATGGCTTGCGACTTGTCGCAGCTTCGGCGTTTGCCCTCTCGGAGCGTGGCGCAGCGCTCGTACCGCGAGCCTTTACGAAAATTACGCTCGTTCTACCGGGACGCCGGGCGCCTGCGTATCGTATACAGGAGGCATGTGGTCGAGCCGGGTCGGTGGGCGATGGTTCTGGGCGGCTGCCGCCGGCGTTGCGTTGGCGGCCGGCTGCGCCTCGCGGGGCGCCTTTCTCCCGTCTGAGCAAAGCGTTCCGGCGATCCCCTCGAGTCTGGCCCACGACCTGGGCAGACGCGCGCCCGGCGCTCCGGTGCTGGTGCAGATCGTCCTGCGCTTTCGCAACGAAGACGCCTTGGAGCGGTTGGTCGACGACCTTTCGGATCCGGATTCGCCCCGCTTCCGCCACTATTTGACGCCGGCCGAGTTTGCCGCACGGTACGCGCCGGCACCGCAGCAACAAGCGCGCGTCGCCGGCGCGTTGCGAGCGGCAGGGTTTCGGAATGTGCGCACCTCTGCCGATCGCTCCGAGATCGAAGCTCGCGCACCGGCCGCGACGGCCCAACGATTCTTCGAAACCGAGATTCACGATTTTGACGAAGGGCGTTACGGTCGCCGCTACGCCAACGTCTCGCCGCTGCAGATTCCGGCGGCGCTGCAGTCGTCGATCGACGCGGTCGAGCTGAACTCGATCGTGTTCGCTTCCGAAGCGGACGCCGCCGACGGCGCGGGCACGCGAACCGACGTCATCCAAAACGGCGGCTTCGAGCAGCGCAAGGCACACTGGACCGACTGCAACTCGCCCCAGATTTCGACCCGGCACCCCTTCGCGGGCACGTACGATCTTCTGCTCGGCTCCAAGTCGCCGGCCGGCGGCAACGCCGATGGGCTGCAAGCCGTTTGCCAGCGGGTCACCGTGCCGCAGCGCGCCGTGCTGGGCGTGCACGCGTTCGGCGCGACCAACGTAACGCAGCTCTCGCAGGGTTATCAAGAGATCGGATTGATGAGCAGCCCCGGCACCGTGGTGGCGGTGCTCCGAAAAAACTTGAACGATCGCCGGCACTGGGAGTTCGCCTCCTACGATTTGCGCGCATACGCCGGACGCCGGCTCTACCTGTTTTTCGGCGTCTTCGGTCGCGCTCAAAAGTCCCTGTACGACAGCCTGTACGTCGATGACGTCACGCTGACGGGAACGCCGGTCTCGCCCTCACCGACGCCCGGCACGTCGCCGACGCCGGTCGGTCCTGGCCCCGGTAAGCCGCTGACGGGTCCGACCTACGGTCCCAGCTCCGGCTGGGCGCCGCGCGCGGTGGCCGACGGCTTCGATTTCCCGGTGCAGCACGGATACGACGGGCGCACGGCATCGGTCGCCGTCATCGTGCCGTCCTCGATCGACACCGCCGATCTCATCGCGTTTCTCTCCGAGAACGGAATTCGCCGTCACGGAAAGCTCGTACAAACCGGCGTCGACGGAGGACCCAACGGCGGCGATCCCACCGAAGCGATGATCGAAATCGAAGCGATCGCGGCCCTGGCGCCGGGTGCCGACATTACCGTGTACGAGACGCCCGATCTGAGCAACATCTCGGTGCTCGACGCCTATCGCGCGGCGATTATCGACAACTCGGCATCGATCGTCAACGCGTCATTCGGAGAATGCGACTTCGCCGATCCGGCGTTCGACGAGGCAATCGAGAAGCACGCCCTCCACGCTGCGGCGCTCGGCATCACGTTCGTCGCGGCGAGCGGCGACACCGGATCCGCGTGCTACGACCCGTCGAAGTCGAAGAACAAAATCGGCGTCAACGTGCCGGCCGCGGCGCCGCACGTGTTGGGCGTCGGCGGCACCGAGTCGCTTTCGGGGCGGTTGACGGCGACGCCGTGTCCTTGCCCGATCTCCACGCCGGTTGCCTGGGACGACCATAACGTGAACTTCGGCGGCTTGAGCGGCGGGGGCGTCTCGCGGCATTGGGCGATTCCGCCATATCAGCGCGGCGTTTTGGGTCACCCCGCGTCGGCGTCGCGGCGCAACGTTCCCGACCTGGCGTTCCCCGCGGTCGACGACGACGTTCGCGTGAATGGCGCCGACGAGCTGGTCGACGGCACGTCGTGGTCGAGCGCGGTCGCGTCGGCGCTGCTCGCCGAGACCGTAGAGATCTGCGGGTACCGGCTCGGCTTCGCGCAGACGGCGCTGTACGCCACGTACGCGCGCACGCCCGGATTGTTCTTCGACCCGGTCGCCGGTTCGAACGGCGGCTACGTGCCGGCGCTGCCGCGAGGCTATTCGGCGGCTTCGGGTTACGACGACGTCACCGGCATCGGCATGCCTTACGGCTTCCGGTTCGCGGTTGCGATGTGCGGGAAATCCAGCTAACTGGGTAAGAGGCGCGGGTGGCTGACAAGCACCCCGTGACCCGCGACAAAGCCGACGAGTCCGACGGCGCTACCGTCGAGCTGACGCGAGCCGAGCGTACCGAAGTCGAGCGGCGCACGGCACTGCGCGCCGCGGTCGTCTTCGAAACGGTGAGGCGCGAAGGCGACGCGGAGCTCGAGCGGCCGCCGATCGCGCTCGCATTCTCGGGTCTGGCGGCCGGCCTCTCGATGGGCTTCTCGCTGGTGGCCAGCGGTCTGATTCGCGCGGCGCTGCCCGACGCGGCTTGGAGCCCGCTGGTCGTCAACCTCGGCTACACGCTGGGGTTTCTCATCGTCGTACTCGGGCGGCAACAGTTGTTTACCGAGAATACGGTGACCGCGATCATTCCGCTGTTGGACGATCGGGACAAGCTGCAGCGGCTCGGCAAAGTCGTGCGGTTGTGGGGCATCGTCTTGGCGACGAACCTCGCCGGAGCGCTGGCGTTCGCGTTTTTCGTCGCCCATAGCGACGTTTTTTCACCGGCCGTCAAGGCCGCGTTCTTGCAGGAGGGCTTGCGCGCGCTGGCGCCCGGATTCGTCAGCGTGCTGCTGCGCGGCATCCTCGCGGGCTGGCTGATCGCGCTGATGGTTTGGCTGCTGCCGGCCGCCGAACGGTCGCGGGTTGCCGTCATCGTGATTCTGACCTACGTGGTCGGGCTCGGCGATCTCAGCCACGTCGTAGCCGGCTCGGTGGAGGCTCTCTACGCGGTCGCCGCCGGGGCGGCGACCTGGAGTCATTTTCTCGCGGGCTACTTGGTGCCGGTCTTTCTTGGGAACTCGATCGGCGGCGTGTTGCTCGTCTCCATTCTCAACTACGCGCAGGTCGCTCCCGAAAGCCCCGGCTAAGGGGAAACCGTCGTGCCGACGCGATCGTCGGCCGCGATCGCCGCAACGTCGTACCCGAACCGCGACGCGACGCCGCCCGTCACTTCGACGATGTCGTCGAGCTCCTCGCGGCTGAAGTTCGGCCGGTAGTAGTCGGGCAGCGAAAGCTTCGCGGTGTACGCGGTTCGAACGTCGGCGAACGTCTTCGGATCGAGCTGCGCGTGAGCGACGATCCGGTCGATCGTCTCGCCCGACTGGCCGCAGAGATCTTCGTAGCGAACGACGCAGGTCGCCTGCGCCAAACCGGGATCGGAGGCGAGCTGACCGAGCACGAAATCGTAAACGTAGCTCCAATACCGCGCGCGGGCGCGGACCGTGCGCCCGGCGTCGCGCAGCGCGTGTATCTCGGCGAGTACTTCCGGTTTGCCGACATTGGCCATGATTTGGCGCTGGCCGAACTCGTGATGCCCGGTCAGCTCGATGATCTCGATTTGGCGCGGATCGGTCCGGTCGAGCTCGTCCCAGATCCGGTCCTGCTTGAGCAGCGACGCGACGTGGTCGATCGGATTACGGACGTAGAGCAGGAAGCGCGCGTCGGGAAAGATCTTGCGCAGATACTGCATTCGGATCACGCACATGATCGCCTTGCTGACGTAGCGCCCGCGTCCGCGGGACAGCAGCAACTTGACGATGTGCTCTCGATAGAACTTCTCGAACGCGGGATTCGAAGTCGAATCGTCGAGCAGACTGACGCGAGCCTCGTCGTGGATGTAAGGGAAGAAGTGTTCCCAGAGGATCTCTTCACCCATTTCCGCGCTGTCGCGCGTTACTTGAATGCGATCGCGGTGAATTCGAGGAACGGGTTTGCGCATTGCGTCGACCGGAACTTTCGGAAAGATCCAGTTCCACGCATACGGCGCGTAAGGCATCAAGAAGTCGGCATACTTGTGACTGGTGACGTCGGGGTGTTCGCTGAGCATCTGCAACGAGATCGTCGTACCCGCGCGGGGCAATCCGCAGATGTAGACCGGCCGGTCGACGCGTGCCGCGGCGATGCGCTTGGCCAAGACCCGCGACTCGAGGTTCCCCAGGCCCACGAAGACCGGAGCGCCCGCGTGCACGGTGCGCACGGCCCAGTAGAAGCCGGCCGGCACCGAAAAACGCTGGCCCGGCGACGATTGTTGAGAAGCCATGACCCTAGACTTTTTCGAACAAGGCTCCGATTACTGTCAGCCCGGGGCCGAAGGCCATGCTGATCACCTTGGTCCCGGGTGCGATATCGGGCGAATCGACGATGCGCTGCCAGATGTGCGGCGCGGTCGCCGACGCCATGTTCCCGTGCTCGAAGAGGACCTGCCGGCTGATCGCTACCTGCGGCTCGGTCACGTGC
>DATJUC010000249.1:0-2297 GCA_035502675.1 Candidatus Acidiferrales bacterium | reverse complement strand
CGAGTTCGGCGCCGATCAGCGTTTGCAGCAAATTGCTGCTGCCCCAGACGTGTAACGGTGGGCCGTCCGACGCTTTCAACTGCCGCACCCCCGCGACGGCGTCGCCGCCGATGCACTGCGATCTTTCCCAGGAGAGTTCTTCGAGGCTGCGCGTGACGACGTATTTCGTCGCTTTGTTGAACGCATTCGCAATCGGGTGGTCGCCCTGGGTCGGCCAGTAGGAGGCGAATATCTCATACGTGCGGCGACCCAGAAGCATATCGAACTCGCCCGCGATCGTCTCGCCGATGATTCGGCTCGCAGCCTTGTCTACGAACGGCATCGCCCAGCCGCCGTGGGCGAATCCGTTGCTCGGATCTTCTTCGGGGCCGCCCGGTGCCTGCATGACGCCGTCCAGCGTGACTTGGGTAATGGCGATGAGATTTCTCATTGCTTCCCCCGCTACTCGTCGGGTTTAGCCAGCGCCATTTCGTACCACGCTTGGGGGTCCTTCCCGCGACGCACCGCTCGCCGTACGCGACCCGCCCCGCTACCTGCCGGGCACCGGCATTCGCCACAGCAAGCCGTCGTGATAGTCGGTAAGCCAGATCGAGCCGGCGCCGAAACGCACGGCATCTCCTCCGCGCCCGCCCCAATGCGTCACTTGCCCGGTCGCAGCGTCGATTCGGGTCAGCGGAACGCCGACGATCGTCGCCCACGCCGAGCCGGCACCGTAGGCGATCTCACCTCCGCCGCCCGGAATCATCGCGCGCACGTTTGCAATGAGGCGCTTCCGGTCGGCATCGACCTTACTCACCGTCCCGTCACCTTGATTGAGCGTCCAGATCAGGCCGTTGCCGGCGGCCAGGAAGCGCGGCTTCGAGCCGACCGGAATGGTCGAAACCACATGGCCGCCGGCCGCCTCTACGGCGGTCAAGAGATCGTGCGAACCGCTCGTAACCCAAACGATGCCGCCGGCAAAGAGCGGGTTATACGAACCCGTCGCGACCGCAACCCTTTGACGGACGCGATTCGTGGCCGGATCGATACGGGCAAGGACGCCGTCTTTGACGACCAGCCACACGCTGTCGTCACTCACCGTGATGCCTCCCTCCGACAATGCCGGTCCAACGGGCAGAATCTCGGCGATCGCGTTGCGCGAGATGTCGATACGGGCCAGCGAAGGGCGCGCGCCGCAGAGCGGTACCCACACGCTTCCGAAGCCAACGGCCAATCCCGAGCACGGGGGATCCGGAAGCGCGACGCGGGCAACCAGTTCGTTAGAGGCGACGTCGACGCGCTGCACCGATTTGAGGGCATCGTTCGCGACCCAGACCGAATCGGGCGTTACCGCCAGCCAATCGGGCGTCCCTCCGAGGTGCAGCGTAGCCGCCGGGTGCACGACGTCGGCGACGCTTTGCGGTGCCTGGTTCAACGCGACATAGGCTTCATAAACGATCTTCCAACTGCCGTCGATTTTCTCCCAAGACGCCAGGTAGGTGCCCGAGCGGACTCGTTCCGGCGGCTTATCGATAGCCGTCCAGTTACCGAGTTCCGCCGCGTGGACGCCGTCGGCAGCAATCCGGATCTGGGTCGGAATGCGAACGTATTCTACGAAGTTTGGGTCCTTGAACTCTGCGTTTGCGTAGCTTCGCGCGAGTTGCTCGACGCCCGTCCAAGAGCTGCCGTCGCTGGCGAGAAGATGAACGTTCGGCTTCCACGGCCTGCGCAGCGCGGCGACGTCGCGCGCGAGAATGGCCCGGTTGTTTTCCAGTCGCAGCGCGCGAATCTGGTCGACGTCGGAACGCGTTGCGGCCGCCGTGCAACAAAAGACAATTGCCGTCCACGCTAAAGCATAACGCATGGCAACGAACCTCCGTCGGGCCATCACGATCGCGGTCATTATCGATGCCGCAGCGATTTTCCCCGGGGCGCCTGCAGGATTTGACGGACGCAAGCAAACGTTCTACGCTAGCCCACATGATGAGATCGATGTGCGTCGGCCTCACCGCGTTGGCGCTTGCGATGACCGTCGCGGGCGCGCGCGCCGCCGCGCCCACGTTTTCGGCGAGCGGAATCGACGACGCCATGGACTTGCACGGCAATCCGTGCAACGCACAACTCGTTTTGTTCGTCAGCGGCAACCAATGGATGGTCATGCCCGAACTCTTAGCGGAGTTTCGGCGCGAGCATCCGGGCATCGACCGCGTCTTCTACGAGACGTTGCCGCCGGGAGTTTTGGCCAAGCAGTTGGAGAGCGGCTCGCTAACGGTTGGCGAGCTCTCGCTGTCGCCCGCTCCCGACGTTTTTATGTCGGG
>DATJUC010000248.1:0-16409 GCA_035502675.1 Candidatus Acidiferrales bacterium | reverse complement strand
TGCAACCGCAGGATGTTCCTTTGCCTCGAGCGCGCCGCCGTCCGGCGTGCCGTTCGTTCCGCAGGCCCAGCGCCCGGTGCGGGAGCCGACGGCGATCGGAAAATACATCAAGCACGTCGTCATCATCATTCAGGAGAATCGCACCTTCGACAACGTCTTCGACGGTTTTCCGCGTGCCGACACGGTCACGGCCGGGAAGTGCGGGACGGACACGTTTTCGCTCAGGGCGATTCCCTTTGTGTTTCCGCAGGCGATGGACATGGTTCACAACTTCCAGCAAGCCGTGACCGCGTGGAACGACGGCGCGATGAATCAGTTCTGCCAGACGCAGGTCTACAACCACGGACCGGGCGGGACGTTCCCTTACGCATATCTCGAGCGACGCGACGTTGCGCCGTACTGGAGCTTGGCGCATCAGTATACCCTCGCCGACCATATGTTTCCGATGGAGTTCGGACCGAGTTTTACTAGCCACCTGGCGCTGATCGCCGGCATCGACAACGTCAAATACCACCCGATGGTCGCCGAGGCCAACTATCCCGAGAGCGAGCCGTGGGGGTGCGATTCATCGGTTTCGTCGCCCACCTGGACCGTCAACGAACGGCGCGAGGTTCAACTCGACGGCCCGCGGGCGTGCTTTACGCAGTTTCGCACGATGGCCGACTCGCTCGATGCCGCCCACGTTCCCTGGCATTTTTATGCGCCGACGGTGCGAGGGTTCGACGGCGGTCAGTTGTGGTCGTCGTTCGATGCCATCAAAGCGGTTCGGTACGGACCCGATTGGGCCAACGTGATTTCGCCTCAAACGCGGGTCTTGCAGGACGCGAAGGACGGAAAACTGCCGGCGATGTCGTGGGTAGTTCCGGACTGGCTCGACTCCGATCATCCGGCCGCGAACAGCGACACGGGGCCGTCGTGGGTGGCCAGCGTCGTCAACGCGATCGGCCGGGGGCCGGACTGGAGCTCGACCGCGATCTTCTTGCTTTGGGACGATTGGGGCGGCTGGTACGACAACGCTGCGCCGCCGCAAAAAGACTTTCGCGGACTGGGGATCCGCGTACCGCTGGTCGTCATTTCGCCCTACGCACGAAAAGGCTACGTCGATCACCAGCAATACGAATCGGCGAGCTTGCTGAAGTTTGCCGAAGAGACCTTTGGCCTTCCACGCATCGGCGATCCGTCGCTCGGGTACACGGATACGCGCGCCGTCGCTCCCGTAGAAGCGTTCGATTTCACGCAGAAACCGCGAGCGTTCGTTCCCATCGAAGCCAAGTATCCGGCCTCGTACTTTCTGCGGCGTCCGCCGTCCGGACACGTCGTCGACGAGGAGTAGTTCCAGCTAACAGCAGCCGAGCGGTTGCTGGGAATCGTTCCGATCCGCGCGAAGCAGCACTCGATGGGTTGGCGCGAGTGGGCGCTGCAAGTTCTGGTCGAGGCAGAGCGCGTCATCTTTTGCGTGGTCGGAGCGATGTTCTTCATCGCCGCGTTCGCTTTGGCGGCTCACGCAGCCGGCGATCTTTGGGCGCTCGTGGTAGGACCGAAGTCCAACATCATCTATGCCGGGACGGCCTTCCTCGACGTCATGTTGCTCGTCCTGATGCTCGTCGAGCTGGCGTACACGCTGATCGCATCGCTGCGCGGCGCCGATCTTTCTGCCGAACCGTTTCTGATCGTCGGGCTGATCGCGGTCATCCGGCGCGTGCTGGTGATCACGATCGGCAGCTCCGGCTTAAATCATGGGCAAGGCGCAACTCCGCCGACGGGGCAAGCGGGTGAGGCGACCGCAGGCCTAACGTCGCAGCCGCTCGAGTTGGCCGTCTTGACCGGCGTCGTGCTCGTCTTCGTGGTGTCCATCGCGGTACTGCGATCGCGACCTCCGCGAACGCCACCGCCGTCAGTCGAATAACCGCCGGCGTTTCGACCGCGGCGTTTGGGCTGCGACGCGTGGCGGGTATAACTCTAAACCCCGGCGCGGGGGATGGTAACAAGCGCAAACAAGGGACCTCGGGTGATACCGAGATCCCTTCGTTTGTACGTCCTAAGGTCCAGGCTGGTGCCTCGTTCGCGGCGCGCGGTGCAACTGCGTGCATCCGATTGGAGCAACCGAAAGCCTGTATGACGTCGACGGCGCGAATTCGACGATAAGAAGCGTGCGGCTGCCGAATTCGGAAAGAGCAGGTCGACGCACACCGTAAATTTACGCTCGCGGATGCGTTACTGAGATCGCGCGCATGCGACGCGCTAGTTCGAACCCAGCCGGGGTAGCTACTCGGAGAGAATCAAAATCGCGTTCGACGGGTAGTCAAACGGCCGAGACAGGATGGAGTACTCATGAAAACATCGTTCGGCATTCTTCTCGCGTTAGCGGCCACTGCGGCGCTGGCGGCCTGTAAGGGCAACCTTTTCGGCAACGGTTACGGATACGGATATGGATACGGATACGGCGGGTATACGCCTCCGCCGGTAACCAACCCAAATTGTGGAAAGCCTCCTTACGACCTGACCGTCCTCTACCCCAGGCCGAACGCCAAGCAGATTCCCGCAGCGGTGCGAGGCGTCTGGGTTGCGACGAGTCAGGCGCTGCCGAGCGGGAATCGCTACGACTTCTTTGCCGAGGTGTCGAACGGGAGCCAGCAAGACACGAGCAGGTTCGTCAAGAGCACCGGCACGATCCCGACTCCGCACGCGACGGTTCCACCCGGCTACGTCGTCTACACGACGCACTTCGTAACGCAAATCGGGTCGGGGCACGGCGTCCGCCTCTTCTGGAACAATCAGACGACGAACTGTTCGCCCAACATAATCGTCAGCGCGTTCTCGACGAAATAACGCTCGCGCCGAACCGGGGTGGGTGCCCCGGGAGCGGGAAACTCGGCCCGAGCGAGATAACTCGCCACTACTCATGGCACTGCCGTCCGGCACGGTCACGTTCCTCTTCACCGACATCGAGGGGAGCACGGAGCGCTGGGAGCGCGACCGCCCTGCGATGCAAGAGGCGGTTCGCCGTCACGACCGCATCATGCGAAACGCGATCGAAACGCACGGCGGCGCCGTTTTCAAAACGGTCGGCGACGCGTTTTGCGCCGTTTTCGCGCGCGCCGAAGACGCCGCCGCGGCGGCGATTGAAGCGCAGCGCGCGTTGTTCGCCGCCGACTTCTCCGCCGTCGACGGTATCCGCGTTCGCATGGCGCTCAACACCGGAACCAGTGACGAACGGGAAGGCGACTACTACGGTCCGGCCGTAAACCGCGTCGCACGCCTGCTCTCACTCGGCCACGGCGGCGAAGTGTTGGCCAGCGTCACCACTGCCGATCTCGTCCGCGAAACGCTGCCGGCGGGGACCACGCTGGTCGATCTCGGACGCCATCGTCTCAAAGACATCGCCGAGCCGGAATGGGTGCATCGCCTGTCGCCCGCCGGCTTGCCGCAAAAATTCCCTCCGCTGCGGTCGCCCGAGGCGCGACCCACGAATCTCCCGCGTCAGCTCACCAGTTTCATCGGTCGCGAACACGAGCTTGCGAACGCGCGCGAGCTCTTCGGCGGCACCGACCTGCTGACGCTCACCGGCTTCGGCGGCATCGGTAAAACGCGCCTCGCGCTCCAGCTCGCGTCCTCGGTCGCAGATCGCTTTACCGACGGGACGTGGTTCGTCGATCTGGCGCCGATTGCCGACGACCGTTTCATTTCCGCCACCGTGCTGGCGGCGATGAGCGTTCGCGAAGAACCTGGCCGCGACACGACCGACACCCTAGCAGAGCATTTGCGCGAAAAGAGTGCGCTGCTGGTCTTCGACAACTGCGAGCACGTGATCGACGGCGCCGCGCGCCTGGTGGACCGGCTCTTGCAAGCGTGTCCGAACGTTAAGGTCGTGGCGACCAGCCGCGAGGTGCTCGACGTTCCCGGCGAGCTCGTGTTGCGCGTCTCGACGCTCGACGAAGAGGAAGCGATCTCCTTGTTTGCCGCCCGAGCGAAATCCGCCGTGCCCTCCTTCACGATTTCCTCGGAAAATCGCGGTGCCGTCGAGCGCATCTGCCGTCGCCTCGACGGTATCGCCTTGGCCATCGAGCTCGCCGCCGCACGTGTGAAAACCATGCCCATCGACGAACTCTGGAAGCGTCTCGACGACAGCCTTGCCGGGTTGGGGGGCGGGAGCCGAACCGCGCTGCCGCGCCATCAGACGCTGCGCGGCCTGATCGAATGGAGCTACAACCTGCTGCCCGAGGCGGAACGAGCCGCGCTGCGTCGCCTGGCCGTTTTCGCCGGAGATTTTTCGATCGAGTCGGCCTCGGCCGCGTGCGTTGGCGACCCAATCCGGGAGGCCGAAGTGCTGGACCTGTTGGCGCGCCTGGTCGACAAGTCCCTGGTGCAATTCGATACCGAGGGCACGCGACGCTATCGGTTGCTCGAGTCGACGAAAGCCTTTGCGGCCGAGCGCCTTGGCGAAGCCGGAGAACTCGAGACCGCCGAAGATGCGCACGCGCGGTATTTTCAGAATCAAGCGCGCGGCGCGATCGCCAACTTCGCGACGGCCGCGTACGAAGACGTCCGCGCGTCGATCGCCGGCGACTACGCGGAGCATCGGGCGATTCTGCAGCGCGACCTGGTGGAGAAAAAGAACGTCGTCCGCGCCGCCGAGCTGGCCGCGTCGCTGGGGTATTACTGGGCCGAGCGGGGCCACGCGCGCGAGGGCCGGTTTTGGCTCGAGCGTTCGATCGAGTACGATGCCGAGTTACCCGACGAGACCCGAGCCCTCGCGTGGCTTGGGCTCAGCCGCCAGTACTACCTGCAAGGCGAAATCGAGAAGTTGTCGGCGGCCGCGCAGCGCGCCCTGGAGATCTACACCAGGTTAGGACACGCACGAGGCCTTGCCAACGCGCGCAATCAGATCGCCACCGCCGATTATCGCAGCGGGCGCGTCGACGAGGCGATGGACTTGTGGCGGCAAAATCTCGCCGCCGCCGCCGAGCTGGCCGACACGCGCGTGGAGGCCGTCGCGCTGACGAACCTCGCGATCGCCGCTTCGGAAATGAAATCCGACTATGCGATGGCGGCCGAATATCTGCATCGTGCCGTCGCGCTGTTACGCGAGCGCGGCGACACGGCCGGCCTGGCGGTCTCGCTGAACAGCTTGGGCGTCATCGCTGCGTATCAGGGCCGCTTCGGCGATGCCGAACGTTACTGTCTGGAGAGCCTATCGCTGTTTCGTTCGATCGGCGAAGAGACGCGCATCATCGCACAGCTGCTGACGATCGCCGAAAACCGCATCTGGGCCGAACGCGCCGAGGACGCGCGCGAGCCGTTACGCGAAGCGCTCGACCGGCTGCGACCGCTCAGCCATCCGTGGTTTACCGACTACTGCGTCGACGTAACCGCCCAGTTTGCAGTCGGCAGCGGACGCCTCGAAGATGCGGCCGCGCTCTTTGGCTTCGTCGAAGCCTATCGCCCGCTGCACCGGCTTGCGCCGCCTCGTAATCCGGCCAAGGAAAAAGCGGTCGCATCGGTCCGAGCGGCATTGGGCGAAGAAACGTTTGCGCGAGCGCAGGCGACCGGGCGCGCGTTCACCGCCGAGACGGCCCTCGACCGCGTTACCGATTTGTTGGAGTAGCGCTGCAAGCGAAGGCGAAAAGGAAGAACGCCGGTTAGGTGCGTCTGCGCCGCCGGCGTTCGTGAAGCGTTCCTGCGAAGGCTTGCGAGTTTACGGCATTCCCGGCATGTGCATGCCCATGGAATGCCCGTTGACTTTCGAACTGAAGAACAGGAAGAAATTCGACGGTACGTCGGCGCTGGCTTGTTTCGCCTTCTGCGCGGCACGCAGCGTCGCGACCGACGTAATGCCCGTGGTGCCTTTAGCGTTTGGCCACGCTTTCGGGTTTTCGACGAGCACGACGATCACTTGCCACCACTCGGGCGACTGGTTAATGGTATTGTTTGGCAGGACGTGGCTATGATCGACCAACGGAACGTAGAGTTGCGTTTTCGGCGGAACGAGTTTGAGGGCCGCAAGCACGGGACCGAGGTCTGTTTGAATCGGGTGCATCGTACAGGTTCCGGGCGAATCCTTGGGTGCCGGACACTGGACGGGAACGCCGGGGTCGGCTTTGAAAGCATCCGGGACGAAGCCGAAGAGCTTCTTGAGCGCCTTGCCGAGGGCCGGGGTGAAAGCCGGCGTCTTCTTATTGGTCTCGAAGAAGGGGACGATCACGTAGATCGGATCGGTTTTCGCGACCGGGTGACCCGTTGGATCGATCGTGGAAGGCGCCCCGATTTGGCATTCCGGCGACGCGAACTGAGCCGGATCGAGGGCGGCGATCTTCCCGCTATAGTTGCGGTCGTCGTTGGGTTGGACGACGCAATCGAACTGCTGCTGGTACGTGAACGTCAGCAGTTTGCCGGCGCCGAAGCCCAGTGTTTGATTCGTCCCCAGTGATGCCGCAAATGGATCGAGCGCCTGCATCCCGGCATCCTGCGCGTAGGAGTGATTGGGATCCAGGGGGATCGAGTAGGACGTTCGTGTTCCGCCGGCGCCCATTATCTGCTCCGACGCAGGGAGCGCTCCACCGCTGCCCTGAGGCGATGCGGGTTGACTGCACGCCGTGACGCCGGCACATAGCAGCAGCGCCGCTATACGAATCGTGGGATGGGTTTGCATAAGTGAACTCCTTAGTGCGTGGTACGGGAAGGCTATTCGGTGAGATGGTAAGCGGACGCGAGATCCTTCATAGCGGTCGTAAGGATCGCATGGTATTGAGCGTCGGCGGCAAGGCCGTACTTCGCGTCGATATCTTTCATGACTTGAAGGTGGATCGGATGTGAGACCGCCCGGTCGAGCATGACCTCGACGTTGAAACCTTGACCGGTTTGTCCCGCACCCCATAGCGCGCTTGCGAGTGCTGCGCCGTCTTTAGGATTCGGGCTTGGCTGGCTGGGAAGCGCAACGTTCTTTTCGTTCACGATCCTCAGTGAATCGCTGACGACGAACTGGAACGTCGCAAGAAATTGACCGATCTGATCGGCACCATATTGTTTCTTGAGTTTGGCTACCTCGGCAGTGAAGGACGAACCGGTAAGCGTCTTTAGCAGCGCAACCGTCGAGAAGTTGGCGGGGCCGCCGCCTGCCTCGATCATCGAAAGTGTCACTTTCAACGCTGGCGGCCCGGTATAGACGCAGCACGCGCCTGAAAACCTTGTCGGCGCATCGATGACGTTGGGCAGGAGTTTTGCCAAGACAACGCCCGTGCCGGCCGCGGCAAGCACGACTGCCAGCGCGACCGAAAAGTACGGGTTCTTCATACGTTCCTTTCTCGCAACTGCGATCTTCGCAGACGAGTGTGAGCTTTGGACGTAACGGACATCGAGAACGCTTGGATGTATCTCATTGCTCGAGGCCACAAGCGGGTCGCGGCGGCAGCAACTAAGGAAACGACCGCCAGCGATGCGTCACGCGCCGAGGCTGTACGCTTTTTGCCGGCTACTCAGCTTTGCGAGACGACGCAAAACCGGCTTGACGTGACCTGGCTAGCCAGGGCTTCTCGATGCTGAAGCGCTTGCGAAAGACGAGTGGCTCGGCAGGAACCGACGTGCAAACGGTCGCCGCCCTTCTCGACCACGACCGGCCGCAAACTTCAAGGTCGCCGGAAGTGATTGCACCAAGATGGTACCGCGAGGCTCCGAGGAGGAAAAACGCGATCTCGGGATCGCCGGAAACCTCAATAGGGACAGTAGAAAATCGTGCGCGCCCGTAGCTCAAAAGGATAGAGCAGGGGACTCCTAAGCCCAAGGTTGCCAGTTCGATTCTGGCCGGGCGCACGTTTGCTTGAAAGAGGGTGGCCCTGCCTCGCTTGCGTCACCCAGGACGCTGTGCTAGCATGGGAGGTCGGAACGGGCCTTGGGTCCGTTTATTTAATGTTGGCACGAGCGCTGGGGAGTCATGGCAAAGAAGGAGACCCGCGTGATGATCGTGATGGCCTGCACCGAGTGCAAGCGTCGCAATTACAACACGCAGAAAAACAAGTCGAAGACGACCGACCGGCTGGAGTTGAGTAAATACTGCCGATTCTGCCGCTGTCATCGTCCCCACCGCGAGACGAAGTAGCGTAGAATAGACTTCAGGCAGTCAGACCTTTTTGGTCTTGGCGAGGAAGGTCGAGCCGAGGTGGATTCCACGAGGCCCGGATCTGACGAAGCTAAGGACAAAAATGGAGGGCGGTGGCGCAATTGGTAGCGCAGCGGTCTCCAAAATCGCCGGTTGCAGGTTCGAGTCCTGTCCGCCCTGCCAAGTTTTCGGGAGAGCACCTTTGGTGAACGAGCAGCAGAAGAAGACGGCCACGTCGATCGCCGGACAAGATTTCGTCCGCGGCGTGATCGCGGAGTTGCGCCGCGTTACGTGGCCGACCCGCGAGGAATGGGTCTCCGCAACGATTCTGACGATTGCGCTGGTCGTCGGCATCGGCTTGTTCACCTACCTCCTCGATCAAGCGTTTGGGTTTATTCTGAGCTGGATTCATCCGGCCGTTGGGTAGTACGCGAAACCATGTTTGAATTCGAGCGCGAGCAGCTCCCGGACGCCGAGCCGCTGCGCGAAGAACCGATCGTCGACGACGCCGAGATGGGCGACCTCTCGGGAGCCGCCGATCTTTTCCAAGCCGCGCCGAGCGAGACCGAACTCGGCGCGGAGACCGAGACCGAGATCGAGACCGAAAGCGAAGCCGCCGCGGCCGCTGCGACGCCGAAAGACGACCGCAACTGGTTCGTCGTGCACACGTATTCGGGCTACGAGAACAAGGTCAAGGCGAATCTCGAACGGCGTATCCATTCGATGGGCATGCAAGACAAGATCTTTCGCGTGCTCGTTCCGATGGAAGACGAAGTCGAGTTCAAGGACGGCAAGCGCAAGATTACGCCCAAGAAGGTCTTCCCGGGCTACGTGCTCGTCGAAATGATCATGGACGACCAGTCCTGGTACGTCGTCCGCAACACGCAAGGCGTGACCGGCTTCGTCGGCAGTCCGGGGCCCGGCGAGAAACCGGTGCCGCTGCAAGAGAAAGAAGTCAAAACGATTCTCAAGCAGATGGGCATCGAGGCGCCTAAGCTCAAGATCGACTTCAAGAAGGGCGACCGCGTCAAGGTGACGTCCGGACCGTTCTTCGATTTCACCGGCGTCGTCGACGAGATCGCTCCCGAAAAAGAGCGCTTGCGCGCGCTGATCTCGATCTTCGGACGAGAGACGCCGGTCGAGCTCGAGTTCTTCCAGGTCGAGAAGGTCTAGCTCGACTCAGATTCGGCCGGACGGATACCCCGCCGTTCCGACCGATGCATCCGTCGGGGGAGGCACGCGGGCGTGCCGAAAGGAGTTCATCGTGGCTAAGAAAGTTGTAGGCAAGATCGGCCTGCAAATTCCCGCCGGCAAGGCGACGCCGGCCCCCCCCATCGGTCCCGCGCTCGGGCCGTACTCGCTCAATATCATGGACTTCTGCAAGCAGTACAACGAGCGTACTGCCTCGCAAGCGGGCATGATCATTCCGGTCGAGATCACGGTCTTCGAGGACCGCACCTTCACGTTCGTGACGAAGACGCCGCCGGCGTCGTTCCTCATCAAGCAGGCGTTGAAGATCGAATCGGGCAGCAAGGAGCCCAATCGCAACAAAGTCGGCCGGCTGACGCAGAAGCAAGTCGAAGACATCGCCAAAATCAAGATGCCGGACATCAACGCCAACGACATCGAAGCGGCCAAGAAAATCATCGCGGGCACCGCTCGCTCGATGGGCGTTGAGGTGGAGGCGTAACATGCCGCAACATCACGGAAAACGCTTCAAGAAGCTCGCCGGCGAGTTCGACCGCAAGCAGCTCTTCTCCACGCGCGAAGCGATCGAGCTGGTGAAGAAGAACGCCAACGCAAAATTCAACGAAACCGTCGAGGCGCACATTCGGCTCGGCGTCGATCCGAAGAAAAGCGACCAGAACGTGCGCGGCACGGTGCTGCTGCCGCACGGGACGGGCCGAGTCGTTCGCGTCATCGCGTTTGCCAAAGGCGATAACGCCAAGGCCGCGCAAGAGGCCGGCGCCGACATCGTCGGCGATCAGGATCTGATCGACCAAGTCAAAGGCGGGTTCACCGAGTTCGACGTCGCCGTCGCGACCCCC
Organism: Candidatus Acidiferrales bacterium; assembly: GCA_035502675.1. GTDB lineage: Bacteria > Vulcanimicrobiota > Vulcanimicrobiia > Vulcanimicrobiales > Vulcanimicrobiaceae > DATJUC01. Next base: position 6,269 of record DATJUC010000248.1, on the reverse strand, counting down.
GACATGATGGCGCAAGTCGGTAAGGAACTCGGTCGAATTCTGGCGCAGAAAATGCCCAACCCCAAGGCCGGTACCGTCACGCCGAACATCGGTCCCGCGATCCGCGACATCAAGGCCGGTAAGGTCGAGTTCCGTCTCGACAAGACCGGAATCATCCATACGATCGTCGGCAAGGCGAACTTCGACGGCGCCGCACTGCTGGAGAACGTGTCGATTCTGCTCGATGCGATCGTTCGGGCGAAGCCGGCCGCGGCGAAGGGTACGTATCTGCGCAGCGTGACGCTGACGAGTACGATGGGACCGGGAGTCAAAGTCGACCCCAACCGGATCAAAGCCACCGCCTGATTTCGGCGACCTCGTCTTCGGGAGGATCCTGAAATAGGAGCGAGGCGCGGGTTATCCGCGCCTCGCTCCTATTTTGACCGCCGCCGTCTTAGAAGTCGGTGGTTCCGTCGGGCGTGCCCCAGCCGGTCGGGCCGGAGTAAACGCCGTCGGTATTCGTGCCCGCGGTGCAGATATAGGGATAGGCGCTGTTGCACTTCCCTCGGCTCGCGAGATTGTTGCCGCTGGTTACCGAGTAAAGGCCGCTTCCGGCGTCGTTCCAAATGCGCTGCGCGGCGTTGGGTCCGAGCGAGCTGCCGTTGCCGGCCAACCCGTAGATCCCGGCGATTGCCGGAGCCGCGACGCTGGTGCCGCCGAAGACCAGCCAGCCTTTGTAGCCGTCGTACGACGTGCTGTCGTAGACCGCGACGCCGTTCTCGGGATCGGCATCGAACGAAACGTCGGACTGAGAGCGCTTCGTGCAGCCCTTGTCGGTCTGCCATGAAGGTTTGGCGACGTACGACGAACAGCCGCTTCCTGTCGCGCCGTACCCGGCCGACAGATCGTTCCACACCGTTTCGCTGTAGCCGCGCGAGTTGCTCGCGGTTACCAGCGACGAGCCGCCCGTGCAGACGACCGTCGCGTACGAGCACGGCTGCTGCGAGCCTTCGGCATATCCGTTGTCGCCGGCGCTGGCGGTAATCACGATGCCGCTGTGATCGTACGCCGAGTTGGACGAGCCGCTCTCGCTTCCGCCGTACGAGTTGCTGATGACCGTTGCGTGCAAGGTCGCCGCTTCGTTCTCGGCGGCAGCCAGATTGCTATTCGAGGCGCTGTTCGCTTCCACGATGATGATGTGGCAGTTAGGACAGGTCGCCGAGACCATGTCCATGTCGAGCGCCGTCTCTTCGGCCCAACCCGCGTTTTCCTTCGGGAGTTTGGTCGTCGAACCGGTTTGACCGACTTTCTCGAAGCAGCCGTTCGAGGTCGTGCAGGACGATAGGCCGTACTCCGAGCGATACGTCGAAAGATCTGCTGCGGCCGTCGGGTAGTCACCGGACTCCACCAGCGCGACGGTTTGGCCGCTGCCGCCGCTCGTCGACAGGCCGTACGCCTTGTCGAGTTGCGACGGTCCGTAACCCGAGGGCGACGAGTGAGCGCGATCGGAGCCGTAAAGGCCGTGATATCCTCCGGGAACGCCGCCGACGTCGGTGCGCACCAGCGCAAAGCAGCGCGAGTATCCGGCCGCGACTTGCCCGCAGACTTCGCGATAGTTGTGGGGTGACGGCGCCGGCGCCGCACCTTCCGTCGTCGCGGCGGGCGCGGCACCCGCACCGCTGCTAGGCAGCATTTGATTGACGCCGCCGCTCGAACACGCCGCCAGGGCCGCCACCGCGACCAACGCCATCGGCCGAACGAACAATCCTTTCCGTCCTTCCAACTGAAGCCTCCACGCAAAAAAGAAAAAGCGGATCCCGTAAGGGGAAGTGTCAGAAGGGTAGCACATTCGACAAAAGCCACATAGCGGCAATTTACACTGGGGACTTAGAGGAAGGCGACCTTCCCGGTTCCGAGTTCGTAGACGGCGCCCACCACCTCCAGCTTTCCGGAGTTCACCGCGTCGGAGACGATCGTCGAGCGTGCCGTCGAGGCGTGCACGTTCTGGCGGACGTTCTCTGCGATCGCGTTGCTCAGCCAATCGCCGGGAGCCGATCGGGCGGCCTTGGCCGCGGGCTCGATTGCGGTCACCAGGCTCTGGATGTGTCCCGGCTGGGGGTTTCCATCTTTGAGGAAGTCGACCGTCGCTTTGACCGCGCCGCAGGCGCTGTGGCCCAGCACCACCAGCAGCGACGCCTTGAGCGCCGCCACCCCGTACTCGATCGAGCCGAGGCCGTCTGTCGTGAGGAAATTGCCCGCCACGCGGACCACGAACACGTTCCCGGGGATCTGGTCGAAAATGGTCTCGATCGGAACGCGCGAGTCCGAGCACCCCAGCACGATCGCGAACGGCGCTTGGCCGGCTTCCAGCTCGATCACCCGGGCGGTGAGAGGCCCGCATTTCGATTGGCCGCTGACGAACCGGGCATTGCCTTCCTTTAAGAGAGCTAATGCGGCCTCGGGCGTCTCGGCGGCCGGAGACGGTCCCCCAGCCCCGGCCGCTCCGGCCGGGAGGGCGCTCCCGGCGGCTCCGAAAGCTCCTAGGCTCATGGCCGCCGCGCCCAAGAACGTGCGGCGGTCGTGACGGTGCTGGCCTTCATCCATTGCGGCTCCTTCATCAGCGATCCGTCGGACGTTGCGCGCCTCGACGGCTTGTGATACCCTAAGCGACGGCTCCGAAGACCGTAGGTCCCCGAGAGGGGGTAATGTCGCAAGACTCCTACCGAGGACGCGATACGCGACCCTTCTTTTGTGTTGGTTCGTCGAGCGCCCTCCGGACGGATGGAGCGCTTTTTTCGTCTTTAAGGAAAGCGAAGACGCATGCCTACGGCACGAAAAGAATCCGCGGTGCAGGAACTGCGCGAACGGCTCGCCGGCGCGGAGAATCTATTCTTCACCGATTTCGCCGGCTTGACGGTCGAAGAGATCACCAAGCTGCGCGGCGAGCTGCGCAAAGACGGTACGACGTACGCGGTCGTGAAGAACACGCTCTTCAAGATCGCCGCCGGCGACGTCGCCGCGCAGGTGGAGCGTTTTCTCGCCGGTCCGACCGGCGTCGTTTTTGCGGGTCGCGATCCGATCGGTCCGGCGAAGGCGCTCAAAACGTTCAGCGACGGCACCAAGAAAATCGGCATCAAAGCCGCATTCATCGACGGCCGCGTCGTCGACGCGGCGCAGGTCGAGATCCTCGCATCGCTGCCGTCCAAAGAAGAGCTTTTGGCAAAGCTCGTCGGCACGCTCGTCTCGCCGCTGCGCGGCCTGGTGACGGTGCTCTCGGGCAATCAGAGCGGCCTCGTCCGCGCGCTCAACGCTATCCGCGAGCAGAGAGAAGCCGCGGCAACCAACGCATAAGGAGAACCAGAAATCATGGCAGTAGCCGAACTCATCGAACAAATCGATAAACTCACGGTGCTCGAGCTGGCAGATCTCGTAAAGCAGCTCGAGGAGAAGTACGGCGTTTCGGCCGCGGCGCCGGTCGCGATGATGGCCGCAGCGCCGGGCGGTGCCGCCGCCGCGCCGGCCGCCGAAAAGACCGAGTTCGACGTCATCCTGGCCGAGGCCGGACCCGAGAAGATCAAAGTCATCAAGGCCGTGCGCGAGCTGACGAGCTTGGGACTGACCGAAGCCAAAGCGTTCGTCGAGAGCGCCCCCAAGGCCGTCAAGGAAGGCGTTCCCAAAGACGAAGCCGAGGCCGTCAAGAAGAAACTCGAAGACGCCGGCGCGAAGGTCGAGATCAAGTAACGCCGTTCTTGCGCCAAGGCTTCGTTGCGAAGCCTTGGCGGGGACCTTGTGAGACTCGCACATGCAAGCCAACGGACCGGCGCCGGTGTGGGCGCAGCTGCTGCCCCTGTTCGTCGTCATCGTGATTCTCACGATTCGTTTTCTGCGGCCTCAGCGCATCAGCGTGACGCGCATGTGGCTGCAGCCCGTCCTGCTCTGCTTTTTGGCGGGCTGGGTGGTCTACGCCGGTGAGGTCATGTTCCCGGCGCCGGAATGGCAAATCGGACTTGGAGTGCTGATCGGCGCGCTCGGCGGCATCCCCTTCGGAATCTTACGCGGCATGCATACCGACGTGCGTCCGGCGGACCGGCCCGGCGTCATGTATCTCGGTTCGTCGTGGATCACGATGCTGGTCTTCGTCGTGGCGTTCGGCGTCAGATTCTCGGTGCGCACGCTCGCACCGCATACCGGAAGCATGGGCGCAACCGTCGGCGACGCGATGCTCGGCTTCGCGATCGCGTTCGTGATCGCGAGCTACGTCGTGATCTACCGCAAGTATCGTGCGGAGATAGCGGCGGCTACGGCGACGCCGCCGGTGCCGGCGACGAACCCGGAGTAATCGCACTCAGCGGTGAGGCCGTCGCCGTCGGCGACGGGCCGGGTGACGGCGCAGCCGAGTTCCCCGGCGCGGGCTGACCGTAAAAGGTTGCGGGTTGCCACGTCTGCGGCTGCCAGATTTGCGTTTGCCACTGTTGCGGCTTGGTCAGTTGCGAGCCGTACTGCTGCGGCTGCCACTGCTGCGACTGCCAGGTTTGCGTCTGCCAGTTGGCGGGCTGCCATTGCTGCGACTGCCACCTCTGAGTCTGCCAGGTCTGTGCCGGAACCTGCTGCGCGCGCAAAAGTGTCGGGGACGCGAGCATCAAAGCCGCGAGCGCGAAGAGCACCACGAAGAACCGGGCTGCCACAAGCCCGTTATTTAGGCGGCGAGGGCGCGCTTCCTTGCTGGGACGGCGGCTGCGGCGGCTGAGGCTGCGACTGGGAGGGCGCCGGAGTCCACTGCGGCATCGGCACCGTCGGCTGCGACTGCCCCGGCGGGCTGCCGCCTTGGTAAGGCCCGCCCTGATAGGGACCGCCTTGATAAGGGCCGCCCTGATACGGACCACCCCGGTACGTGCCGCCCGGGCCGGTCTGATAGTTTCCGCCGCCTTGATACGCTTGCATCGGGGCCGGCGACGGGAGGGGCTGCGCCGCGCTCGGATTGTCGACGAACTTGCCAAAGGTTGCGGTATCGCTGCGGAAGAGATTCTCCAAGTCGGTGATGCGATGGTCGTCGTGCGGGTGATCGGAGAACGCTTCCATCGATCCCGCACCGTGCGTTTGCGCCGGAAGCTGTGCGTAGCGCTGAAACAGCCAGACCATGCCCCACGGATTGAAGCCGGCCTGCGCGCAGATGTATGCGCCGGTGTGGTCGGCGTTCGATTCGTCCTTGCGGGAATAGGACAAGGCTTGCATCCCGGCGCCGCCGGCGACGGCCGCCTGACCGAGATAGTTGTACGGCCCCATGAAGGCGCCCAAAAGGCTGCCCGCAAGCGTCAGTCCCTGCACCTTGCGGTTGTTATTGTAGACGTCGTGGTGGATGTCGTGCGAGACTTCGTGACAGAGCACGCCGGCGAGTTCGTCCTGGTTCTGCGCGAACTGCAACATCGGGACGGTCACGTAGACGTTGCCGCCCGGCGTCGCCATCGCGTTGGGCGATCGCTCGTTGACCAGGATGAAACGAAACGGCGCGAAGTATTGCGGATCGGCGACGGCTGCCACGCGCTGAGCGACGGGCTCGAGCGACGCGTAGAGCGGCGACTGCGCCACGATCTCGCCGCGCTGCATCATCTGCGCGTACTCTTGTTGTCCGGCTTGCATCTCCCATTGCATCTGCTGTTGCGGAATGCTATCCGCGCCGAGCGCAAATGCTGGTAGACAAATGATGGCGACGGTAATGACCGCCGGCCGGTGGAGCGCCTTTACGAGCATGCAGTCATTGTACAAGCAGAATCGGCGGTGCGCTCGCGTCGCGCACCGCCGATTCCTTAGGAGTCGATGAGGAAAGGCCGCTTCCCTTACTTCACGAGAAAACCGACCAGCAAGAGAGCCACGATATTGAGCACCTTGATCATGGGATTGATGGCCGGACCGGCCGTGTCTTTGTACGGATCGCCGACCGTATCGCCGGTGACGGCCGCTTGGTGCGCGATCGAGCCCTTGCCCCCGAAATGGCCGTCCTCGATGTACTTTTTGGCGTTGTCCCACGCGCCGCCGCCGGTCGTCATCGAGATCGCGACGAACAGGCCGGTGACGATCGACCCCACTAGGATGCCGCCCATCATCTGCGCACCTGCGTCGTCTTTGAAGACGCCGAAGTACGAGAGCAGCACGACGACCACCGGTACGCCGACCGGAATGAGCGCCGGGAGAATCATTTCCTTGAGCGCCGCGCGCGTCACGATGTCGACGGTCGTTCCGTAGTCCGGCTTGGTGGTGCCCGCCATGATGCCCGGGATCTCGCGGAACTGCCG
>DATJUC010000247.1:0-5382 GCA_035502675.1 Candidatus Acidiferrales bacterium | reverse complement strand
GCTTCCCGCGTAGATGACGTCGGGGTCGCTTGGTGCCACGGCAAGCGAACCGAACGAGCCGGTTGAGGCCTGATCGAAAATCGGCCTCCACGTGCGTCCGGCATCGTCGGTTTGCCAGATGCCGCCGTTGACTGCGGCGATGTAGAAGCGGTTCGGCATGCTCGCGACGCCGGCGATCGCTTTCGTGCGGCCGCCGCGCAGCGGGCCGATGAAACGCCACTGCATGCCCGCGTACTGCGATTGGGCAATGCCCGTCGCGAGGATCATCGAAACAATCATGCGGCTACCTACCGCCGCGCAAGCGCCGTCACCTGCGATGGCGTGCAGGTGACGAAAGCATGGCACGGGTACGTACGCGTCACCGTGAAACCCGATCTCAGCATCGTCGTTCCCGTCTACGGCAACTGGTGGATGACCCGCCGCCTCCTGCATGCGCTCGACGACTTACGCGCGCAGTCGGAGACGACGTTCGAGACGATCGTCGTCGACAATGCGTCGCGCGACGAGACGTGGGAGGGACTCGCCGCGTTTTCGTGGGTGCGCCGGCTGCAGCTCGAAGCGAATCGCAACTTTGAAGGGGGCTGCAACGCCGGCGCCACCATTGCCCAAGCACCGGTCGTGCTCTTCCTCAACAACGATGCCTGGCCGATCGGCGACCCGCTCGCTCCGCTGGTGCGCGCATTCGACGACGAGCAACTCGTCATCGCCGGCGGGATTCTCTTCTTCGAGGATGGGCCGATTCAGAACGCGGGCAACGCCGTGCATGCCGACGGCTCGTTCGCCTCGCTGCTGCGCAATCTCGATCCGTCGTTCGTCGCGCAGCGGGCGATCGAACCGTTTTCGCCGCTGGGCACGGCCTTCGCGGTGCGCGCCTCGTGGTTTGCCTCGGTTGGCATGTTCGACGAGCGCTACGTGAACGGAACCGAAGAGCACGATCTCGTCATGCGCGCGAAGGAGGACGGGCGCGGCGTGCGCGTGATCGACGCCGCGCGCTTCACCCATTTTTCCGGCGCGACGCGCGGACCGTCGCACAGCGATCGTGAGAACGAGCGCCTCTTCCATCAACGCTGGTCCAGCGCAATAGCAAGCGTATCGCGGATCGATCGCGGTACCTTGGGCGCGTTCGTCCTGCACGATGCTTCTCCCGATCCGCTCGCCCGGCGCGCCATCGCAGCGCTGCGCGCCGAACTCGCGCTGCTCGGCCATCCCGTCGTCGAACGGATCGCTCCCTGGATGCCGATCGACACGCGGTTTCGGAGGAGCGCGCGGGTGGCGTTGCGCTGGTTTGCGCGGCGCGGCGCGGCGAGCGAGCCGGCGCTCACCGTCGTCACCGGCGAACCGCGCGCGCAGATCGAGGTCACGGGCGCGCTTCGAACGCGCGTCCCCTTCCTGCCGTTCGCGGACGAGCGCGCAGCCTGCGCGTTCGCCTTCGACCCCGACGCCGAGCGCGTCGCATTCGTCGGGTGCACGCCGCAGCGCGTCGCGTCGGTTCGCGCCGAACTCGGCGAGGCTGGGGCGGACGTCATCGAGCCTGCGGAGTTGATTGGCTCGCAGCGAGAACGGGTCGCGATGGCGGTCTGCGACGCGATCGGCGATGCGTCGGGGTACGGCCGCGCCGTGCTCGCGCGTGCCGGTATCCCGTGCATCGACTCGCGCTCGCCGGCGCTCGCCGGCGAGCTGTTACGCGACCGTGTCGCGCGCGTCGAGCGCGCAACGGCGGCGCGGCTCGAGGCGGATCGAGGCTGGACGCTGCGCCGCAGCGCGCAGCGCATCATCGATCTTGGCTTCTACGCGCGCAACGGTCTCGAGCGCCCGATGATCGCGGGCTAGCGTCCTTTCCTGCGCCGGCGCGGGTTCGGACGGAACGGCGGGCCGACCTTATAGCTGCCTTTATGCGAGAGATCTTCGTCGACGTCTTCGCAGCCGATCGGCGTAAAGTCGCCGCAATCGAACGGGCGCGCGGAATAGATGCCGCAGTAGTATTTGCCGCTCTTGCCACCCATGAGGAAGACGCAGTTGTCGGCCAGGTCGTCGCTGACTTTGCGGATCCATCCGACGGTATAGCCATCCGCCGACGGGCGTTTGACGATGTACTCGTCCATCACGTCGGCATAGCTCATCCCAAGGTGGTCGGCGATGCGCTGGACGTCGGCTTTGCTCACGAAAGGTTCGTAGCCGCTGCAGCATTCGGCACAGCCCGGCGGACAGGTGACGTTTTCGGGGAGATCCTTTAGGTGCTTGCGGGCGAGATCGATGACCTTGCCGATCGCTCGAACGAATTCGGGATCGTCGTTGTACTTGTAGACCCACTCGCGTTTCGTGATTTCGTTTGCGTTGTAATAGCGCGTCGTCTTCTCGTTATACGAGATCGTGATGTGCTCTTCGGTGATCTCGATCTCGCTGACGTGCTCCATCGGGCGCGTATCGAGCATCTCCGGATGCGTTGGCTGCCCGGTTCGTTTGGTGAAGTCGCGCAGGCCGATCAGATCGATGGTTTCCATAGTCCGACCGAAGTTCGATGGGTTGCGGGTGCGGCCTGGTGATGCGGATAACTTTACGGCATGCGTACTGCGATCGGTGTCGACCTCGGCGGTTCACACGTGGGTACCGCCGTCATTAGCGAAGACGGGACCATCCACAACCAGCAAGACGTTGATCTCGAAGACCTTTCGTTCAAGGCCGTGAGCGAGGTGCTCATCAAGGGCATCGAGGCGGCCCTGAAGTCCGACGACGCCAAGGACTGCGTCGGTATCGGCATCGGCTCGCCCGGCAACATCGAGTCGCGCTCGGGCGCCGTGCTCTACAGCCCGAACTTCAAGTGGACGAACGTCCCGCTCGGCGAGGCGCTGCGCGCGCATTTCGACATGCCGGTCTTCGTCGGTAACGACGCGCGCTGCGCGACGCTCGGCGAATACACGTACGGCATGGGGCGCGGAACGCGCAACTTCGTGCTGCTGACCCTCGGCACGGGGATCGGCGGCGGGATCGTCGCCGACGGTGACCTGATTCTCGGTAACCGGTTCGGGGCCGGCGAGGTCGGCCATCATCAGATTCGTCCTCACGACGGCTTCGTTTGCAGTTGCGGCAAGATCGGCTGCTTCGAGGCCCAGGCTTCCGGGACGGGGCTGATCCGCCACGCCTTCGCCGTGGCGCCGTCCTTCCCGCGCAGCCGGCTCCTCGACGGCGACCGTGAGAAGCTCGGCTCCAAGAAGATCCGCAAGGCCGCCCAGGCCGGCGACCTCCACGCGCTGGCTGCCTGGCGGAACTTCACCGCCGATCTCTCGATGGGGCTGGCCAATGTCATCGCCTTCGTGAATCCGGAGGTCATCGCGCTTGGCGGGGGGGTCTCGAGCGCCTCGGACTTCATGCTCGACGCGGTGCGGGGCCGGGTCGACGAGCTCACGACGATGGTACCGCGCGGCACGACCCGCATCGTCGTGGCCCAGCTTGGCAATGACGCCGGCCTGGTCGGGGCGGGCACGATGGCCTTTCGGGGCGGCCTGACCACGCTCGGAGCGTAGCGCCGCTTAACCTGTTACTAAAAATACCATGTAGGCCGCTTGTCTTCCTAAAGGTCTTTACGATAGCTTAATGAGACGTGCTCCGACTTTTCCGGCACGTGTCGTTTCCTTTGCTACGTGAACGAGGAGGCCTATGCGAGATTCCTACCGGGGGGCCGCCGCAGCGATGGTGCTCATGTTAGCGCTATCGGCATGCGGAGGGGGCGGGTCGTCGCTCCCCACCACGGATGTAACAGGATCAGGATCAAATAATTCGGGCGCAGCCGTTGGCGCGCCGGTTAAAACTGCGATCGCCGTACCTCGAACCGTCGGCGATCTCGCTTTTAGCGATCTCGGACGCCGTACGGCAAACGCTCAGGTGAGCGTTGTCCTTACGCTCCAATACAATAACGAAGCGCAACTCGAACAATTCATCGCCGCACAAAGCGGAGCGAACGGCGGACATCAGTTTCTAACGCCGGCGCAATTCAACGCGAGATACGCACCGACGGCGCAGCAAGAACAGGCCGTCGTGACCGCGCTGCAGCAGGCGGGCTTTACCGTGACGCAGCGGTATGCGAACCGTACGCTCGTCGATGCGACGGCTCCCAGCTCGACGGTAGAACGCTTTTTCTCCACGCAGATGCACACCGTCAGTCAAGGGAAGTACGGCGAACGCTTTGTCAACGCAACGGCTGGAGCGGTGCCCGCCGCGATCGCCTCGTACGTTCGCACCGTTTCGCTCAGCAATCTGATCGTCGCGGAGACGCCGCTTGCGCTTGCCGCCGCCGGGATGGTCCCGGACGCGCGCCGCACGCCGAAGCCGACGCCGACGCCGAAGCCGACGGCTACGCCGAGTGCGACCCCAACGCCGACGGCGAGCCCAACTGGGGCACCCACCAGCACGCCCGCGCCGGGATGTAATGGCGCGGCAGCCGACGCGGGCCCGCTCAGCGGTTCGGACGGAACCTACGCGACCGGTGTGGCGAAAGCATTCGACTTCCCGGTGCAACACGGGTGCAACGGTGCGGGCTACACGGCCGCGATCGTCATCGACGATCCGGTGGACACCTCGTACGTCGCGACGTATTTGAAGTCGGCCGGCGTAACCCAAACCGGCACGATCACCAACGAAGCCGTCAACGGCGGCGGCAGCGGCGACGATCCGGAGACCGATCTCGACGTCCAGACGATCTCGGGTCTCGCGCCGGGCGCGAACATCATCGTCTACGACGAGAAAGAACTCTCGGATCAGGACATCGAGAACGCCTACAACCAGGTGCTCACCGACGGTAAAGCAAGTGCGGTGAACTCGTCGTTCGGCGGTTGCGAATCGAGCGATCCGTCGTTCGAGAGTGCGACGAACAGCATCGCCGAACAAGGTGCGGCCGAAGGCGTCGAGTTTTCGGCTTCGGCCGGTGACACCGGCTCCGACGAATGCGGTAGCGATAACGAGAAGGGCGTGAGTGCACCCGCCGGCGATCCGTACTTCACGTCGGTCGGCGGCATCAACTTCACGCAGAACAGCAGCACCGGTGCGCTCGAGACGGTCACCGCGGGTGACGCATCGTGCGACGGCGGCGTCAAGGACGTCTGCTACGGAGGCGGCGGCGTTTCGACGACCGTTGCACTTCCGAGCTGGCAGAGCGGCATCGCCGGCATGATCACCTCGGGCCGTAACCAGCCGGACATCTCGCTCCCGTTCGACTACGTTGCCGTGTACACGGGCGGAAGCTGGGCCGAATATCTCGGCACCTCGTGGTCCTCGCCGGCATCGGTGGCATTGTTCATCGAGACCGACCAACTGCACGGTACCAAACTCGGTTGGCTGAACCAGTCGTTGTATAGCCTGTTCGCATCGACCGGCTACAGCGACTACTAC
>DATJUC010000246.1:0-2961 GCA_035502675.1 Candidatus Acidiferrales bacterium | reverse complement strand
AATAGCGACACCGGTCCGTCGTGGGTCGCCACCGTCGTCAATGCGCTCGGACGCGGACCGGAATGGAAATCGACCGCGATCTTCCTGCTTTGGGACGATTGGGGCGGCTGGTACGACAACGTCGCGCCACCGCAAAAGGATTTTCGCGGCCTTGGAATTCGCGTACCGCTGGTGATCGTCTCGCCGTATGCGCGCAAGGGTTACGTCGATCACACGCAATACGAGTCGGCAAGCCTGCTGAAGTTCGCCGAAGAGGCCTTCGGCCTGCCGCCCATCGGGCCGCCGTCGCTTGGCTATACCGACACGCGCGCGGCGGCACCGGTCGACGCGTTCGACTTTACGCAGCCGCCGCGTGCGTTCGTGCCGATCGCCAAGAAGTATCCCGACTCTTACTTCTTGCGGCGGCCTCCTTCGTTCCACGTCGTCGACGAACAATAACCGCTCGGCTAGTTGACGGGCACGATGTGCCGCCCGTCGAACGTCGACCGCTTGGTGTGCGTGGCATTGCTTTCGACCAGGACGCCGTGCTGCACCGCCACCTGCAAATGTCCCGAACCGTCGCCCGAAAGCACGCCCGCGAAATGCGGGCCCGAGGACGCCCGTGTCTGCACGTACAGCAAGCCGTAGATGACGTTCTGCGGCGAACCGGCCGCTGTCACCGGGACGACCAGCGCCACCCCTTGCCCGTTCGCAAGCGCGCCGCTCGTCGCGCCCGCGAACTGCGTACATCCGCGCGGATACCCTGGCATTGCCACGTTGACGTTGGTTACCGTACAGCCGTTGCTGCCGCCGACGAACGGCCCGGGTTCGCCTCGCACCACGGCCGGCGCGTTGGACGGCGATAGCGCAGGTGCGGCAGCTCCCACGCGCGCCGCGCCGGGTGCCGGCGGGCCCCGCTCGAAATAGACGCGAGCGTAGTAGGCGCCGCCGGCACCGGCCGCGATCGCGCAAACCGCCGTCACCGCCGCGAGCGCGGCGAAGCGCCAAGCCGGTCGCGCCCGGGGTTCCGGCTGGTACGCATCGGTAATCGAGGCGCCTAGATCGGCGAGCCGCTCCTCTCCGATCGCCGCGCGCGCTCCTTTGAGGGTCTGCGTCCCGCAGTTTCGACAATAGTTATCGCCGCCGACGTCCCTGCCGCAGTTTTCGCAAGCCGGCATTAGCCTGGTGATTCTCCCCGGTCCGCGCGCAATGCCGCAGAGCGCTCGCTCGCCAGCCATGGCATCGCCCCTCGCTTGGGGTAGGTCTCCTCATGACCGTCATCTGCCGAAGCTGCCAATCGGTCATGGAACCGGGCGACCGCTACTGCGGAGAATGCGGAAGACCGCTCGTGACTGCGAGCTTCGAACCGCCTGCCAGCGCGGCCTACCGGCCGGCGCCCGCCGGCACGACTGCTTTAGCGTCGGCCGTCCGAGTTTCGTTCGAGCCGAAATGGTCCGAATCGCCGGGAACGCTGTTCGTCGAGTCCGACCGGCTCGCGTTTTTTCCCAAGGACGACTCCGCCACGCTGGCCGTGACGCTCGGCGAGATCGGCGAGGCGACGATGAAACGCGTGGGACCGGTCGATGCGATCGTGCTCGACATCGAGCGCGCGCGTCACTACTTCCTGGTGCGCGAAGCCGAGGATTTCTTCGAAGCGTTGTGCGAGATTCGGGCGCAGCGTTTGGGCGCGCAGCCGTCGGCGCGGTTGAACGCGCTCTCCGAGCAGTTCTCGGCGCGCGCCGCCGAAATCGTCGACGACTCGTTCACCATCGGTACGCTGTTCGGCAATGCGGAGGCCGCCGAGAGCTTCACGCGGTTGCTGCGAATCGTGGTCGGAGCATAGCCGGCAAGCCCTCGGTTTCTTCGCGGTCGCGGGCGGCAGGCGGGACTTGCGTCCCTTGCGCCGCCGGCCGCGCGCCCGCTAAAATTGCGGCTATGAACCGCAATTGCAGAGCGCTTCTTCCATTTGCATTCGCCGCAGTAATCACGGCCGGCTGCAGCGGCGCCGGCGCACCGCCGGCCGGACCGCCCGCGGCGGCGCCGTTGATGGACGCGCAGCCGCCGGCCTTTTCACCGCTCGCGAAGGCGCCGAAAGGCACGCTCTTCGCAGCGGCGGGTATCAGCGGCGGCACCGTCACCGCCTTCAAGCCGCCCTACAAGAATCACGCCTTTGCGGTGATGCAGGGCTTCACCGCGCCGTTCGACGCGGCGCTGGATACGAAGTCGGATCTTTTCGTCGCCGATCCATATGCCATGATGACGCTCTGGTTCTACCCGTATCGCAAACACAAAACGTTCATCGGCAACTCGGGTTTCGGTGCCGTGCTGGTCGATAGCAAGAACGTCGTCTTTGCGGCAGACACCGGCGGCTCGGGCGGCGTCTACGAAATCGCACCGCCGTACAAAAAGGTGACGCGCGAGATCGACGACCAGTTTACCAACTATCCGTCGGCGCTCGCGATGGACGCGCACCACGTACTTTTCATCGTCAATCAGCTCGGCGGCAACGTCGCCTATTACCCGTCGCCCTATTCCCGCGCCTCCGGCGCGGTCACGGGTATCGCTCCGGCCGCGTCGGCCCAAGCGATCGCGATCGACTCGAAGGACCGGCTTTTCGCGATCGACGGCGGCAGCCAAGTGGACATCTACCCGAAACCCTACGGCAAGAACGGCTCGATCACGATCGAGACCGGAATCGACTCGGCGGCAGCGATCTTCATCGACAAGAAAGACCAGCTCTTCGTCGCTAACCAAGCCTATACGGCGTCCGGCTACGGCAGCGTCGCCATTTACAAACCCCCATATAGCAAACCGTTTGCCGTGATTCACGGAAAGGGCATTTCCGATCCCGAATCGCTGACGACCGACGAACAAGGCGACCTCTTCGTGGGCAATCTGCACGGCGGCGCCGCCGGCGGGTTCGTCTCGATGTTCAAGCCGCCGTATACAAAAGGTTACACCAGCCTCACCAGCGGCATCTCG
>DATJUC010000245.1:0-2461 GCA_035502675.1 Candidatus Acidiferrales bacterium | reverse complement strand
CATGTACCTGCTCGAAGTGCTGAGCGGCCCGCTCGACGGTAAGACGTGGCCGTTCGAGCGGGAGATCACGATCGGCCGCGACGACGAGCTGGCCGATGCCTGCCTCGGACTCGACCGCTACGTTTCCCGCCAGCACGCTCGGCTTCAAATCGAGGCCGATTCGATTCGTCTGGTCGATCTGCGCAGCCGCAACGGCACGCGACTGGGCGGCAAGCCGGTCGACGGCGCGGTCGCGCTTCCGGTCGGGGCTCCGTTCGTCGTCGGACGGACGATCCTGCGGGTAACGCGCGCGTAAGCTTCCATGGAACAAGTTGCCGATCTCGAGCGCGCGCGCGCAATCTTCGCCGCGTCGCCCCGCCCGCTTGGTTTCGTGCCGACGATGGGCGCACTGCACGCCGGACATCTCGAGCTCGTCGCCGCCGCGCGGCGCCGATGCGCCTCCGTCGCGACTTCGATCTTCGTCAACCCGCTGCAGTTCGGCCCGAATGAGGATCTTACGCGGTATCCTCGCGATCTCGACGCCGATGCGCGAAAACTCGCCGAGGCGGGCGTCGACACGCTCTTCGCTCCGCCGGATTCGGCAATGTATCCGCCGGGATTCGCCGTTTCGGTGGATCCGGGCCCAGCGGGAGATTGCTTTGAAGGGGCGGTGCGTCCGGGACACTTTCGAGGCGTTGCGACGGTGATCGTCAAGCTGCTCAACATCGTTCGGCCCGACCGTCTTTTCTTGGGACAGAAGGATGCACAGCAAACGGTCGTGCTTCGCAGAACGATCGCCGATCTCGACTTCGGCGTGCGGCTCGAGGTGGTGCCGACGGTACGCGAGGCCGACGGCTTGGCGATGTCGAGTCGTAACGCCTATCTCGACGCGGCGCAGCGCGCGCAAGCGCCGACGCTGCACTCGGCGCTGGTAGCGATGCGCGAAGCGCTCGAGCGAGGCGAGGCTCGCGAAGACGCGATTGCCGCCGGCCGAGCGCGGCTGAGCGAGTCGGCGAAGCTCGATTATCTCGACGTCGTCGATGCGGACTCGTTCCAACCGCTCGAACGCCTCCGCGTGCCGGCCTTCGTCATCGGCGCGGCGCGCTTTGGTACGACCCGCTTGATCGACAACCTGTGGATACGACCGTGAAGGGGGCGCGCATCTTCCTTGGAGTCAGCGGCGGCATCGCGGCCTATAAAGCGGCAGCGCTCACGAGCACGCTCGTGCAACGCGGAGCGATCGTCGACGTGGTGATGACGGCCGAAGCCGAACGCTTCGTGAGCCCGTTGACGTTTGCGTCGCTGACGGCGCGTCCGGTCTATACCTCCCTCTGGGATGCGCCCGAACGCATCCCGCACATTCGGCTGGTTCGCGAGGCCGGCGTCGCGCTCGTCGCGCCCGCCACCGCGAACCTCATCGCAAAACTCGCGGGCGGAATTGCCGACGACTTGTTAACCACCTCGCTGCTCGCCGCGCGCGTTCCGCGTATCCTGGCGCCGGCGATGAACGAGGCGATGTACGACGACGGCGCGACGCAAGCAAACATCGCAGCCTTGCGATTGCGCGGTTACGAGTTCGTCGATCCGGAACGCGGCTTTCTTGCCGAGCGTGAGAGCGGCGTCGGCCGCCTCGCTTCGGAAGAACGGCTGATCGTAGCGCTCGAACGCGCGCTGCGGCGCCGGCATTCGCTTGAGGGTAAGCGGGTTGCGATCACCGGCGGCCCGACGCGTGAAGCCTTTGACCCGATCCGCTTCTTGAGCAATGCCTCAACCGGCTCGACGGCAATCGCACTCGCGCGCGAAGCGGCGTTGCGCGGGGCCGACGTTACGCTGTTGCTCGGGCCGACGCTGCTGGAGCCGCCGCCCGGAGTGGCGGTCGTGCGCGTGACGACCGCCGACGAACTCTATCGAGCCGCGATGCAACACGCCCCCGGCGCCGATCTAACGATTGCGACCGCCGCGGTTGCCGACTGGCGCCCCAGCGAGCGCTCCGAATCGAAGCTGTCCAAAGACGGGAACGATTTGACGGTGCGGCTCGCACCGACTCCCGACGTGCTCGCGGCGCTCGGCGAACGAAAGGGTTCGACGTTCTTGGTCGGCTTCGCCGCCGAGACCGGCGATCACGAACCGCGCGCCCGCGAGAAGTTGCGCCGCAAACATCTCGACGCCATCGCGGTCAACGACGTGCGCGACGAGCGCGGTTTCGGTGCCGGCGAGAACACGCTCGTGCTCTTGTGGGGCGAAGACGGACGCCGCGACCTTGGTACGGCGGGCAAGGACGAACTCGCGGCGCGACTGCTCGATGCAATCGAGGAACGCATGCATGCTCCTGGCGATTGACGTCGGCAACACCGAGACCAAGCTCGGCTGTTTCGAGCAGAGCGAGCTGCGCCAGACGTGGCGCGTCACCACCGAACTGCGGCGCACGCCCGACGAGTACGGCGTCTTTTTCACGCAGCTCTTCGCAGCCAGCACGATCGAG
>DATJUC010000244.1:0-5595 GCA_035502675.1 Candidatus Acidiferrales bacterium | reverse complement strand
TCGACTTCCAATACGGACTCGTGCCGACCGCATTGACGATCGAGGCCACCCACGACGGGCCGGTGTCGCTTCCCGTGCCCGGATGATCGGAGTTGGCGTTGTCCGGAACGACCCATGACACCGACGCAAGTTTACCGTGGGTAATGTCGGTCAGAACCTTCGTCTCCGGCGAGACCACGTTCGCCCAGTCGCCCCCCGTGCCGGTGCACGGACCCGTCACCGGACCGTTGACCCCACAGCGCACATTGGCGATTGCGTCGAACGAAGACCAGAACCCACCGGGGTTTCCGCCGCTCGGCGAAACCAGCGGCGCGTAGTATTTCCACGAGACACCGGATGCGTCGAGCAAGTCGGCCATCGTATTGAACTGACTGAAGCACGGAAAGGGTCCGTTTGACTGCTCTTGACCTTCTACGTCCCACGTGTCGGTCGCAGTGCCGGAAGGCGAGTCGCAGCCCCACGCGCCGTTCGTAGTTCCGAAGGGGTTGTCCGCCTCCGTCGTTGTGGGCGTTAGCTCGGCGGTACCCGCAATGAGATACAGGTGGGCGGTGAAGCTGCCGCCCCACTCGGACGGGAACATGTGGTCGGCCAAAACGTATTGCCGAGCCAGCGACCAGTACGGAGCGACTTCACTGCGCGGAATATACGCGTAAGCATACGAGCCGATCGGGGCGTAAGGATTGTTCGGGTTTCCCGGCGGTTTGTCGAACGCGTCCATCTTGCCGCCGTCGTAATCGACGAGAGCGTTTTCCAGGCCGTGGGCGGGATCGATGGAACTCGTGATGTCGATTGGGCGCAACGGCGTGAGCGTGCCATTGCTCTGGTAGCCGAACGTCTTGGTCTCCGCGCCGGGGAAGCCTTCGAACATGTTGTCGAAGCTCCGGTTCTCCTGAATGATGACGATCACGTGCTTGATGTAGTTTCCGGGAGAGACCGCATTTGCTCGTGCGAGCGCGGGGACGAATTCGGAGCGAATGCCCGACGTTCCGGCCGAGGTCGAAGAGCATCCCGTTAAAGCAAATGCGGCAACCAGCGCTATCCTGCAGCAGCGCAAACGTCGATCCATGCTCTCCTTATCCGGCTCCCGGCAATCGGTACGGCGCAATCCGTATTACGATATCGGCGAAACTCCGGCTTTGCTTGGCTTGCTTGCTTTTACCGGTACGCGCAAGAGGTCGAAGCTCTAACCCTCGCGTGCCGATAATCCATTCATCGGCTCGCAATTATCGACGTGAAGGGGATCATGACGCCACGGTTTGACCGTCTCGTTGTCTTGGCGTGCATCGCCGCTCTTTCGGGCTGCGGCGGCGGAATCGCACCCGCCAACGCCCCCCTCGTGCCCGCCGTGCGATCGGCTTCCCAGCATCAAAAGATTGCCGCCATCGTCAGGATCGTGATTCCCCGGCGCCGGCACCTCCGGCGCAGCCGATACGTCTCTCCGGCTACGGCCTCTATCGCGATTACGGTGACGCCGGCGCACGGCGGAAAGTCTCTGTCGTTTAACGCAAATCTTACGCCTGCGACCAACCCCAACTGCAACTCGAGCCCGGTCACGTGCACCCTATACATGTCGCTCGAACCCGGAGAGTACGAGGCTGCATTTGCAACGTTCGACGGCCGGCTCCGCAATGGGGAGCCGACCGGAGCCGAGCTCTCGGCAAACCAATCGGTGCCGATTACGATCGCCGTTGGAACGCCGAACGTGGTTAGCGTTGCGCTCGACGGGATTCCGTCTTCGGTCGCGGTGGTTCCGGCGGGGTCGTCGGCAATTGCCGGCAACATGTCGGCCGGATTTACCCTGTCCAAATGCAATGCTAATTCTCAGCAGGTCGGCGTCTACGGCGTAGACGCAGCGGGAAACTTTATCCTTGGGGCCGGGGCGCCGGCGGTCGAATTGATATCGAGCGATCCGGGAACGCTCGCCGTCGCAACGCCGCGTCCGACGTCGCCGAATGTCTTCACGCTCAGGCCGCCGGTGCCGCCGGCGTACGCGGACCCCGGTCAGGTGGTGCAGTTAACCGCAACCGCCACACCCGGCGCGTCAAGCGGCGCATCGCAGCAGCTATCCATGGTCAATCTGACGTTCTCGGGCGAGATCTGCGGGGTGATCACGGAGTACACGATCCCGACGGCGGGCAGCGATCCGATGGGCATCACGGTCGGGCCCGACGGCGCGATCTGGTTTGCCGAATACGTTGGCAACAAGATCGGCCGCATTCCCGTGACGGCAACGGCCTCAAGCCCACAAATTACCGAATACTCCGTTCCGACGCCTGGGAGCCGACCGTATGGCGTCGCGGCCGGTGCCGACGGGGCCGTATGGTTCACTGAAGAAGCCGGAAACCAGATCGGGCGACTGCCGCTGAGCGCGCAACCTATCGTTCAAGAATTCCCAGTCCTCACGTCCGGGTCACTTCCCCAGACGATCGTTGCCGGGAACGATGGCGCGCTGTGGTTCACGGAATTGCTGGGGAACAACATCGGTCGCATACCGGCCGAGGGGACGATCAAGGTTACCGAATACCCAATTCCGACCGCCGGCAGCCGGCCCTTCGCGATGGTCAGCGGTCCGGATGGGGCCCTGTGGTTCGTTGAATCGACGGGAAACAAAATAGGACGAATCCCAACGAGCGGATCGCCGATCAGCGAGTACCCGATTGCGACGGCCGGCGCGAATCCCGAGGGAATTACCGGCGGCCCCGACGGCGAACTATGGTTCACCGAAACGTATGCGTCGGCGATCGGGCGACTTCCGACGGGCGGATCGCCGATGGACGCATACGCCGATCTCTTGAAGGGCTCGCCGACGGCGATTATCCAAGGCCCGGATTCGGCACTTTGGTTCGCCGAATCCGCGCCCGCGATAAATGCGATAGCGCGGATGTCGACCGACGGGACGGAGACGATATCGTATCCGGTCCCGACGGCAAACGCAGGAGTTTACTGCATGGTGCTCGGTCCGCACGGTTCCATTTGGTTTACGGAATCGGGAACCGATAAGATCGGCCGTCTGCAGTAGTTGGCTCAGCCGTCGCTTGGCGTCGGCTTCGGAGTCGGCGATGGCACCGGTGTCGGGGGAGGCTCGGGCGCCAGTCCTAAGCGGTAGCACATCGGCCGAATGTCGGCGTTGGTTCCGGCCGTGCAGGCGCCGACGAGATTGTCGATGAGCTGGTTGGCGGCGCGATGAGCGGCGTCGTGCATTTCCGTGGCGGGATCGACGGGTGGAATGCTCGACGTGCTATCGAATCCGGAAATGGCCGTGCCGAGTGCGAACGACTTCACGTCGCTACTGGCGTTCGATCCGAGGTAGAGGCCGACCGCCGCGCCGGTCCCGACGGGAAAGCCGTTTCGCGAGCTGTAGCCTTCCAAACCGTCGGACATCCAGGTGATCGTCGGCGTGTTGAAACCGACCGGGCCGCACGAGACGAGGTCGGCATGCGTCGTGACCTTCGTCCAACCGCGAATCCATAAGAAATACGACTCCGACGCTCCCGCGTACGAGTTGGTGCCGTCGAGGATCAAGCCGCCGAGAACTTTGGCACCGGTCGGACTATTTTTCGTCGGGTCGTTGGCGCATTGGTTCTGCAAGTCGTCGGGCGACCAACCCAAGCGTGGAATGACCCACACGCGCGTCGCCTGCGAGGCTGCCGCCCGATCGAAGAGCACCTGCAGCCGAGCCGTGACCGCGCTTGCGATCGGGGCGATGCTGGCGTCGCTGCCGGGAGCGATCACGTAGAAGGTCGGGTGCGTGACCGCAAGCTCGCTGTCGGCACGCGCCGACGATGCATCGAGCACCGTCACGATTGCCGTCATCGCCGCCGCAAATACGAGACGCAGCCTCATAGAGTCAGCGTACAAGAGGGAAATCCGGCTTTCCTGTGGGACGGCACCGACGATGTCGTGGCGCAAAATGCTGGCCGTCCTCGTATTCGGCTCGCTGCTTGCCTCGCGACCGGCGATGGTGCGCGCCGCCGATCAGATCTGGCTCGTCGCCAGCGACATTCACCTCAATCCGTTCGACCACGATCCCGAGCCCGTCGATTTCGGCAGCGACACCAACGTGGCGCTCTTCGACTCGATGGTTCGCGAGATGCACGCCGCGGTGCCGTCGCCAACCTTGGTTCTGCTGCCGGGCGACTTTTTGGTCCACGACTTCACACACCGTGCCGAAGCGCACCCGAGCCAAGGAACGCCGGTGCAGATCGCGGAGGCGACGATGCGAACGATCGCGTCCGCGCTCGACCGCATCTATCCAAAGGCCCGCTTCGAGATCGCGCTGGGGAACAACGACGCGCCGTGCGGTGACTATCGGTCGGACCAAGGCGACGCCTATCTTGCCGCGCTGGCGCGCATTTGGGGGCCGCTGGTTGACCGCGGCGGGGCGGCGCCGAGCTTCGTTCGGCAGTTCTCGCGCGGCGGCTACTACGAGAGCTCGCTTCCGGTGCGCGGGTTTCGGCTGATCTCCCTGCAGACCGTTGCGCTGTCGATCGAGTACCGCGGTGAGTGCGGCGGCGGACGCGTCGACGTGACCGGAACGCAGCTGGCGTGGGTCCGCGCGACGCTGGCACGCACGCCCAAGGACACGCGCAACGTGCTGATGATGCACATTCCGCCCGGCTACGATGCCATGGTCACCGAAACGGCGCACGGGTTTCTGCCGTGGTCGTTCCTGCACGCCGGGGCCAACGCCGAGCTTCTGCACGTCTTGACCGAACCGGCCTACCGCGTCGCCTATGCGTTTTCGGGACACCTGCATCGCTTCGATTTCCGGCTGGCCGGCAACGTTCCAATCATCACCTTCGGATCGATCTCGCCGGTGTATCACAACGATCCGGCGTTTTACGCGGTCCGCGTCGCCCCCGACGGGAGCCTGCGCGATATCGACACCTACGTGTACGACGAGTGGACCGGGCAGTGGGTCGGACCGCGCAGCTTCGATCGGGAATTCGGCGTCGCGTCGATCGACGCACCCTCGCTGGCGGCGCTGCACCAACGGCTCGGGACCGATCCGGCGCTTCGCAAAGAATGGAACTTGTCGACGACGGGCTGGCCTTCGCGCCACGACGCCATGTGGGGCTCGTGGGCTCGGTCGTGGCGGGTTGCGTGGTGCGCGCAAAGCATCGTCACGCGAAGCTCGGGCTTTGCCGAATGTGCCGGCATCGAACGCCGGGTCGTCTTTCTGCGGATCGTTCTCGCCGGCTTGGCTTTCGCGGTGCTCGCCGCGATCGCCGCCGTCGTCGTCAGCGTACGGCGGCGCCGAGGTCGGTCACGCCCTTCGTTGCCGTAACGCCGGCCGCCGAACGTTTGGTCGAGGCGCGCATGTAGTTGCGCATCAAGACGTCGTCGCCGTGTTCCGCGGCTCGCCCGTACGCTCCGCGCGCGAAGTCGGCGAGGGCGGCCCACACGGCCGACAGGCGGTCGAACTCCATGCGCAAGAGCTTGGGCGCGATCGACCGGGCCATGAAGTAGCCGAATGCGATCGGAAACGACGTCCGGTAAAACTTGTGAACCAGCCGCAGCATGTTGCGCACGGCGTAGTAGTCGTGGATCGGGCTCTTGAAGCCGATCGATTGCGATTGACGGTGCCACACTTGC
>DATJUC010000243.1:0-7081 GCA_035502675.1 Candidatus Acidiferrales bacterium | reverse complement strand
GACGCACGAAGCCAGCAGCATTCCAGCTGAAGCAACGCATCGTACGAGCCACCGCGCGCTCATGCCCGGATAGTACACCGCGGCCGGCGTCGTCCCCTACGGCGAACTCGGTCTCGTCAACGCGGGGTGACGATGCGTTCCAGCCAGGACGCGAGCAGCATGAAGTACGCCGGCGATTGCGGCGCTTCGGCGGCAATTTGCGCGGGTTCGGCATCGTTCATGAGCTCGTGGGCCGGCGGCATCATCATCAGGTGGTTCGCGCCGGGGACGACGTCAAAGGCGAGGTGCGGATGGGTCGCGGCCACCGTGCGGAGTCGCGCGACCGTTGCCGCAACCGGAATCCACGGATCTTCCGAGCCCAGGAGAAAGAGGATTGGGATGCGGACCCGTTCCACGGCGGCAAACGAGTCGAGATCCATCTGGCCGCGCCACGACGAGTTTGCCGGATTTTTCGGCAGCTCGGCGGCGGTCGGCAAGTACATCAGGTCGAACCAAGGGCGGTTCTCGATCTTGTCGAGGGCGGCGACGGCTTGGGCGCGTGAGTTGCGCCCGTTGAAGTAACCGTCGACCTGGTAGCGTGCTTCCAGCATGGCGGCGACGTCCTTGGAGCTATAGCCGAGCACGTCGAGACGGTTCGACATCGCGAACTCCATCTGCGTCTCGGCCGGCACCAGCGGAGCGGAGACGGCGACGGCAAACGCCGCGCGCGAATCGCTCGACGCCGCGATCGTGGCGAGCCAACCGCCTTGACTGATGCCCCAATAGCCGACGCGCTGCGGGTCGATCTGCGGAAGCTGCCGGATCGCCGCGGCGCCGGCGATCCCATCGTTCGCCAGCGTTTGATAGGGAACGTCCGGGTTGCCGGTCGATTTGCCCGCCCCGCGGCGGTCGAACAGCAATACCGCGATCCCAATTTGCGGCAGTCCTTCGCTTAAATGACGGTAGAGCAGCGTGCTCGCCAGCGGTTCGGAAGCGCCGTGAAAGACGACGATCGCCGGAACGGGATGCCCGACGTCGGGAACGTAGAGCGTTCCGTGCAGCGTCGCGCCTTGATTGGTAAACGTCACGGCCTGCGCGGCGACCCTCGTCGTGGGCGGCGCAAACCAGGGTGCGGGCGACGATGCGGGGCTCGCGCTTGCGGCGGCCAGCACGGCGGCAAACGTAGCGGCGATCACGCTACAGGCTCAACGACGTTACCGGGTTGGTATCGTAGAGAATGGTTTTGGGCGACTGGACGAAGGCGACTCGGGCGGCGCCTTGCGGCGATCGCTCCAAATGCGCCGGAATCAGGGCGTCCCCGTATTTCGTGAAAACGCCGTTGATCTCGACCGTCAGCACGTCGTACCGTCCCGTCGGGACGTAAAAGGTGTAATCGTTTTCAATCGTGTCGCCGGGCTGCAGCTCGGTTATTTGCGAGCTCGACGGATCGCCCATGCGCGTGATGTAGCCCAGGCTGTAAACGGCGTCCTCGGGCGTGGTGCGATAGAAGGCCGCATACCGGTAGGTCGGTGCCGCCGGCGGGGGCGCGATGCGGCCGGCGGAACGGCTCACCCGCTCCCCGTAGACGTTGACGACGACTCCGACGAAGTACGCCTCTACCGTTCCGATGTTGCGAATGCCTTGGTGCAGGCGCACGGCAATCAGCCCGTTCTTCTCGCCGAGGCGCTGCAGCGAGGCCTGAAAGTTCACTTCCGGGCTTGCAAACGAGGGTTTGATGCGATTCTCGTAGGCGAAAACGTAAAAAGCCCAGGCCCCGGCCGCGACGATCGCGACGATTTCGACCGCGTCGCGCACGACGGCAAGGACGTGAGGACGCGTCTCGTGCCGGGTACCGTGCAGCATCGGGAGCGGCTTTTCCGCTTTTGGGAAAACGCTCCTACGCCGCGGAGGCCCCGAAGCGGCATAGCGGTCGAACCCTTCGACCGGAGCCCGGGGTCGCCGCGACGAACCGCACTCGCTTCAGAGAAGAAGAGGAGACAACTCATGACCAGCACGGCTCAACCGTTCGTCACGGACATCGCCGAGCTCCGGCGCCGCGCCAAGGAGCACATCGAGCGCGGCCCGGTCACCAAAAACTACGAAGGCGACGTGAAGCTCTCGATCGAGCTGCTGCAGACGGCGCTCGCGACCGAGATCGTGTGCGTCCTGCGCTACACCATGCACGCCGTCGCCGCGGTGGGCATCGACAGCGAAGCCGTCAAGGAAGAGTTCGTCGAGCACGCCAACGACGAACGCGAGCACATGGAAAAGATCGCCGACCGCATCAACCAGCTCGGCGGCGTTCCGAACATGAACCCGGAAGGTCTTCACACGCGTGCCGCAACCGAGTACGGTAAAGCCCAGAAGCTCGTCGACATGATCACCGAGAACCTCGTCGCCGAGCGGATCGCGGTCGAGCACTACCGCGAGCTGGTCCGCTACTTCGGCGAAAAGGATCCGACGACGCGCATCATGCTCGAAGGGATTCTGGCGCAGGAAGAAGATCACGCCAACGACATGCACGATCTGCTGGTCGCGCACGAGGGCCGGCCGTACATCGATAACTAGTGCCGATCGCCGCGCTCGCCGCCGTGGTCGCGACCTCGGCTTGTTCGCCGGCGGTGCCGGCGCCGGGCCATCCCGTCGCCGTACCGGTTGCCGAAACGAATGCGACGTTTGCGGCGCGTCTGCAAACGACGTCCGGGGTGCCGCTGACGCTGGTTCTCGACAGCGGCGGCGGCAGTCCGCTGCTGCTCGAAAGCGTCGCCGAAGAGCTGGCGCCGGCCGGCAGCCTCACGTTCGCCTGTAGCGCCGGGCTGCCGTTTGCGACGCGCTTCGTGGTTGCGCCCGAGTCCTTGCGCGCGCAAGATCCGATCGACGGGCAGACGTTGGAAGGTATGCTCGGCGGAGTTTGGTTCGACGGACACGTCTGGACGTGGGACTACGGGGCCGGCAGCCTCCTCTTGCGCGCGCGCGGCGACGACCCGAGCGTCGCTCCGGCCCACGCCGTCGCGCTCGGATTCCAATCCGACCGCGGCGCGCATACGACCGGATTCGCACGCATCCCAGCCACCATCGACGGAACGGTCTACCAGTTTTTGCTCGACACGGGCGCGCACACCCGGGTGGTTCCGGCAGCCCAAAGCGCCGGCGCGTTTCCCGCAACGCCGTTCGCGACCAACTTCATCAGCGCCGGCATCGCAGCGCGCTGGCGGCACGAGCATCCGTCGTGGCCGTACGTTCCCGGCGCCGAGATCGTCACCGGCGCCGCAATGATCCAAGTGCCGTCGGTCGAGATCGGCGGCTACCGGACCGGACCCGCCTGGTTCACGCTGCGGCCAGATGCCAACTTCGCGCATTTCATGTCGAGTTACATGGATTCGCCGGTGGTGGGCTCGATCGGCGGGGAGACGCTGAAAAACTTTCGCGTCGCCATCGACTACCCCAACCAGCGCGCCTATTTCGAACGCCCCCCATAGGGGTTGCCGCATCGCTTAGCAGGCTGGCGTCGATTTGCTTGTAGGCGCGTGCCCCGTACACTAGGCGAAGGGTTGCAGGTCGGGCGGCGGAATCGATGGATGAATGCTTGCCGCGCTCCTGTTGGGTGCGCTAACGCCATTACCGCCGCGCGCGTTCTTGCCGTGGCGCGAAACACCCGTTGCCCGCGCGGCCGCCGCTCGCGCCGTCGAGGACGGTCAATCGATCGTCGTCGGCACCCAAACGCTGCACCGCTGCACGCTCGTCGTGGCGGGCTACTGCGGACGTCTGCGCGTGCCGCTGGACTGGCTCGATCCGTCGGACGGCACGATCGCGATTCGCTATCAATGGCTGCCGGCCACCGGGGCGCCGACCGCGCGCACGATCGCCGCCGAGGAGGGCGGTCCGGGCTATTCGACGACCGGCACCGGCGCCGAATACCGCCAGTTGTTCGAACCTGTGCTGCACGACAGGAACCTTTTGATGATGGACCAGCGCGGAACCGGCGGCTCGGCACCGATCGATTGCGAGAGCCTGCAGCCGTTCGCGGGGTACGGCGCGCCGTCGGTCTCCTTTTTCGAGGCGGAGCGGCAGTGCGGCGCACAGCTCAACCATACGTATCGCAAGTCCGACGGCCGCTACGTTCATGCCAGCGATCTATTCGGCAGCAGCCAATCGGTGCGCGATCTCGCCGCAATTCTGGAAGCGCTCGAGGTCGGCAAAGTCGATCTCTACGGCGATTCTTACGGTTCGTTTTTCGCTCAGATCTTCGCCGCGCGGTATCCGCAGATGCTGCACGCCGTCGTTCTCGATAGTACCTATCCGACGCTGCGCCAGGATCCGTTCGACCGGGCGGGTCAACGCGAAATCAGATACGGGTTTTCGGTGGTCTGCCGGCTCAGCATCGCTTGCAACGCCGACGCGCCGGGTTCGCCGCTGCAGCGCATCGGCCAGCTGGCGGCCGCCCTGCAAGCCAAACCGTTGCGCGCGCTTTCGGCGACGCCGACCGGGACGCCCATTGCCGTTGCGTTGTATGCGAACGACGTTTGGTCGATTCTCAGTTTGGCCGGGGACTCGTTCGACCCGTACCGCGATCTCGACGCGTCGATTCGAGCGTATCTCGAGCGAGACGATCCGGTGCCGCTGGCGCGGTTGGCGGCCTGGATGCTCGACACGACCTATCCGAGCACGCCGGCATCCTACCGCGAGTTTTCGGAGGGTCTGTACGTCGCCGACGCGTGCACCGTCTACGTCAACCCGTTCGACATGAGCGATGCCGTCGCAACGCGCCGGATGCAGTACGCGCAGGCCGTCGAAGCGCTCGAGCCGAGTTTCGGCGATCCGCTGCCGAACGACGACGTCTTCTCGTCGCCGCTGGAGTGGTATAACCAATGTCTCACGTGGCCGGCACCGGTGCACGTCGATCCGATCGTCACCCATCCGCCTCCGCTGGTTCCGCCGACGCTGCCGGTCTTGGTTCTCTCAGGCGACCTCGACGAGACCACGTCGCCCGGGGACAACGAACGTGCCGCGCAGCAGGTCGGCTCGTCGGCGACGCTCGTGCATCTGCCCAACTCGATCCACGTCTCGGCACTGCTCGATCCGTATCACTGCGCGTCGGGCATCGTGCAGCAGTTCGTGCGCAATCCCCAAAACGCGGTGCAGACCGGCTGCGTAACGCAGATTCCCGAAGTTCGAACCGTCGGCATCTTCCCACTGACGCTGGCGAATCAGCCGCCGGCCTGGGCGTCGCCGGGGAACGCCGGTTCGAGCAGCGACTTGAGCCTCGCGGCGGTTGCCGTCGAAGCGCTCGGCGACGCGTTGCACGCGGCCGCCGCAGCCTATCAGGTCTCTTCACCAAACTGCGCGGCCGGCTATTGCGGCCCCGGCCTGCGCGGCGGAACGTTCGCGGCGTCGCCATCGCTCGATCGCATCGAGCTGCACGGCGTCGCCTACACCGCCGATAGTTCCGTATCGGGCCACGCGTTCGTAGCATCGAAGCTTTCGCCCAGCGCTCCCGGCACGGTCGATGCGCGGCTCGTCGCGCGCACCAACGACGGACGGGATTGGGTGCGCCTCACGGTCGACTACGACGAACTGGCGCCGCGGGCGATCGCTGCGATCGCCGGCCTCGACGAGCGCGGCGCGCGGATCCGAGCGAGGCTGCCGGCACCCTAGCGTGATCGTTTTACTGGGCGTGCTGGTGGTCGTTGCGGGTTTCGCGCTGCGTTTCAATCCGCTCCTGGTCGTTACCGTCGCCGGAATCGTTTCGGCCTTGCTGGCGGGGATTTCGCCGTTTCATATCCTCGAAGCGTTCGGCACGGGCTTTGCGAGCAGCCGCTCGATAACGCTCGCGTTCATCGTGCTGCCCGTCATCGGCGTGCTCGAGCGCTACGGTTTGCAGCAGCGCGCGAAGACGCTGATCGCGCACGCGGCGGTGCTGACGGCGGGCCGTCTGCTGTTGACCTATCTGCTGGTAAGGCAGCTGTGCGCGGCGCTGGGACTTCCGATCGGCGGCACGGCGCAGATGGTGCGGCCGGTGATCTATCCGATGGCCGAAGGCGCCGTCATGCGCGCGCACGGTAAAACCCCCGAACGCGTTACCGAGACCATTAAGGCGCACGCGGCGGCCGCCGACACCGTCGGGGCGTTTTTTGGTGAGGACTGTTTCGTCGCGATCGGTTCGGTGCTGTTGATCGTCAGCTACGTCGACACGAGCTATCGCCTGAAGCTCGACCCGCTGCAGATCGCGGTCTGGGCGATTCCGACGGCCGTTGCGGCATTTCTGATTCACGGCTTTCGTTTGCTGCAGCTCGACAAGCGGATCGCCGCCATGACGGAGCGCTCGTGATTTCGGCCGAATGGCTTTACTGGGTGCTGGGCGGATTTTTCTTCGTCGTCGGCATCGAGATCGCGTTCGACCGGACGCACCCCAAGCGCTGGACCAACGCGCTCTTTTGGTGCCTGCTCGGCGCGTCGCTCTGCTATGGGAGCTTCGTGCCGAAGTGGCCGGCGTGGCTGCTGGGCGCAGCGGTGATCGTCATGGCGGGGGTGGCCGGTTTTGGTCTGACCGGCCGCGGAACGATTCGCACGACCAGCGAAGACGAGCGCGCGGCGTACGCGGCGCGGTTGCGCGACCGGCTGTTCGTGCCGGCGCTGACCATTCCGGTGGTGACGCTGCTGGTGTCGGTCGCCGGCAGCCGTATCGAGGTGGGCGGCCGTCCGCTCCTGGCCGTGGGTTCGCCGACACTGGTCGGTCTCGGAGTTGCGACGATCGCAGCGCTGATGGCCGCGTGGGTCGTGCTGCGCCCGAAGAATCCAGCCGTCGCAATCACCGAAGGCCGGCGGTTGCTCGAGGCGATCGGCTGGGCGGCGCTGCTTCCGCAAATGCTCGCGACGTTGGGGCTGCTCTTCACGCAAGCCGGCGTCGGAACGCAGGTCGGAGCGCTCGCTCACGCCGTCGTCCCGGAGCATTCGCGCGGTCTGGCGGTGTTGGCGTATGCGGGCGGCATGGCGGTCTTTACCGTAATTATGGGTAACGCGTTTGCCGCGTTTCCCATCATGACCGCGGCCATCGGCTGGCCGCTGCTCGTCGAACGCATGGGCGCGCATCCCGCGCCGCTCT
>DATJUC010000242.1:0-9135 GCA_035502675.1 Candidatus Acidiferrales bacterium | reverse complement strand
GCCGCTTCGTTCGAAGACGCGATCGCGATCGTGGATTCCGAAACGGTTGACGCCTTCGTGATCGACGACGACGACCTCTCGACCGACGCCGCCGCCCGGATTCGGGCCTTCGCCCACGAGCGCCGAATTCCGATCGTCGCCACCGAGGGCAACGGCTACGCGCGCTTGGGTGCGATCGCGAGCGTCCCCAAGCCGGTCCTGGCCGGCGACGTGATGGCGGTTCTCGAGCGCCTCGGCTAGTTCGGACGAACGGCGATTCGCTCGCGCGCGGCGTAGACGTTGGCCCGTTCGCCGCGCACGAAGCCGGCCAGCGTAACGTTGAACGCGCGCGCGAGTTCGACTGCCAAACTGCTCGGCGCCGAGATCGAAGCCACCAGCGGAATGCGCGCGACCGCCGCTTTCTGTAAGATCTCGTAACCGGCGCGCCCGCTCACGACGAGCAGACGGCGCGACAAGGGCAGCGCGTTGGCGAGTGCCGCCCAGCCCACCAGCTTGTCGACGGCATTGTGGCGGCCGACGTCCTCGCGCACGGCCAGCGGCAAGCCGCTCTCGTCGAAGAGCGCCGCCGCGTGCAATCCGCCGGTCGAGTCGAAGACCCGCTGCGCTTCGCGCATGCGTCCGGGAAGGGAGTAGAGCAGCTCCGGCGAGATCCGAAGGTCGTCGTCGAGCGGAGCGACGCCCAAATCGCGAAGCGCGTCGAGCCGCGCGCGGCCGCAGACGCCGCACGCGCTCGAGGTCACGAAATGGCGTTCGAAACGTTCGAGTTGCGGAAGCGCCGCACGGTTCAGCGCGACGTTGACGACGTTGTACCGCTGGTCCGCGTCGAGCTCTTCGTCGAGGCAGTAGTCGATCGTCGCGATCTCGTCGCGCCGGGCGACGATGCCTTCGCCGATCAGAAAGCCGGCGGCGAGCTCGAAATCGTTACCCGGCGTGCGCATCGTTACGGCCAGCGTACGCCGGGCGGCGCCGGCCGAGAGTCGGATTTCCAGCGGTTCCTCGGTTACGAGGCGGTCGCTCTTTCGCGCGAACGACGCGCCTTCCAGCACCCACACCTCCGCGTCGACCGTCCGTCCGGGACGCAGCGCTTCAGCCACGCCGCTCGCCGCCCGGCTCGACGTTCGAAACGTAGGTCGTGCCGAAACGGCCCTTGATGCAGAGGTTTCCGTGCGTCACCCCGTTTTCCAGCGGCGACGTCACCTTGACGATTTCGTTCTCCTGAACGTGCAGGCGCAGCGTGCAGCCGACGCCGCAGTACGGGCAGATCGTGTCGGTCTCGGTCTGGCGAGACTCGTCCCACGCGCCCTGCCGGCGCAACGCGTATTCGGATTGGAACATGAGTGCGCCGGTCGGGCACACGCCGATGCAGTTGCCGCAATAGACGCAGGCCGAGTCGGGCAGCGCGACGTCGAACTCGGTCGAGATGTGGGCGTCGAAGCCGCGCCCGGCAGCGGCGATCGCGAAGGTGTTTTGAGCGTCGGTTCCGCAGGCTTCGACGCACTTGTAACACATGATGCATTTCGAGTAGTCGCGGACGTACAGCGCGTTGTCGATCTTGATGGGCCGTTCTACGGTCTCGCCGGTCCCGTAACGCGACGGTTGGGCTCCGTACCGCTCGCAAAACCGCTGCGCGTCGGGGGCCGTCGAAAGATCGACCGACGAGGCGAGAAACTCGAGGACCATCTTGCGGCTGTGACGGACGCGCTCCGTGTCGGTGCGAATCGCCATGCCGTTTTCGGCTTTGCGGGCGCAGGCCGGCACGAGTACGCGCGCGCCCTCCAACTCGACCACGCAGACCCGGCAAGCGTTGACCGGCGTGAGCGTCTCGAGGAAACAGAGCGTCGGCGTTTCCACGCCGGCGGCGGTACACGCGTCCAGAACCGTGGCACCGGGCGCCACGCAAACCGGCGCGCCGTCGATCGTGAGCTCGATCACGCGCGAGCCTCCAAGAGCCCGAGGGTCCGAGCCGACGCAATCGCATTGGCGGCAGTCTGACCGAGTCCGCAGATCGAAGCGTCGCGCATGACGCGACCGATCTCGTCGAGCAGTGCGACGTCGCCGGGCGACGCGGTTGCACCGGCGATGCGCTCGAGGACTTCGGCTTGGCGGACGGTGCCGACTCGGCAGGGCACGCACTGCCCGCAGGACTCGTGGCGGAAGAATCGCGCGATTCGCCGGACGACGTCCGGCATGGCCGTCCGGTCGTCGAAGAGCATCACGACGCCGGAGCCGAGCGTCGCGCCGGCGGCGCGGGCGTCTTCGAACGTCAGCCGAAGATCGAGCGCTTCGGGTCCGACGAACGAACCGGCCGCCCCCCCCAGCAGCACCGTGCGTAACGTCGCGCCGTCGCGCACGCCGCCGGCCATCGCGATCAGCGCGCCGAGCGTGACGCCGTGCTCGACTTCGTAGACGCCGCTGCGCGTCACGCACCCGGAGAGGCAGAAAAGCCGCGTTCCGGTCGACCCGGGCGTGCCGGTTTTGGCGTACCGCGCACCGCCTTCCAGTACGATCGCCGGCAGGTTGGCGAGCGTTTCGACGTTGTTGATGAGCGTCGGCATGCCGAAGAGCCCGGCGTCGACGGGAAATGGCGGTTTGCTGCGCGGTTCGCCGCGTTTTCCTTCGAGCGAGTTGAAGAGCGCGGTCTCCTCGCCGCAAATGTAGGCTCCCGCGCCGCGCCGGATCTCGACGTCGAAACGCAGGCCGGTCTGCATGACGTTGCCGCCCAGCAGCTCCGCGCGGCGGGCCGCGTCGACGGCTGCTTGGAGGCGCCGTGCCGCTTGCGGATATTCACCGCGTACGTAGACGAAGCCGCGCTCGCAGCCGGTCGCGATCGCCGCGATCGTCATCGCTTCGACGACGGCGAAGGGATCGTGTTCCATCAGCACGCGATCTTTGAACGTGCCCGGTTCCGATTCGTCGGCGTTGCAGACGAGGTAACGCGTGCGCCCGGCGGCGCGCGCGACGGCTTGCATTTTGCGTCCGGTCGGAAACGCGGCGCCGCCGCGTCCCAAAAGATTGGACGCCACGATCTCGTCGACGACGCGCTCCGCGCCGATCTCGAGCGCCCGGCGCAACGCGGCGTAACCGCCGGCGTCGCGATAGGCGTCCAGACTCTCCGGATCGACGCTGCCGACGCGTCGAAGCAGCCGAACGTGCGTGCCGCCTACGTACGGAAGCGGTTCGGCCGCCGTCCCGTTGCCGGCCGGCGCCGAACCGAGGCTCGACAGCAGCGATTCGGCGGTCGCCGGAGCGACGCGCCGGTATGCCGGTGAGTCGCCCGCCGTTGCCAGCAGCGCCGCCGGCGCGCGATCGCACAGACCGAGGCACGGTGCGCGCAGCCACGTCGCGGATTGCCCCGCGGTCGCGCTTCCGGCCGCACCGCAGACCCTCTCCAGCGCGGCGCAGAGGTCTTCCGCGCCGGCGCAGCGGCACGCAATGTCGTCGCATACGTGCAAGACGACCGGCGGTCGCGGCGTCGTCGAGAAGAGATCGTAAAAGCTCGCGACGCCGTACGCCTCGGCGGGCGGAACGCTCAGACGCTCGCAGGCGTAGTTCAAGGCACCGCCGCTGATCCAGCCGGCCCGCTCGGAGATTGCGTGCAGCACGGGGAGCAGCAAGTGACGCCGTTCGCGCCGCGCGCTCGCTCCCAGCGGATCGCTCGACGGCGAGCCGAGGACGCGATCCACCGCGTCGCGTTCGGCCGGCGTCGCGCGCGCGCCGGTGAAGTGCAGATCCATCAGGCGGGCTGAGCGATTCGCTCGATCTTCACGGCAGCCGCCTTGAACTCGGCGGTGCCGGACTGCGGATCGGTTGCGTCGATGGTCAGCAGATTGGTGGCGACCTCGTCGTTGAAGTGCGGCGTCATGAAGACCAATCCGGCCCGCAAATTCGGATCGACGCGCACCGGCGCTCGAACGCTCCCGCGGCGCGAGGACACCAAGACCGTCTCGCCGTCCTGCAATCCGTACGCGAGCGCGTCTTCCGGCGACACGTCGAGCGTTTCGCCGCGCCGCAGCGGGGAGGCATAGCCGCCGCTTTGTACTCCGCTGTTGAACGAATCGAGCCGGCGTCCGGTGGTGAGCCGGAGCGGATATCGATCGTCGAGCGCTTCCACCGGCGGGTCGTGTTCGACCGCTGCAAACGGCGCGCGCGCCCCTTCGATCGGATCGCGCCAGAGGCGAGCGTGCAGAAACTGCTCGCCGGGGTGATTTTCGTCGTAGCACGGCCATTGCAGGCCGCCTAGCTCTTCGAGCCGGCGATAACTCATGCCGCGATGCCAGGGCGAGAGCGCGCGGCACTCGTCCCAAACCGTCTCGGCGTGCGGGCTCCCCCAGTCGTGGCCCAAGCGGCGCGCGAGCTCGTACAAGATGGCGACGTCGTCGCGGGCGCCGTTCGGCGGATCGAGCGCCTTGCGGACGCGCTGAACGCGCCGCTCGCTGCTCGTCACCGTCCCTTCCGACTCACACCAGCTCGAAGACGCCGGGAAGACGACGTCCGCCAACTCGCCGGTCTTGGTCAGGAAGATATCTTGGACGATCAACGCTTTACGGCCGCGCAGCAGCGCTTGCGCGCGGTGCTGGTCGGCTTCCGATTGCGCCGGATTTTCACCGATGATGTAGAGCGTGTCCAGGGTACCGCGTTCCATCGCTTCGAACATCCCGGTGAGGTTCCAGCCACGTACGGGCGGTAACGGGACGCCCCACGCCCGTTCGAACTTTGCGCGCGCTTGCGGATCTTCCACGGACTGGCCGCCGGGATACTTGTCCGGGATGGCGCCCATGTCACCGCCGCCCTGCACGTTGTTCTGCCCGCGCAGCGGACAGACGCCCGAACCGTACCGGCCGACGTGCCCGGTCAGCAGCGCAAGGTTGATGAGCGCGCGAACGTTGTCGACCGCGTTGTGATGCTCGGTGATACCCAGCGTCCAGCATAGTTGCGCGCGGGGCGCCCCCGCGTACGCGTGCGCCAGCTCCCGAATGCGCTCGCGCGGTACTTGCGTCAGCCGCTCGGCGCGCTCCAGCGTATACGGCTCGACGCACGCGCGATACTCTTGAATGCCGGTCGTGGCCGCCGCGATGAACGCCCGGTTTTCCAAACCGGCCGCCAAGATCTCGCGGCCGACCGCGTTGGCCAGCGCGATGTCGGATCCGACGTCCAAGCCCAGCCAGCCGTCGGCCCACTGCGCCGAGCTGGTTCGCCGCGGATCCACGGTATAAAGTTTGGCGCCGTTGCGAATGCCCTTGAGCACGTGGTGGAAATAGATCGGATGTGTCTCGCGCGCGTTCGATCCCCACAGCACGATGACGTCCGTATTCTCGGCTTCCTCGTAAGAGCTGGTGCCGCCGCCGGCACCGAAGACCGTCGTCAGACCGACGACGCTCGGGGCGTGTCACGTTCGATTGCAGCTGTCGACGTTATTGCTGCGCATGACCGCGCGCACGAACTTCTGCGCCACGAAGTTCATCTCGTTGCTCGCTTTGGAACAGCTGAACGCGCCGAACGTCCGGGTCGCGTCGCGACGGCGCGCGTCGTCGAGTGCGGCGGCCGCGCGATCCAAGGCCTCGTCCCAACCGGTTTCTTCCAAGGAGCCGTTGCGCCGAACCAGCGGGCGAACCAAGCGCGTGTACCGTTTCATGGAGCCACCTTTACCTCGGCGGGGGCGCTTACCTCGCGCGCTCCAGCGTCGCCGCGGCGAGCGTGAGAACGAGCGTTCCGAGCAGCGTGCCCGCCGCGAGGACGGTCTCGCCGCGGGCGGCCAGCAGCCCGGCACCGGCGGCGGCGATTACCAGCCCGGCCGGCGCCGCGATCGAACCCCCGGTGACGAACTCGTAGACTTCCCGCAGCAGCCTCATGCGCGAACTCGCTTGACGCGCAGTACGAGCACCAGCGCCGCGGCGGCGCACGCGTACGTCGCGGCGATCGCGAAGAGCGTTCCGTCGCCGCTCCACCAGGCAACGCCGATGCCGTCGCCGGTCCACATCGTGCCGAGCGACAAGAGCATCACGCCGACGACCGCCTTCATCGCGTTCTCCGGTACGCGCGCGAACGGTTTGCGCACCGCGACGGCGGCCGCGGTCACGATGGCGAGCGCGGCGCCCGCGCCGCCGAACGACCACGCCAGCGCGGTCAGGCTCGCCGCGCCGAAGCTCACGACGATCACCGCCACCTCCAAGCCCTCGACGAAGACGCCGCCGAAAGCGACGGCGACGCCGTTACGATGTTCGCGCCCGGTTTGCAGCCGTTCCACCTCGCGCGCGTAGATCGCCAGTTCGTCGTGGGACGCTTTACGGCCGGCGAAACGCCAAACGGCTTTGCGCAGCCACGCGATGCCGAACAGGACGAGGAACGGCCCGACGACCAGTTCGATACGGCGCAGCGAGGCCGCCGCAGCGAGAAGCGGACCGAAGGCCGCGACGATGGCGACCAGCGCCGCGCACGCCCAGACCGTTCCGAGGAATGCGGCGCGCCATCCCTGCGCGTAACCGACGGCGAGCACGATCGTGGCTGCCTCGACGAACTCCACCGCCGACGCGACGAACGTCGTCGACGCGAGAACGATACCGTTCACGCTGCCAACAGTCGCCGCTGCGCAGATCGCCTCCTGCGCTCGCGCTGCGCAGGGCGGATCGGCTCGCTGCCGGCCGATCCGCAGCCGGTTTGGAAGCTGCCGGGCTCGGGAAGCAATTCCGCGAGCGCAACGCGGCGGCCGCACCGCCGTGTGGACGGATGGCCTGCGATTGTCGACCGGAAGTCCAAAGGAGCGGCGCGGCCGCCGACGCAAAATTGCCTGCCGCTCAGAGCGGTCACGGCCTCGCTCGATAGGAGATGGCGCGATGGATCTATCCGGGATAACGGTCTTCGCCGGCGGCGATTTCCGCCGCTACGAAGACGCTAAGGTGGGCTTGCTGACGCACGGCCTGCAGTACGGAACCGGCTGCTTCGAGGGCATCCGCGGATACTGGGTTCCCGAGGAAGAGGACCTCATGCTGGTCCTTTTACGGGATCACTACGAACGGCTGGCCACCTCGGCCAAGATCCTGACGATGAAGCTCGAGTACGGCACCGACGAGCTGATCGAGATCACGACGCAGTTGTGCCGGCGCAACCGGTTCGAGCAAAACGTTTACGTTCGGCCGTTCGTCTACAAGGCGGCCGAAGACGTCGGCGTGCGCCTGCACAACGTGCCCGACGCATTCGCGATCGTGCCCGTGCCGTTCAGCCCCTATCTCGACACCAGCAAAGGCTTGCACGTCTGCGTGAGCTCGTGGCGCCGCGCCGACGACACGATGGCGCCGCCGCGCGCGAAGATCACCGGGTTGTACGTCAACTCCGCATTGGCCAAGACGGAAGCGATCCAGAACGGCTACGACGAGGCGATCTTGCTTTCGCACGACGGACACGTCGCCGAAGGCTCGGCCGAAAACATCTTCCTGGTGCGGCGCGGAGTGCTCTATACGCCCGACCCGTCGCAGAACGTGCTGGAAGGCTGCACGCGCCGGGCGATCATGGACGTCGCGCGCGAGGAGTTCGGCGTCGAGACGGTCGAGCGATCGATCGATCGAGGCGAGCTCTACTGCGCGGAAGAGGTGTTCTTTACCGGGACGGCCGCCGGCGTCGCGTACGTCGCGTCGATCGATCGCCGGCCGGTAGGCGACGGAACGATGGGGCCGATTACGCGGCGGCTGGCCGATGCCTACGAGCGGATCGTCACCGGCCGCGAACCGCGATACGAACACTGGTTGACGCGCACGTACGCTTCGGCGCGCGTCGGCGTCTAGGACCTAGAGCCCGCCGGTCGTGACGTCGTCGCTTGCGGGCGCCGCGCTCCAGTAACGCACGTCGGGACTGCGCGGGCCCGGGCTCGCAGCTCCGCCCAGGGCGAACGGGGCCTCGAGCCCGGTCGCCGCGCGCCACTGCGCGAACTGCAGCTCGCTGGTGTACGCGATCCGCGAAACCGCGCGGATGAACGAGCGTCCCAAGTCTTGCGACGGCAGCGCCGTCGTCATGACCGCGATGACGTAGGGCGCGTCCTCCGCGTAGACGATACCGGCGTCGTTCATCGTATCGTCGAGCGAGCCGGTTTTGTGTGCGACGACGACGTTTTCGGGCAGCGGCTCGGGCAACAGCGTGTTGATCTCGTCTCGCGCCAGAATCGAAACCATCTCGTTCGACGACCACTCGTCGACGAGTTCGCGCCGCGCCATCAGCGCGAGCAGCCGTGCCAAGTCGGCCGGCGAGGTGCGCAGCTGTTGGCGAATCGACCATTCGTCCGTGCGAACGTCGTCGGCGAGATGCGTGTGGCGTAAAC
Source organism: Candidatus Acidiferrales bacterium (assembly GCA_035502675.1). Taxonomy (GTDB): domain Bacteria; phylum Vulcanimicrobiota; class Vulcanimicrobiia; order Vulcanimicrobiales; family Vulcanimicrobiaceae; genus DATJUC01. Next base: position 830 of record DATJUC010000242.1, on the reverse strand, counting down.
CCAAATCGCCCATCTCGCGATTGATGTTGCGCCGGCCCACCAGCCGGATCAACATGTTCGTTGCCGTGTTGTCGCTGATGTCGATCATCTTGACCAGCAGCTGCGAGACGGTGTAGGTCGAACCCACCGGCGCGTCGCACAAGTCGCCGGATCCCCAGTCTTTATCCGAGGCCAGCAGCGTCACGCGGCGATCGAGATCGAATCGCCCGGCGGCCAACTGCGCGAAGACCTCCACCATGACCGGTATCTTGATCGTCGACGCCGCCGGCATGCTGGCCGCGGCGTTGAAGCCGGCGCGATATCCGGTGCTCAGATCGACGATGTCGACGCCGCTGAGCGCGGGAAGATTGGCAGCAATCGAGCGGACTTCGTGAGTGAGCCGAACGAACGGGTCGGCCGAAGAGGCTGCGGCGCGCTGCACGCAAAAAACGCCCGCAAACGTAGCGATCGCAACGATCGTTGCACTGCGCACAAGCATGGGAGCGCGTTCGTTCCGGCCGCCTGCGGTCCTGCTCGCCGTCGAGGCTTGCTTGGCCGTTTGGAGAAGCCGCGAAGATGGGACTAATCGTAATGGACTTGCGCGTCGGACCGCCGCGCCGATGGAGCGAACGACTTGCCGGCATCTATTGGCTTCCCCGTATCCTGGACAAGGCGCGCGCCGCAATGGCCGGGACGCTCGGTACGTATCTTTACGGACAGAGCCCGGTCGACCGCGCGCTGCTGCGGGAACTGGGGATGAGCCACCGCGCGTTCGCCGCGCTGGTGCACGACGCCGGCGACGACGAGGGCGTCGTCGCCGCGCTGCAAGCCCGCGATCCCGGCTCCCTCGA
>DATJUC010000241.1:0-2531 GCA_035502675.1 Candidatus Acidiferrales bacterium | reverse complement strand
GCGTCGAAAGGCCGCCTGCCAAGATCATCGCTTTCACGAGCGTAGACCAAACTCGTCGAGTGCAACGAGCCAAACGAATTGCGGCAGCGCCAACTGACGCCGCCAGCGATGCGGCTCTTTCACCAGACGGTAAAGCCATTCTAAGCTCAGCGTTCGAACGAGCTGAGGTGCTCGCTCGACTCGGCCTCCGATCACGTCAAACGAGCCCCCGACGCCGATTCCCGCGCCGCAGCCTGTCTCGCGAAGATGTTCGGCCAGCCAGTACTCTTGGCGCGGCGAGCCAAGGCCTGCTAGGAGTAGGCGCGCGCCGGAGGCGGCAATTTCCCGCACGACCGCTGCCGATTCGTCGTCGCGAAAGTACCCGTTCCGCGTGCCCGCCACGCGCAGGTCAGGAAAACGCGCCTGCAACGCCGCGGCCGCCGCCGCGGCCACGCCTTCTTCTCCGCCGAGAAAATAGACCGGTAGGCTCTGCTCGGCCGCGCCGGCCGCAAGACGTTCGATCAGCTCGACGCCCGCTACACGTTCGCGCAGCGCAGCGCCGTGGTGGCGTGCGACCGCCAAGACGCCGACGGTATCGCAAAGCGAGAGCGCGCTGTCGTTGACGATGACGCGAAATCGCACGTCGTGTTGGGCGAGCACGACCATCTCAGTTCCGAGCGTGACGATCTGAGCGCCGTTGCCTTCGCGTGCAAGACTCAGAATGCGCTCCGACGCCTCTTGCGAGCCGATCGGATCGAGTCTGCAGCCGAGAATTTCCAAGCGCGTTCACCGGTGCTCGACCGCTTGGGTCGCGTAGGGCGCGATTAGCGCCACCAACCGGTCGGCAAGCGTCGGCGGCATGGGATCGAGCGGCAAGCGGCACTCGCCAACGCGAAAGCCGAGCTGACGCATCGCCCACTTCACCGGGATCGGGCTCGTCGTTGCAAAGAGCCCGTCAACGAGCGGAAGCAACGATGCGTGGATTTGTGCCGCTTCGTCGACGCGACCGGCCCGGTAAGCGTCGAACATCTGGCGGTACTCTCGCGAACAAAGATGCGATGCCACCCCCACGACGCCATCGGCTCCCAAAGCCAAGCACGGAAGGAACAAATGGTCGTCACCCGACCAGACGATGAAACCCTTGCGGCGTCCGCGCAGAATCATGCCGATCTGCTTGAGATCGCCGCTCGATTCTTTCACGCCCGCTACGTTGTGGTGCCGCTCTGCCAGCTCGAAGAGCGTTTCAGGCAGCATATTAGCGGCGGTACGCCCCGGAATGTTGTAAATCACGACTGGAAGAGACGTCGCGTTGGCGATAGCGCCGAAATGGCCCAACATTCCGCTCTGCGTAGGTTTATTGTAGTACGGCACGACGGCAAGGATCGCATCTACCCGCGCAGCTTGGGCCGCCTGCGTGGCTGCCACCGACTCGCGCGTGGCGTTGGTGCCGGCGTTTGCGACAACGACCGCATCATCGCCAACGGCTTCTTTGACTGCCTTGTACAGCGCGATACGCTCGGAGCTCTCCAAGGTCTGTCCCTCGCCGGTCGAGCCTGCAACGATGAGCCCTTCGTTGCCGCGCTGAACGAGCCAGCGCGCGAGGCGTTGCGCCTCGCGAAGGTCGAGTTCGCCGCTTTCGTCGAACGGCGTTACCATCGCCGTAAGAATCGCGCCGAGTTGTTTGGGAGCGCTCATAGGACCCCTTCTCCTCTATCGAGCTCGAACTGTTCGTGAACGGCGGATTCCGCTCGCGTAACTTGATCGGCGGGCACCAAGATCGAAATCGTGATGTTGCTGTCCGTGCAATGAATGATCTCGACGTCCACGCGCGACAGCGCGTCAACGACGCGGTGTACGACGCCTGGAGCGTAACGCATTCCGTTCCCCACCACCGAAAGCTTCGAGCAACCTTCGCGCACGCGCACGGCTAGGTTGAGATCGCCGAGAAGGCGCCGCAACTCATTGCCGCGGTCGCCTTCTACGACAAAGGCTACGCCCGCCTGATTGATGGTGACTTGATCGATCGAAATCCTCGCTTCCGCGACCCGGCGAAACATCTCCAGCTCGGTTTCCATCCGCCTCGTCGGCGATTCGATGTCGCCCCTGATAATTCGTATCCATGTGACTCTTCCCGACGACGTCACACCCGTGACGGGACGATGATAGTCCACCGTCTCATCCACGACGGTGCCTCGGTCGCTGCGCAGACCTTTTACCGCATAGCTGGTTCCGGTCTGATTGGCGTAATCGGCGGCTTTGTGATGCATGACTTTGGCGCCGTGCCCGGCCAGCTCCGTCATTTCGGCAAGTGACGCGCGCTCGATGGTTCGGGCTTCGGGCACGCGGCGCGGGTCGGCGGTCATCGCGCCGCTGACGTCGGTGTAGATATCCACTCGACCCGCGTCGAGCGCGTGGCCGATCGCAATAGCTGTCAGGTCGGTTCCACCGCGACCCAAAGTCGTCACTACCCCGCTTTCGGTTGCCCCTTGGAAACCGGCGACCACCGGGACGGCCCCGCGGTCGAGCACGTCGTGCAGCGCGTGCGGTTCGAC
>DATJUC010000240.1:0-7932 GCA_035502675.1 Candidatus Acidiferrales bacterium | reverse complement strand
GAGGATAGCGCTTCCCCGATAGGCTAGTTAAGGAGCCTTTGATGGAAAATTCTAAATCCAACGTGCTCGTCGTCGACGTCGGCGGAACTCACGTCAAAATCCTGGCTACCGGAGAAACCGAGAAACGCGAGTTTGCGTCGGGGGCCGAATTGACGCCGCAGGCGATGGTCGACGGCGTGAAACGGCTGGCCGAAGGTTGGCACTACGATGCGGTCTCGATCGGCTATCCGGGACCGGTGCTTCACGATCATCCCGCGGCCGAGCCGCACAACTTGGGCAAAGGCTGGGTCGGATTCGATTACGACGGCGCGTTCGGCTGTCCGGTCAAGCTCGTCAACGACGCTGCGATGCAAGCGCTGGGAAGCTATAACGGGGGCCGCATGCTGTTCCTCGGATTGGGAACCGGCCTCGGTTCGGCGATGATCGCGGACGGCATCGTCGAGCCGATGGAACTGGCCCACCTGCCGTACAAGAAAGCGACGTACGAAGATTACGTCGGGCTGCGCGGCCTCAAGAAGTACGGCCCCAAGAAGTGGCGCCGGAACGTCGAGGCGGCGGTGGCGACGCTGATCGCGGCGTTAGAGCCCGACGACGTCGTCATCGGCGGCGGCAACCTGAAGAAGCTCAAGGAGCTGCCGCCGAAATGCCGCGCGGGCGATAACGAAAACGCGTTTGCCGGCGGATTCCGCTTGTGGGAGAATCAAAAGCCGTGAACGCCCCGATGCCGCCCGCAACCGATGCCTGGAACGCGCTCGAGGCGCACTACCGATCGATCCGAGACGTACATCTGCGCGATCTGTTCGCCGGCGACCCGCAGCGCGGAACGCGCTTCGCCGTGGACGACGTGGGGATCTATCTCGACTACTCCAAAAATCGCATCACCGCGGAAACCGTTCGCCTGCTGGTGGCGCTGGCCAACGCGTCGGGCCTGCGCGAACGGATCGACGCGATGTTCGCGGGCGAGAAGATCAACGTTTCGGAACGGCGCGCCGTGCTGCACGTTGCGCTGCGCGCCCCCAAAGACGAGACGATCGACACCGACGGCCGCAACGTCGTGCCGGACGTCCACGCGGTGCTCGACAAGATGTCGGATTTCGCGCAGCGCGTGCGCGGCGGTGCGTGGCGCGGGCATACCGGCAAGCGGATCGTCAACGTCATCAACGTGGGCATCGGCGGATCAGATCTCGGGCCGGTGATGGCCTACGAAGCGCTCAAGCACTACAGCGATCGCAGCATGACCTTTCGCTTCGTCTCCAACGTCGACGGTACCGACTTTTCCGAGGCGGTGCGCGATCTCGATCCCTCGGAGACGCTGTTCGTCATCTCGTCCAAGACGTTCACGACGCTCGAGACGATGACCAACGCGCACACGGCGCGGGATTGGTCCGTCGCCGGGCACGGCGGCGACGAAGCCTCGGTCGCCAAGCATTTCGTCGCGGTCTCCACCAACGCGCCCGAGGTCGAAAAGTTCGGCATCGACACCGCCAACATGTTCGAGTTCTGGGACTGGGTCGGCGGCCGGTATTCGATGGATTCGGCGATCGGTCTTTCCACCATGATCGCAACCGGCCCGGAGAACTTTCGCGCGATGCTCGACGGCTTCCACGCCATGGACGAGCATTTCCGGACGGCCCCGTTCGAGCGCAACCTGCCGGTGCTGATGGGCTTGCTCTCGATTTGGTACAACGACTTCTTCGGAGCGCAGACCGTCGCGGTGCTGCCGTACGAGCAATATCTCAAGCGCTTCCCGGCCTATCTGCAGCAGCTCACGATGGAGAGCAACGGCAAGCACGTGACGCTCGACGGCCAACCCGTCGCACACGCCACCGGACCGGTCTACTGGGGCGAGCCCGGCACCAACGGCCAGCATTCGTTCTATCAGCTCATCCACCAAGGGACGCGCCTGATTCCGTGCGATTTCATCGGCTTCGTGGAGCCGCTCAACCCGCTGGGCAAGCACCACGACATGCTGCTCTCCAACGTCTTCGCCCAAGGCGAAGCGCTGGCGTTCGGCAAGACGCCCGAAGAAGTGAAGGCGGAGGGGACGCCGGACTGGCTGGTGCCGCACCGCGTCTTCGAGGGAAATCGCCCGACCAACACGCTGCTGCTGCAAAAGCTCACGCCGTACGCACTCGGTTCGCTGGTGGCGCTCTACGAGCACAACGTCTTCACGCAGGGCGCCGTTTGGCACATCGATTCGTTCGACCAGTGGGGCGTCGAGCTCGGAAAGGTTTTGGCGCAGCGGATCATTCCGCAGCTCGACACGTCGCAGGCGTTCCCCGGCAACCACGATAGCTCGACCAACGCGCTGATCGCGCGTTACCGCGAACGGAAAGGGTCTTCGTAACGTGCAACTCGGTATGATCGGCTTGGGGCGCATGGGCGCCAACATGGTACGCCGCCTGATGCGCGGCGGACACACGTGCGTCGTCTACGACCGCGGCCCCGACGCCGTCAAAACGCTCGCCGGCGAGGGGGCGACGGGAACGTCGTCGCTGCAAGAGCTGGTGCAGAAGATGGACAAGCCGCGCCACGTCTGGCTGATGGTGCCGGCCGCGGTCGTCGACGCGAGCATCGACGAGCTGGAGCCGCTTCTGGACGGCGGCGATACGATCGTCGACGGCGGCAACTCGTACTACATCGACGACATTCGCCGCTCGAAGCGGCTGCAGGCCAAACGGATCGGCTACGTCGACGTCGGAACCAGCGGCGGCGTCTGGGGTCTCGAGCGCGGATACTGCATGATGATCGGCGGTCCGGACGCCGACGTCGGCCGGCTCGACCCGATCTTCAAGACGCTGGCGCCGGGCGCCGGAAGCATCGAACGCACGCCCGGGCGCACGGGCGCGCCGGATGCGGCCGAGCAAGGCTATCTGCACTGCGGTCCGAGCGGCGCCGGACACTTCGTCAAAATGGTGCACAACGGCATCGAATACGGGATCATGGGGGCCTACGCCGAGGGACTCAACGTGCTCAAGAACGCCAACGCCGGCAAGCGCAAGCAGGAAGCCAGCGCGGAAGAGACGCCGCTGCGAGATCCGGAGCACTACCAGTACGATCTCGACCTGCCGGCGGTGACCGAGGTGTGGCGCCGCGGCAGCGTGATCGCGTCGTGGCTGCTGGATCTGACGGCCGCAGCGCTGCGCGAAGATCCGCAGCTGGCCAAGTTCGGCGGCCGAGTCTCGGATTCGGGTGAAGGCCGGTGGACGGTCAAAGCCGCCATCGACGAGGCGGTGCCGGCCAACGTGCTGACCGCGGCGCTGTACGAACGCTTCAGCTCGCGCGGCGACGCCGACTTTCAGGACAGGGTGCTTTCCGCCATGCGGTACGAGTTCGGCGGCCATTTGGAGCAGAAGGCGTGAGCGATCCGGTGCGCTCGGACGCGCTGTGTTTCTTCGGCGCGACCGGCGATCTGGCGTACAAGAAGATCTTTCCGGCGCTCCAAGCGATGGTCAAGCGCGGCACGCTCGACGTTCCGGTCATCGGCGTCGCGAAAGCGGGATGGACGCTCGACCAGCTCAAAGCGCGCGCGCACGACAGCGTCAAGGAGCACGGCGGCATCGACGAGGCAGCGTTCGCGAAGCTGATGGAGCTGATGCGCTACGTCGACGGAGATTATGCCGATCCGGCGACGTTCGAGGAGCTCAAGAAGCAGCTCGACGGTGCCAAGGCTCCGGCCCACTATCTCGCGATTCCGCCGGTGCTGTTCGAGCGGGTCGTCGAGCAGCTCGGCAAGTCGGGCTGCGCGACGCAGGCGCGCGTGATCGTCGAGAAGCCGTTCGGTCAAAACCTGGCCTCGGCCCGCGAACTGAACCGGGTCCTGCACACGATCTTTCCGGAGCTCAATATTTTCCGGATCGATCACTACCTCGGCAAGCGGCCGGTCTACAACATGCTGTTCTTCCGGTTCGCGAACCCGCTGCTGGAATCGTTCTGGAACAACAAGTACGTCGAAAGCGTCCAGATCACGATGGCCGAGAACTTCGGCGTGCAGGGACGCGGCGCGTTCTACGACGCGACCGGTACGATCCGGGACGTCGTTCAGAACCACTTGTTCCAGGTCACCAGCAATCTCGCGATGGAACCGCCGGCCAAAAACTCGAGCGAGTCGATTCGCAACGAGAAGGTCAAAGTGCTGCAGTCGATGGCGTCGATCGACATCAGCAACGTCGTGCGCGGCCAGTTCCGCGGATATCTCGAGGAGCCCGGCGTCGCCAAGAACTCGACCACCGAAACGTATGCGGCCGTCAAGCTCGAAATCAATTCGTTCCGCTGGGCCGGCGTGCCGTTCTACATTCGGGCCGGCAAGAATCTGCCGGTGACCGCCACCGAGCTGGTGGTGTGCCTGCGCGAGCCGCCGAGAATCTTCCCGATCGACCCGGTGACGCGCAATCACGTGCGCTTCCGGATCAGCCCCGAGATCACGTTCGCGATCGGAACGACGGTCATGTCGCCGCAGAGCGACGAGCGAGCGCTCCCGATCGAGTTGATCGTCAGCCGTCATCCGAGCGCCGAGGAGATGGACGCCTACGAGCGCGTGCTCAGCGACGCAATGGCGGGCGATACCACGCTGTTCGCGCGTCAAGATTACGTCGAGGAAGCGTGGCGCATCGTCGATCCGGTGCTCGAAGCCAAGACGCCCGTGTATGCCTACGATCCCAACACGTGGGGACCGAAGGAAGTCGACGAACAGCTCGCTCCGCCTGGAGGGTGGATCAACCCGACCGGCCCGGAATGAGCGCCGTCGCGGCTAGGAGAAACGTTGCATTCATGATGGTGGCCCGAGCCGGCGTCCTGACGGCGACGTCATTTTTCCTGTGCGTCGCCGGCGCCGCGGCGGCCAATCCGGCGATTCCGGGGCGGACGTACGCGCCCGAAGCGCTGCAAGGGCGCATCGCCGGTCCGCTCGCGCCGCACGAGACGGTCAAGATTCACGTGCTGCTGCAGGGCCGGAACGAGGACGAGCTCGACGGTTTGATCGCGGCCCAGTCGACGCCGGGTTCGTTCGCCTACGGCCGCTACTTGACGCCGCAGCAGTTCGGGTCGTACTTCGGGGCGGACCCGGCGACGTACGCTCGCGCGATCGCCGGCTTGCGCGCGGCCGGGCTGACGATTTTGGAACTTCCGAATAACCGGCGGGACATCGTGGCGGCGGCTCCGGCGGCGACGCTGGCGTCGCTCTTCCAAACGCCGATCGACCTGCACGTCGAAGGATCGCGAACGTTTTATGCCGCGCGTTACGCGCCGCTGATTCCCCCGTGGCTGCACGCGGTCGCCGTAACCGGACTCGACGACTATCACGAGATGCATTCCCACATGCGGATCGCTCCCGCGCAAATCGCCGGCGGCCAGTTCAGCTACGCTCCGGCCGACGTCGCCGTGGCCTACGACTTGAACCCGCTCTACCAACAGGGGTTGGGCGGCAACGGCGTGACGATGGCCAACGCGACGTTCGGCGCCGCCACAGCCAGCGATCTGGCGGGCTTCGAGACGACCTTCAAGCTGCCGGCGGCCAAGCTGGTGACGACGCCGATCGACGGGCCGTCGTGCGCCGCGACCGGGTGCAACGGCGAGTCGACGCTCGACGCCGACTGGGCGACCGCGACGGCGCGCAACGTCACGTTCGATCAGGTGGTGGCGCACTCGACGCGCAACAAAGACTTCGACGACGTCTACGAATACATCGTCGACACGCTGGGCGCCTCGACGCACGTCGTCACGACCAGCTGGGGCAGCTGCGAGCAAGAGATGAGTAAGTCGGAACTCGCGCTCGACAACGGGTACTTCCAGCAAGCCGCCGCCGAGGGCCAATGGTGGTTCTCCGCGTCGGGCGACAACGGCACCGACGACTGCGAGAACTACCGCAGAAGGACGGTTTCGGTCGATTTTCCAGGGACCTCGCCATACGTGATCAGCGTCGGCGGAACGCGGCTGCGCGCAGCGATCGCCAACGGCGGGGTGACGCGGTACGAGTCGGAGTCGGTCTGGGCCTTCGGCAACTGCGGCTACGGCGGCAACGGCTCCAACGGCGCGGGCGGCGGCGGCAAGAGCGCCCTCTATCCGAAGCCCGCCTACCAAACGGCGATTACACCGCACGACGGCAGCCGCGACGTGCCCGACGTGTCGCTGGTAGCCGACGACGTCAACGACGGGCTTTTCGTCTACGACGGCGGCCGGTTGCAGAGCGGATGGGGAGGCACTAGCGAGGCCGCGCCGCAGTGGGCCGGACTGCTGGCGATCGTCGAGCAGAAGAAGGGCAACTACAAGAAAGTCGCGGATCCGCACGCGCGGCTCTACCAGCTCGCCGCCTCCGCAGATCGCGCCAAGGTGTTCCACGACGTGGTCGGCGCCAACAACGGCGTGCCGGCGTGCGCGGGTGACATTGCGGTGTTTCCGGGATACGATGCGGTCAAGGGTTTCGATCTGGCCAGCGGTATCGGCAGCTACGACGGGGCCGCGCTGGTCCGGGCGTATTAGCCGCGACGCCTACTCGGCGTCGACGGGTAAGTAGGACGGCCGCTCGTGCAGGAAATAGTCGAGCGATTTCGCCGCGCCTCCACCTGCGTTCGTTCGCATCGAGGCAAGGTATTCGCGCGAGTTTTTCCTCCACCAAAAGCTTTCCGGGCACGTCGTCGACGATGAATAAGATCGATGAGGCGTCTTAGCAGCCGAGCTGGTGAGGTCGGTCGTCATGCGGTTTGAAATAAACGGGGTCCATCATCCGCTTATATTGCGTTGGATCGCCGAGGCCGCGCGCTAATCGGAAGAGCAAGGCGGTTTGGCCGATGACTTGGCCGATCTTTGACCGATCGAAAAACCTCGTCGGCTGCCTTAGCGAGCCGCGCGGGTGAGGCCGTTCTGCTGGATGACCTCGGACCACGCCGCCGGCGACACGCGGATGAGCCCGCCGTAGGGCTGACTGAACTCGACGATTACGCCGAACAGCAATCCGATGCAGCCGGCCACCAGGGCCGTCATAATGAGCTGCAGCATGCCGTACTCGACGCCGAAGAGAAAAACGAACGCGAGCACGATGGCGGCGCCGAGCACGATCGCCAAGTAAAGAGCCGGCGCCAGGTGCGAATGCGCCTCGGTTAGCCGCAAACGGCGATGGTCCCAGACTTGATGCAGGCTATCGACGACGTCGTTGACCAGGGATTGCTGGCGCAACGCCGTTCCGAAGCCTTCATCGTTGGGAATCGGCACGGTGGCCATCTGGCGAAACGCGTGAATGAGGAGCGCTCGGGCGCGTTCGTCGGGCTGGTCGTGCGCCAGCCGCTCCCATTCGACGTCGCGAACCTCGAGCGCGTAGCGCGCGAGATCGCGCCGGATGCCCGATCGCTGCGGCTCCGGCAGGGCGCCGGCGAAACCGTAGGCGTCGCCGAGGCTGAAGGCTTCGAGGTCGGCATCGCTCTGAACCGACTGGAACGACGACCACACGGTCACGACCAGAAAACCGAGTACGACCGCGTACAGAACGCCGACGATGGCGACCAGGAAGCCGGCGACCTCGTGATGCGGCGCCAGCCGCTCGGGCGGCACCAGCCGGCGCACGATCACGTGCAGGGCTGCGACCACCACGGCCGGCACGATCACGAAGGCGACCATGGCGATCCAGGACGTCAGCACGTCAGTACTCGTCGACGCCGTAGATCAGCGCGGTCTTGGTCGTTCCGGTTGCCAAGCGGTCGCGCAGCGGCGATTGCAGCTCCTTGAAGAAAGCGTCGGCAGCGTCGTGGCCTTCCTGATGCTTGACGGTCGAGCCAAGAACTTTGTAGGCGAACGCGAGCTCGGCGATCAGCACGTTGAAGGCGTCCTCGGTGGGGCGGTTCCAAACCGCGAGATCCATGTGGGCCATGACGTCTTTGCCGAAGTTGAGCAGCCCGAGCCGGGCCTGGATCTCGAAGACGCGCGCCGCGTTCACCGGGGCGA
>DATJUC010000239.1:0-7430 GCA_035502675.1 Candidatus Acidiferrales bacterium | reverse complement strand
TGCTGGTGTTTCCGTTCGTATGAACGAGCGCACGACGGCGACGAGCCGCTTGCATCAGGACCTCGCGCCGCGCATCGTTCCGGTCGTGCTGGCTAATCTGACGACCCGCTATCCCTATCACGACGCCCATCTCACCCAGCGTCCGGAGCCTCCGCACGATCCGTTCCTCGCCCACCCCGCCTTTGGAAACTCGTTCGATTGGCACTCGAGCGTGCACTCCCACTGGACCGCCGTGCAGCTGATCGACTACTACGACGCGCGGCCGAATCGCAGACCGGTCGAGCTCGAACGGCTCGAGTTGGTCGTTTACGAGCATCTCGCCGCCGAGCGCATCGCCACCGAGCGCGCGTACCTGCTGGAACACCGATCGTACGAACGCCCTTACGGGTGGGCTTGGGCGATGATGCTGGCGGCGGCCGCTCGCCGGGCGTCGTATGCCGCGATCCGCGAGTGCGCGCCGCAGCTCTACGACCTGGCGGAATACATCGCGGCCGAAGCGGTCCGCTGGCTGAACGTGCTGCCGTTCCCGGTTCGCCACGGCGTGCACTCGAACACTGCCTTCGCACTGGGCTTGACGTTGGATGCCGCGTCCGAACTTGGGTTCGTCGAGCTCGCGTCGACGATTCGCGATCGCGCGCGAACCTGGTTCGGCAACGATCGCCGTTGGCCCGGAGAGTTCGAGCGCGGCGGTCACGATTTTCTCTCACCGGGGCTCACCGAAGCCGACCTCATGCGGCGCGTGCTCGACCCCAACGAATTCGCGGCGTGGTGGAATCAGTTCTTACCGGCGCTTTCGCCCGAGTCCACGATCCTCTCGGTCGCGCCGGTGCCCGACGTCGAAGACGGCCACGTCGTCCACTTGCACGGGCTCAATCTATCGCGCGCGGCATCGCTGGCTCGGATCGCGCAGGCGCTCCGCGCCCCGGCGCTGCTCGAGCACGCCAACCGGCTCTATCGTGCAAGCGTCGACCGAAGCGCGCGCGGAACCTACGTGGAAACCCACTGGCTGCCGACGTTCGCTTGGGATGCCGCGGTCAGCATCGACGCGGCCGAAAGCAGTTGGTGATACGCATCGGCTCCTCGGCGCGCGTCGCTCCGGATGGAAAGATCGACCGGTTTAGCCTGAAATCCGGCAAGCGCCGTCGAGCGGCCCGTGCCATATTTGGATAGCGCCCCCCGATAGCGGCTGCTACGCTGGGCCGGTCATAGGAAGGTAATCGAATGCAGCTGACTCGCGCCCTTGCCGTCGGAATCGCCGCGCTCGTTCTCGCGCTGCCGGGGGCCACGCTGGCTCAGAGCGGGGCGCCGGCGGAAAGCGCTGCGGCGATCGCGACCGACGTCTACATCTACGGCTATCCTCTCGTCACGATGGAGCTCACGCGCCGGTCGTTTACCAACGTTCCGAAAGCGACGCCGGCTCACGCGCCGATGGGGCAGTTTGCAAACATGACCGCTTACCCGGCGGTCGACGATCATCGCGTCACCGCGCCGAACGCCGATACGCTCTATTCTACGGCTTGGCTCGACGTCAGCAAGGAGCCGGTCGTGTTGGGGATTCCCGACATGCACGGCCGGTACTACCTGATGCCGATGCTCGACGGCTATACGAACGTGTTCCAAGTGCCCGGCACGCGAACCACGGGAACGGGGGCACAAAAGTATTTGATCACCGGTCCGGGATGGCACGGATCGGTGCCGGCCGGAATGACGCAGTACAAGGCGCCGACCGGCCTGGTCTGGATTCTCGGCCGCATCTATTGCACCGGCACGCCGGCCGACTACGCGGCGGTTCACGCCCTTCAAGCGAAACTCTCCCTCGTACCGCTGGCTGCGTACGGTAAGGCTTACACGCCGCCCGCTCAGCCGGTAAACCCAGCTTATAATGCGACGGGCGGGGTGCGCGCACAAGTGGAGGCGCTCTCGGGCGCGCAGTACTTCGCGCTGCTCGGCGATCTGATGAGAGAGAATCCGCCCGAGATGCCGCAAGATGCGGCAATCGTCAAGGAAATGACTATGCTCGGCCTGACCCCCGGTCAGCCGTGGGACGTTTCGAAACTGTCGTCCGCCGCGCAAGCGGCAATCGCTGCGGCCAAGGGTACGGCGCTCAAGCGCGTCACCGCATTTGCCTCGCAGGGCCTCGAGGACGTCAACGGCTGGGAGATCCTCAAGAAGACCGGAATCTACGGCGACGACTACGTCGACCGCGCGTTCGTGACCGCCGTCGGCCTGGGCGCGAATCGTCCGCAAGATGCGATCTATCCGCTGACGCCGCGTACCGGCACGCCGGATTTCGAGGGCAGCCACGTTTACGTCATCCACTTTGCCAAAGGCATGACCCCGCCGGTCAAAGGCTTCTGGTCGATCACGATGTACGATCCGTCGTTTTTCTTCGTGAAAAACGCGCTCAACAAGCAAAGCATCAGCCCGCGTCAGAACTTCGCGCGCAATCCGGACGGGTCGATCGATCTCTATTTTTCGCACGCGCAGCCGTCCGGCGTTCCGGCCTCCAACTGGCTGCCCGCGCCTGCCGGAAAGTTTATCTTGATGATGCGGACGTATTATCCGAATCCGACGCCGCCGTCGCTTCTGGACGGCACCTGGAAACCGCCGGCCGTCACGATGAAGCGGTAAGCTATCCGGTGCGCGCCTTTTGGCGGCGAAAAGCAGGCAGAATATAAAAGAAGACCCAGGCCATCATGAGGCCCGCGATGCCGTACCGGACGATGGGCGCCACCAGGAAGTAGCGCTCGGTGGGTAAGACGAAAGCGAGCGTCATTCGGGCGCCCATCTCGATGACGCCGAAAATGCCGAAGGCGACGGTCATCGTCGTCATCAGCCGCCGGAACCAGGGCAGGCTTGCGTACGTTTCGAGTTCGTCGCGGGCCGCCGCGGGGACGCTGCCGTTGTTCACGATTCCGCGGACGAGCTCCAACATCAGCGGCCGGCCGATCAGCGCGGAGACGACGAACGCGACCCCGATGACGCCGATGATCAGCGACTCGCGCATCAGGAGAACTTTCGGCGAACCGCCCAGCGCAAAAATCGCAAACGAAAGCGCGATGCCGCCGAGCGACAAAACCGAGAAAGCGTCGACCTTGCGGCTGCGCGCGAACTGCACCAAACCCCAGATCGCCGGCGCACACGCAGAGATCATGATGGCGTGCGTTTCGTCGACGTGCGGCCGGCTGGCGCGGTACAGCAACCACGGCGCCAGAAAGTTGACGGCGAGGTCGATCGCGAAAAACGCGCGTCCGGCGGTACTACGCATCGAGTTGGATTCGGTAACGGACGCCCTCGCTGCCGCCAAACTGCGGACCTCTGGGGAAGCGTTCTACGAAGACGCCGCCGTTGGCGAGGATGACGCGCTTGGATGCCTCGTTGTCGAGACCGGTGGTGACGTCGACGTACGGCAAGCCCGCCGCTCGCGCCTCGGGCAAGATGAGATGCAACGCAGCGGTGGCGTACCCACGCCCGCGCTTCCACGGAACGACCGCGTACCCGATATGTCCGGGACAGGTGGGCGGTAAGTCGGGAGTGCCGGCCTGCCAGCGAAGGCCGATGCTTCCGCAGAACTCGCCGTCCCACAGCCAGCGATGAATCCCGGGCAGGCGCGCGACGAACGACCCGTCGGCCACACGGATCGGCGGCCCTTTCGCTTCCGGATCGTCCTGCGCGGCAAGAAACGCATCGGCGTCGCGTTCGATTTCCCGGATTTCTTCACCCCGCACTTCGTCGCGCAGATTGTCGGGAGACCAGCCGCGCTTCAACGCGTCGAGGTATCCCGCCAAATGGTGCAACGAAGGCTTCTTTAACTCCACCGCGTTCACGTCTCACGCGCGGTGACGACGGAAGCCGCCATTGCGAGCTTGTGATCGAGATTCCACGGGGGGCCTACCTCGCGGCGCATGCGTAGAAAATAGTCGTCGAAATCGGCGACGCGCAGGGCCTCGCGCGCTGCGGCGAGCACGTCCTTTGCGTCGTACCAGCGTACCGGCCATCCCCGCACCCGTGCGGCCGACGCCAGGGCTTGGCGATACATCACCCAATCGGCAACGTTTCGGGCACGGTAATCCTGAAGGCGTTCGGCGATCGTCGGGGGAAGCGGCGGGCACGTGCGCAGGGCGATGCCGAGGATCTTCGGGACGGCCGCAGCCACGGCGTCGAGTGCAGTCATCGCGTGCTCGTCCGCCGACGCTCGCACGCGCTCGACCAGCGCTACGGCTTGATCGATGGGCAGCAGTTGCGCCTCGTGGTGATGCGGGATTCCCGGCAGTTCGTCGTCCACGAGCTCGACCCGGCGCCGATCGAGAAGCTTTCCATCAGGCGTCGCGGTTACCAGAATCGCCCAGCCGCCGTGATCCGACACTCCGACGACACCGCCGTTCTTCGACACGATCGTTCTCCTCGTCAAGCGCGAGAGGCGCCCTGGACTTCCGTGCAATCGCGGCGCCGCCCGCCACTTTCCAAGAAGCAGAAGGTATAGAGACGTTCGTGCCTCGCGCTCCGATCACTTTTAAAGCATGGCTGCGGCGAACTGGGCTTCCACCCACCCCGGATATTGCAGCATGATGCCGTGCCCGGCCGGCTTGCCGTAGATCGCGTACTGGGCGATTCCCGGTTTGACGGCGTTCAGACCGTCGGCCAAGGCGGCGTCGTAGCGCCACAAGACGTACAAATCTTCGTAACCGTCGAGCAGCCGTACGTGGCCCGAGATCTGCAGCGGCGCGCAAACCTTCGATGCCGGGCGGTCCGCGTTCGAAGTGTCGGTTTGGCAGATGCCGCCGTTGGTAATGCTCTGTTGAACCGGCGCGGACGAGGAGCACTGCCGCGACGTGAACGCCGGACCGGCTTTCCCGCAGTAGGCTGCATCCCAGTCGCCGGACGCCTGCCGCTGCTGGGCGTAAACCTGCGCGTCGATGCCCAGCGTTTTTGCCCACGGCGGCGTCGCGAAGCTCGCCAGCGCGTTGACCACAAACGGCCGGCATTGATCGTTCACCGTGCAGACCGGCGTGACGCTCAGGCGCACGGCATCCTTCGTGACGTACGCGCGGCAGCCGCTATCGGTCCCATTTTGGTCGGCGCGCTGCCCCGCATACGGAAAGACGAGCTTGGTCGCATCGCTCTTGATGGTTCGTGCTTGCGATCCGGTTGCCGAGATCGCCGCCGTAAGCAACGTCGAGATACACGACGCGCTCCCCGATCCGGAAGGGCCGTCGACGCTGCCGCCGCCGTGGCCGGAGACCAGCAGCACGTTGTGAATCGTGCGCGACGGCCGCGAGGCGGGCGAAAGAAAAGCATACTTGAGGGCATAGGTGGTACCCAGCGACCATCCGACCGGGTCGACGAGACCGGTCGAGATGCCGTATCGCGCGGTGACGTCTTGCAGCATCGCGTCGACTTCGCGCGCAACTCGGTCGTGGGTGGCGTTCTCAGCGTACGGGCTCCGTCCCACGCCGGGATAGTCGAACAGCACGAGGTGGTAGTCGTGGCAAAGCGAAGCGCTGCCGTCCTGGCTTTTGTCGAATCCGTAGTCGCCGGCGATCTTCGGGCTGTACCTGGTGTTGGTGATCATCTGGATCGGCCAGCCCGTCATGATCTGGCCCGTTCCCGGAAAGAAGACCAGCACGTCCTTGGTGCGGGCGCCGTCGCCGATGACGAGATATTCGAGTTCGTCGCCGGTTGCCGAATCGGTCACGTATTCGATCTGCCGGTGCAGCGCCCGAATCGTCGTCAGCGCGCTGCACGGGACGGGCTTCGGCCGCGCGGCCGCAGGAACCGCCAACTCCGGACCGGACGGCACGGCGGGCGCCGCGCAAGCGAGGAGTCCGGCGAACGAAAAGGCCGCGAACAGCGAGCGAAGGATCGAACGATGCATCGAGAACGCGCTTCTTCAATCCGCGTTCGGCGCCTTCAGCGGACGCGCACTTCCGCAACCGTATCGCGGCTGAGTTTGGCGGCCGAAAAGGGGGGCCGCTCACCGCGGGGGAGGCAGGGCGACCGCACGGCGCCGAAGGGCCGGCTATGCCCGGCGGACAGTTCCACTTCGCATCGGTTCTCATTCCCGTCCTGGTGACGCTGGCGGGAATACCGTTGGCGCTCGGCAAGGTGAAGCGCAACGGGCTCTACGGCGTTCGTACCCCTATTACCATGCGTGACGACGCGACCTGGCAGCGCGCCAACGTCTTCGGCGGAAAGGCTTTGATCGCGTGCGGAGTCGCGACGGGCGCGGTGACGCTGGCCGCCGGAGCGGGACTCTACGTCGTCGGCTTCGACATTGCGGCCATTCTCGCGACATCGATGGTCTGCATCGTCTACGCGCAACGCCTTTAACGGTCCGCAGCCGTCACGATCTTGAAGTCGAAGCACGTGTAGGATTCGTGGCGCACGTGTACTTCGGCAACCGCGTCGCGGCCGAGGAGCTCGGCGGCTCGGAGCGGCGCCTCGCCCGGCTGCGCGACCAGCGCGTCGACGATGCGCCCGTCGCGATTGTAGGCGCGCAGTACCAAACGCCGGCCGGCGAAATCTGCCGGGAACTGCTCGATTCGGGCGTAAGGCGCACAGCGATCGGCGTGGACGAAAATCGGCCCGATCTCGGCGTACGGTCCGATATCCGCGAGCGGCTGGTAGGAGAGCAGGATCAGCTCTTCCGGAGCCGCGGGAATACGCAGGCACACCCGGCACGGCGCCTTTTCGCGCACGACCTCGAGGCGGTGGCCGAAACGGTCGCGCAGCGTTTCCCGCGCTTCGTCGGCGACGGCCGGCGGAATCGCGAGGTAGCGCAGCGCGGCGACGCCGGTGACGGGGGGTTGCAGAACGTCGTTCATGGATCGACGATATCGCGCGGAGCCGCCGCCGCCCATCCGTTTCTTGCCTTGGACTACGTTGCGGTCACGCCCAAATTCTCGACGCCGTAGTGCTTGAACTCCGGCCACAGCTGCGGAAGCGGCGGGTGCATGCCCAGACAGAGCACGATCGGGCGGTTGCGCTCGTAGGGCATCGCATACGGGGACGTCCCGGAGTGCGCGACGACGCGCGCCGAGTCGCACATGCGCGACCACGCGCCCGGATCGACGTTGACCGCGATGACGACCGAGCCGTCGTACCCGCGCGGTCCCCACAGGTAATACTGATTGTTGCCGCTCAGCGCCGGCGGCAGGCCCCTGCCGTAGACGTCGATCGCCGCCGCGTCGCCGTAATTCGACGCGTAGACCGCCGCATGCGCGCGTTCGCCGGCCGGCAACGCGCCGTAGACCGCGCCCACGTCGCGAGCCAGCTCGCGCCATCCGAACTCGTCGGAGAAGACCTCCATCAACGGTGCGCCGATTCCGGCGCGTTCCAGCGGACGCGGCCGGAACGACATATGATCCATCATCGTCTGCAGCTTCGCGGGCGGGAGCACTGGCAGCACCAGCGGCAGCGAGAACGCGGCG
>DATJUC010000238.1:0-9788 GCA_035502675.1 Candidatus Acidiferrales bacterium | reverse complement strand
CGCGAGAATCGAATGCCGCATCAAATCGCGTACAAGCGCCTTTCGCGCACCGACGGCCACCGCAAGGCGCTGCTCAGAAACCTCGCCACGTCGCTGTTCAAGCACGAGAAGATCGAGACCACGTCGGCCAAAGCCAAGGAGATCAGCCGCGTCGCCGAGCGGCTGATTACCGCGGCCATGGCCGGCGATCTGGCTTCGCGCCGGCGGGTTGCCGAGTTCATCACGGAGCCCGCGGTGGTGAAAAAGCTCGTCGAACAAATCGCGCCGTCGCTTCGGGGGCGCGCGGGCGGCTTCACCCGCATCACCAAGACGCGCGTTCGCAACGGCGATGCGGCCGAGCTTTCGCTGATCGAAATCGTCAAGTAACTCGGCGACCGTTCGGCGGCGTTCGGATTGTCGGCCTACGCGCCGCTGTTGCGGCGACTGATTGCGGGTGAAGATCTTACCAGCGACGCCGCGGCCGATTTCGTCGGCGGCGTCATGGACGGAACGCTGACGCCCGTTCAGTCGGCCGGAGTGCTGGTGGCGCTGGCTGCCAAGGGCGAAGCCATCGACGAAATCGTCGGTGCGGCTCGCGCGATGCGCGAACGCAGCCTGCGCGTCGAACACGCGCTTCCCGTGGTCGTGGACGTCGTCGGGACCGGCGGCGACGGCGCCAACACGATCAACGTTTCGACGATGGCCGCTTTGGTCGTCGCGGCGGCCGGCTTTCCGGTGGCCAAACACGGAAACCGCGCTGCGTCGAGCGCGTGCGGCAGCGCCGACGTGCTCGAGGCGGCGGGTTTGCCGGTCGAGATTTCACCGGGCGTCGCCGCGCGAATGTTGTGCCAGACGGGCTTTACCTTCATGTTCGCTCCGCGTTACCATCCGGCGATGCGGACGGTCGGCCCGATCCGGCGGGAGCTGGGCGTGCGCACGATCTTCAACGTGTTGGGCCCATTGACCAACCCGGCCCGCGCGAACTACGCCGTAGTCGGCGTCGCGCGCCGCGAACTGGTCGACGTCTTGGGCCGGGTGCTGCGCGAGCTCGGCGTCGAGCGCGGAGCCGTGGTACACGGCACCAACGGGATCGACGAAGTGGCCGGAGACGTGCCGACGCTGGTGCATTCCTTCGACTCCGAGACCAGCGCGACGTGGCTGCTCGACCCGGCCGAGTACGGCGTCCGCGTTCCGCTCGAGTCGATCGTCGGCTCGTCGGTCGACGTCTGTCGAGACGCCTTTCTGGCCATCCTCGGCGGAGAGCCGTCGCCGGCGTCGAACGTCGTCGCTCTCAACGCAGCGCTCGCCTTGCAGGTTCTGGGTGCGCACCGGGCGCTCGACGAGGCGCTGGATCGCGCCACGGCGATCCTGCGCGGCGGCGACGCGTTGCGCACGTTCGAACGTGCAAAGGAGTTCGCCATCGATGGCTGACACGTTGCAAAAGATCTACGCCGCCAAAGCGGTGCAGCTGGCGGAGGAGACGGCCCGCGAATCGTACGAGGAGGTCCGGCAGCGCGCGCTCCGTTCGACCGACGGACGCCGGGGGTTTCTCCAAGCGCTGCGCGGCGCGAGCGGTGCGGCCATCGTCACGGAGATCAAACGCGCTTCCCCGTCGGCCGGCCTGATCGCCCGGAACTTCGATCCCCCCGCCATCGCTCGCGTATACGAGTCGGCCGGCGCCGACGCGATCAGCGTCATCACCGAGCGCGACCATTTTCTCGGCGAACTGTCGTACCTCGACGACGTTCGGCGCACGACGTCGCGTCCGTTGCTTCGTAAGGATTTCATCTGGACGCGCTATCACGTCGCGCAATCGGCGGCATACGGAGCCGATTGCGTCCTGTTGATCGTCGCCGGAATGGAGGACGCCGCGCTGCACGAGTGTATGGACGAGGCGAAGACGTACCGGCTGGACGTGCTGGTCGAAGTGCATCACGAGAACGAGCTCGAGCGGGCCGTCGCTGCCGGAGCCGAACTCATCGGCATCAACAATCGCAACTTGCGCACCCTGGTGACGGATTTGGCCGTGAGCGAGCATTTGCTGCCGAAAGTTCCGGCACCGGTCTTCAAGATGACCGAAAGCGGCATGCGCGACGCGTCCGACGTCGCCCGCCTGCGCGCGGCGGGCGCGCAAGGATTTCTGGTCGGTGAAGCGCTCATGCGTTCGCAGGACCCGTCCGCTTTGGTCGCGGCGCTGCGCTCCGGCGCGCGGCCGGCCGTCGCCGCCGTTCGCTAAACGAGCCGAACCGTGCGTACGTGGGTGAAGTTCTGCGGGTGCACGTCGCCCGACGACGTTCGCGCGGCTGCGGACGCCGGCGCCGACGCCTTCGGAATGATCTTCGCCCGGTCGCCGCGGCGCATCGCCTTGCAAGCCGCCGAGGCGATTGCCCGGCGGCGAGACCGGCTCGCTCTGGAAGCCGTTGCCGTGGTCGCCGATCCGAGTTCGGGAGACCTCGACGCGATCCGCGCGCTCTTCCCGGATGCGTGGCTGCAGTTTTCGGGGAACGAGACGCCCGAGTTCGTGTCGCGCTGGGGCGGCCGTGTCATGAAGACGATTCACGTAAACCCCCACGACGATGCCGTGGCGCTGGAGCGATCCTGCCGGGAGTTCCCGGCGGCGCGGATTCTATTCGACACGCAATTCGGCGCGCGTCCCGGCGGCAGCGGTCGCACGTTTGCGTGGAGCTCGATCGGCGGCATCGCGTCGCAGCGCGACGTCATCGTCGCCGGCGGCTTGAACGCAGAGAACGTCGGGGCCTGCGTGGCGGGCGTGCGGCCCTTCGGCGTCGACGTGCGTTCGGGCATCGAGACGGCCGGGCGCAAAGACCCCGCAAAGATGCGGGCCTTCGTTCGCGCCGTCCGGGAGGCCGCGGCGTGAGTGCGGTAACTCCCGACGCGCGCGGCTATTTCGGAAGGTTCGGCGGGCGCTTCGTGCCCGAAGTGTTGATCGCCGCGCTGGCGGAGCTGGAGGCGGCGACGAGTGCGGCGTTCGCGGACGCGGAGTTTTGGAACGAATACCACGCCGTCCTCCGCGACTTCGTCGGACGGCCTTCACCACTCTATCGCGCGCAGCGCTACGCCGGCGGCGGCGCCGCGCCGGCGCTGCTGCTCAAGCGCGAAGACACCAACCACACCGGGGCTCACAAAATCAACAACACCGTCGGCCAAGCGCTGCTCGCCAAGCGGATGGGGAAGCGGCGGCTGATCGCCGAGACCGGTGCCGGCCAGCACGGCGTCGCGACCGCAACCGTCGGTGCCAAGTTCGGCCTGCCGGTGGACGTCTACATGGGGGCGGTCGACGTCGAGCGTCAAGCGCTCAACGTCTATATCATGCGGCTGCTCGGCGCGACCGTTCACGCCGTGACCGGCGGTACGCAGACGCTCAAAGATGCCACCAACGAAGCGTTTCGCGTCTGGGCGGAGCGCGTCGAGGATACGTTCTACGTCATCGGAAGCGTGGTCGGCGCGCATCCCTACCCGTACTTGGTGCGCGAGTTTCAAAAAGTCATCGGGGTCGAGGCGCGCCGCCAAACGCTCGAGCGGTACGGGCGTTTGCCGAGCGACGTCGTGGCGTGCGTCGGCGGCGGCAGCAACGCGATGGGAATCTTCGCGGGATTCGTGGACGACGAGAACGTCGCGCTGTGGGGCGTCGAAGCCGCCGGCGAAGGCGTCGCCAGCGGAAAGACGGCGGCCTCGCTGGCGGCCGGGAGCGTCGGCGTCTTGCACGGCTCGCGCTCGTATTTGCTGCAGACCGCCGAAGGGCAAGTTTGCGAGACGCATTCGATCAGCGCCGGACTCGACTATCCCGGCGTCGGCCCCGAGCACGCCTTCCTCAAGGAGTCGGGGCGCGCTCGATACGTCGCCGTATCCGACGAGGAGGCGCTGGCGGCCTTTTACTCCTTCTCGCGGGCGGAGGGAATCGTTCCGGCGCTCGAAAGCGCGCACGCGCTCGCGTTCGCGCGCAAGCTTTCCGCGCAACGGGGCCCCGGCGACCTGATTCTCGTCAACCTCAGCGGCCGCGGCGATAAGGACATAGCGCAGCTGCAGCGCCTCGGCGGTGCGTCGTGATCGCCGAGATCTTCGCGCGCGAGAGCGCTCCCGCCGCTCCGGCGTTCATTCCCTACGTCATGGCAGGCGATCCGGACCTCTCGACGACGGAGGCGATACTGACGGCGCTGACGCGCGCCGGCGCTGCGCTGATCGAGCTGGGGATTCCCTACGGCGATCCGCTCGCCGATGGGCCGACCGTGGCCGCGGCCGCGCAGCGCGCGTTGTCCGGCGGCACGCGCGTCGGCGACGTTTTGAATCTGGTGGAGCGCGCGCGAGCCGACGCGTGCGCGCCGGTCCTGCTGTTTACGTATTACAACCCGGTGGACCGGTACGGGGTCGATCGATTTGCCGCGGATGCCGCGGCGGCCGGTGCGTGGGGCGCGATCGTTCCCGACGTTCCGCTCGAAGAGATCGGCGAGCTTCGCGAGGCGCTCGAGCGCCGCGGGCTGCACTTGCCGCTGCTGGTCGCGCCGTCCACGACCCGCGAGCGGGCGGCGCGCATCGCCGAAGCGGCCGGCGGTTTCGTCTACGTCGTCTCGCGGCTGGGCGTCACCGGTGCCGGTAGCCGTCCCGATTTCGCGCCGCTGCGCGGGCAGCTCGCGGCGCTGCGTGACGTGACCGAAAAGCCGCTGGCCGTAGGATTCGGCGTGAGCCGGCGCGAGCACGTCGTCGAGCTTTCGGATGCGGCCGACGGCGTGATCGTGGGCAGCGCGATCATCGATGCCTACGCCGGGCGGCGTGGAAGCGAGGCGGCCGCCTGCGTCGAAGCGTTTTCCCGCGGATTACTGGGGAGAATCTGATGCTGCGGCGCGGACTGATTTTCGCGGTGATTGCGGTGGCGTTCGATGCGGTCTGCGCCGCCATCGCCGCGGCGGCGCAGTTCACCTACTCGCAGTTCTATATTCTGGCGATCGTGCTGTTCGTCGCGATCGGAATCTACGCCGGCCGCGTGATGGTGCTGCCGCGCGCGTTGATCGCGATCGCCATCGCGGCGGTCGCCGAGGCGACGCTGGGCTGGTACGTTGCGGCGCTGATCGGCCCGGCTCGACCGCCGAGCGACATCTCGCGAACGGTCCTGATCGCGTACGGATGTTTCGGCGTGCTGGTCGATTTCGCGGCCGGGGCCGCCGGTGCGGTGCTGGGGCGCCGGGCCGCAACCCAACGCTGAGCGCGGTTACAACAAGAAGAAGAGCGCGATGCCGACCAGGCAGCCGAGCACGGCAATCGCGATCGGCGCTCGCGGACGTCCGTTGGACGCGGTTGCGAGCAACGCCAAACCGAAGCCGACGACCAGCGTGCCCGGGTAGAGCCCGAAGTACAGCCGCGTCGCGATCGCGATCGGACGAAAAGCCGGCTCGAACACGCCGGCGTGCTGAACGATTGACGCGAGCAGCACGCCCGCGAGGCCCACGACGAACGTTTGCAGGTTCGTGCCCGGCCGCTCGAGCGCCAGTACCAGGACGAACAGCAGCGCGGCCGCGATCAGCATGCCGATGGGATCGAGCGGCTCTCCGGCCAACCCGATGCCCAGGAAGAACGCGGCGACGCCGGTGGCCCGTACTTGATTCACGCTGCTGGCTCTCCGTTACACGGCGGCGGCGGTAGTGCCCAGGCCGAAGCGCTGGTCGGCGTCGTCGGCGATGTAGCGTCCGATCGCGAGCGACGACGTCGCGGCGGGCGACGGTGCGTTGCGCACGTGGACGACGCCCGAATCCCCGTCAAAAACGAAATCGTCGACCAGCGATCCGTCGCTCATCAACGCCTGTGCTCGGACGCCCGAGGGCCCCGGCAGCGTGTCTTCGACGCGCAGTTCGGGAATGTAGCGCTGCAGCGCTTTGACGTAAGCCGAGCGCACGACGTCGCGATACATCTCGCCCATCCCGGTCGACATGTATTTTCCGGCCAGCTTGACGAACCCCGAGTACGTGAGCGTCTCGACCAGATCGCGCACGTTCACCGTCGTAAAACTGTAGCCTTCGCGTGCGAACGCGAGAACTGCGTTGGGGCCGAGCCAGATGTCGCCGTTCATGCGCGGCGTGAAATGGACGCCGAGAAACGGAAACTGCGGGTCGGGCACCGGATAGATATTCCCCTTGACCAGATATCGTTTCTCGGGCTTGAGAATCAAGTAATCGCCGCGAAAGGGAACGATCTTCGGGTCGGTGCTGCCGCCGGTCATCTTGGCGAGCCGATCGGACTGCAGTCCGCCGCACGTCACGACGTATTTGGCTTCGACGTCGCCGCCGCCGGTCGTCAGCAGCGTCGAACCGGCGCGCCGCTCGATCGAGCGTACCTCGTGATCGGTCAAAATCTCTCCGCCGGCGGCGCGAACGTCGTCGGCGTAGGCGCTCGAGACGACGCCGTAGTCGACGATTCCGGTGACCGGCGAATAGATCGCGCGCAATCCTTTGCAGTGCGGTTCGCGCTCGGCAATGCCGGCTGTATCGACGACCTCGAGATTCTCGATGCCGTTGGCCAGGCCGCGCCGGTAGAGATCGTCGAGCAGCGGCAGCTCGTGCTCTTCGGTTGCGACGATCAGCTTGCCGACGTTCCGGTACGGAATATGCTTGGCGTCGCAGTATTCCCAAAGCGCCTTACGCCCTTCCACGCAGAGCTTCGCCTTGAGGGATCCCGGCTTGTAGTAGATTCCCGAGTGGATCACGCCGCTGTTGTGACCGGTCTGCTGAGCGGCGAGGACGGCGTCTTTTTCGAGAACGGCCAGTTTGAGGTGCGGATGGCGTCCCAGCAGCTCTCGTCCGGCGGCCAGGCCGACGATCCCGCCCCCGACGATGGCGATGTCGTGCGTCATGATGGGACAATTCTCGCACGGGTAGCGAGGCCCCGCTAGCGTTTAGGTCGGGAGGCCGGCCGCGGCCAGGGCCGGCGCGGCTCCGTCCGGTAATACACGGACATGACGACGACGCTCGAGCGCATTGCGCCTTTCAAGAACGAAACCGTGAAGAACTTCTCCGACCCCGCCGACGCGCAGGCCATGCGCCAAGCACTGGCCGAGGTGAAGGCCTCGTTCGGCAAACACTATCCGCTCGTCATCGACGGGCGGCGGATCGAAACCGAGAAGAAGATTCGCTCGATCAATCCCGCCGATCCGCAAGTGGTCGTCGGTCTCACCAGCTCGGCTTCCAAGGAGCAAGCGATGCAGGCGGTCGACGCGGCCGCCCGCGCGTTCGAGTCGTGGAAGCGCCTCTCGCTGGAAGAGCGCGCGCAATACCTTTTCAAAGCCGCCGCGCTGCTGCGCGAGCGCCGCTTCGCTTACGACGCGCTTTTGGTCTACGAGGTCGGCAAGAGCTGGCCCGAGGCCGACGGCGACATTGCCGAAGCGATCGACTTCCTCGAGTTTTACGCGCGCGAAGCCTTACGCTACGCGCGCCCGCATGCGGTCGTTCCGATCGAGGGCGAGCGCAACGAGATGATTTACATCCCGCTCGGCGTCGGCGCCGTCATCCCGCCGTGGAACTTCGCCGGCGCCATCATGATGGGTATGACGGCGGCGGCGATCGTGACGGGCAACACCGTCGTCCTCAAACCGTCGAGCGATTCGGCGATCGTTGCGGCGTGGTTCGTCGACTTGCTCGAAGAGGTCGGCGTGCCGGCCGGCGTCGTCAACTTCGTTCCCGGTTCCGGAAGCGAAATCGGCGACCTGATCGTCTCGCACCCGAAGATTCGCTTCATTTCGTTCACCGGTTCGAAGGAAGTCGGACTGCACATCAACGAGCTGGCCGCCAAGCCGCAACCCGGCCAGAAGTGGATCAAGCGCGTCGTCGCCGAGATGGGCGGCAAGGACTCGATCGTCGTCGCGGGTGACGCCGACGTCGACGCCGCGGTCGAAGGGGTCGCCGTCTCCGCGTTCGGCTTCCAGGGTCAGAAGTGCTCGGCCTGTTCGCGCGCCATCGTCGACGCGCGCATCTACGACGAATTTCTCGAGAAACTGCAAAACCGCGTGAAGAACATTACCGTCGGCGATCCGAGCGATCCGGCCAACTATATGGGCCCGGTCGTCAACGAGTCGGCGCTGAAGTCGATCTCGTCGTATATCGAAAAGGGCAAGAGCGAAGGCCGGCTGATCGCGGGCGGCAAGCGCGCCGGCGGCGCCGGCTACTTCCTCGAGCCGACGGTGATCGCCGACGTCGCACCCGACGCGACGATCGCACAGGAAGAGATTTTCGGCCCGGTGCTGGCGGTCATCAAAGCCAAAGACTTCGACGACGCGATGGCGATTGCGAACAACACCGAGTTCGGCTTGACGGGGTCACTCTACACCAGCGACGAGAAAAAGATCGCGCGGGCGCGCGACGATTTCTTCGTCGGAAACTTGTACTTCAACCGCAAGAGCACCGGGGCGATGGTGGGCGCGCACCCGTTCGGCGGATTCAACATGTCGGGAACCGACAGTAAAGCCGGCGGTCCGGACTATCTGCTGCTCTTCATGCAAGCCAAGTCGATTTCGCGCAAGGTCTAGCGCGGCCGCTCCGTGCCGCTATTTGAGCGCGACGCCCGAAGGTTCGTCAAAGCCGCCGGCGTTGACGGTGATGGCTTGCACGGGGGAGGCGTTGCCGTTGGAACTGGGTGCGAAAACCAGGACCGGCGAGTTCGGCTGGCTTTCGTTTCCGACGTACACGTAGCCGGCGCCGTCGACGGCAATGCCGGTCGGCGAGTTGAGCTGGGTGTTCGAACCGGAGATCGTGCGGATCGGAGTCGCGTTGCCGCGCGCGCCCGGCGCGTATACCGTAATGCTGTCGGCGGCCACGTTGGTCACGTAGAGATTGCCGAGCGAGTCGAAGGCGACGCCGAAAGGTTCGGACAGCCCGGTACTGCCGCCGATAATGGTGCCGCCGGGAACGGCGTTGCCGTTAGCGCCGGTCGAAAAGATCTCGATCGCGCCGGCGTACCCGGCCGACCCTTCGCCGGAGTTCGCGACGAACAGGTTGCCGGAACCGTCCAGCGCCAAGCCGGCCGGCGAGTGCAGGTTGGCGGCGGTTCCGAAGATGCGGCGGATCGGCGCGACGTTGCCTTGCTGTCCGGATCCGAAGACCGCGATCTGGCCGCCCGGAAACGTCGCCGTCGAGGTGGGGTCGGCGACGTAGACGTTTTGGCTCGAGTCGACCGCGATTCCGAGCTGACAGCCGGAAAGTCCGGTTGCGGCGCCGGCGATCGCGACGCTCGGCGTAACGGACGGTCCGTTGGCGGTAGCGCTAAAGGCCAAGACCGGTCCGGCCGTGTTGGCCAAGCCTAGGCAGCTGGTCGCCCAAAGCGAGCCCGAATGGTACGCCAGCAGATAGGTGTAGGCGAAGTTCGCGTAGGTGCTGCGTATGGCGGTCAGCGGCGCGGCGCTGCCGTTCGAGGCGGCGATCAGCGACACGAGATAGCCCGGCACCTGGGCGCCCGAAAGGTAGAGGGTGCTCGCTCGCCCTGGCGCCGTCGTCGGCGGGGTCGAGCCGCCGCTCCCGCTCGAGCTGTGGCAAGCGACGAGGGCGGCTGCGGCGACGAGGGCTGCAACCAAGTGGGCGCGGCGCGGGTTCATAGAGGTAAGAGCTCCTGGCTGGCGGACGTTTTCGAGTGTCCGTCGCCCTTTGAAGGAGCCGTCGGACTGACCTTCGTCGGACGCGAAAAATAGTTGGAAGCGTTCCTTGACACGTGGTAGGGCCGGCGATATGATAGCCGTTGTGACTCTAGCCGCCCGGCACCATTGCGGTCGTTAAGATCCGCGTGGAAGAGCCTGGGGCCGGCTTGGGTTCGCTCCT
>DATJUC010000237.1:0-4788 GCA_035502675.1 Candidatus Acidiferrales bacterium | reverse complement strand
TACGGTGCCGTCGCGGTGCAAAACGTGACCTATACTTCCTACGAGGTTCAGCCGAGCAGTCCGGGAGCGCAGCTGCTGGCCAACTACAAGCTGACGCAGACGCCGTGCGGACCGCCCGGCCTGGTCGTCATTACCGGACCGAACAAAAGCGTCATTTGCGCGAAACCCAACGGCGCGGTTGCGGCAGGTAACTACACGCTCAACACTTCATCGCTCACGATCGTGTCGCAAACCACGTCGTAACGACGCCCGCGCCCTGCGTCAGGCTCGCTCGGGCTGTACGACTCCTAGAAACGTCCGTTCCTCGCGCAGGATGAGCCGTTGCGCCTGCGCCGACTCGAAGTTCCGGCGCGCCTCGGGATCGGCTCGCAGCCGCTCGCGGTACCGCTCGTAGCTCGCCAAGCTTTCGAACGAAATAACGCCGTACGCGACGTCGTTGGTGCCTTCGTGCGGAAGAAAATACCCGAGCAGCGTTCCGCCGCAGCGAGGAATAATTTCGAGCCAGCGCTGCGCGTAAGCGCGAAAGGCTTCGAGCTGGAACGGGTCGATCTGGTAGCGGATGAAGCACGCAATCATACGCGCCACGATACCACGCCATCGCTTCAGCTTGGCGTGAAGCGTTGCGGAGAAGCTTACGCCGGCGCTTCGGACGGTTCGCTCTGGCGAATCTCTTCGATCGAGGGCGCCAGCCGGAGGTAGACGATCGGCACCAGCACTAGCGTCAGCAGCAGCGAGCTCAGCAGGCCGCCGACGACCACCGTTCCCAACGAACGCTCGGCTTCGGCACCCGGATCGATCGCCAGCGCGAGCGGCAGCATGCCGGCGATCATCGCGACGGTCGTCATCACGATCGGCCGGAACCGCTCGAACGCCGCCTCGCGCATGGCGGCACGCGTGCTCTGTTGCGTGAGCCGCAGCCGGTTCGCGAAGTCGACCAGCAGAATGCCGTTCTTGCTGACGAGGCCGACCAGCAGCACCGATCCGATGAACGAGAATAGATTCAGCGTCTCGTGGGTGATCGCCAAGGCGCCCAAGGCGCCGACCACGGCGACCGGAACGCTGAACATCACCACGAACGGCGTGCGGTAGCCGTTGTACAGCGCGACCATCAAAAGATAGACCAGCAGCACCGACAGCGCCAGTGCAATGCTCATTCCGACGACCGTGTCGCGGACGAACTCTTCGTTTCCGCCGGTCACCGGCGCGACGATCGCGTTCGGCGGCAGGTGCAGCCCCGCCAGCTTGCGCGCGAAGGCACGCTGCACGTTGGAAAGCTCCGCGCCGGGAGCCACGTTGGCACCGACGTAAACCACGGTCTGCCGGTTGATGCGCGTGATGAGCGGCGGCGCCGGCTCGCGTTCGATGTGCGTTACGTCGCCCACGTTCACGATCGATCCGCTGGACGAACGAATCGGAATCGAGGCGATTCCAGCCATCGAGACCTGATCGGACTGCGGATAAATCACCTGCACGTCTTTGAGGCCGTTCTCGGTCGGAAACTGCGTGGCCAGCGTGCCGCCGAAGGCCGCGCGCACCGCGTCGGCCGCCGTCCCCACCTGCACGCCCAGTGCTCGGGCCCGATCGCGGTCGAACTCGACCTCCACTTGCGGCGACTTCGGGTTGTCCGAAGTGGTCGGGTCAATCGCTCCCGGCGTCGACGCCAAGGCCCGATAGACCATCGCGCCGGCCGCGGAAGGATCGCCGGCCGGCAAGCTCACGACCTCGTCGATCGGCTGCACGATACCGCCCGTGGTACTGGTGGCCGGGATGCCGACGACTTGTGCTCCGGGCACCAGCTTTTCGGCGTCCTGCGAAAACGTCGCCGCCAGCTGCGCGGTCGTATGCGCGCGGTGCGGTTTCAGGAAGATGTGCAGCTGCCCGATCGCACCGTTGTTCACGTAGCCGGGCAGGTTCCCCACGTAGGCTCCGGCCAGCGCGCTTTCCGCCGCCACGTCCGGCGACCGGTCGACCATGCGCTCCACGGCGAGCACCGCCCGGCGCGTCGTGTCGAGCGGCGTCCCGGTGGGATACGTCAGCGTCAGAAAGAGCTCGCCGCGATCGACCCCGGGAATGTATTCGAAGCCCACCAACCCGAGCGGAATGACCAGCAGCGAGAGTGCCAGCGAACCGGCCGAGATCCAAACCACCAGATTCCGGTTCGCAAACGCCCACGGCAATGCGCGTTCGACGTACCACGAGCGCGTGCGCGAAAACCGGTCCGTAAAGTCCTCGATGATCTGCCACGGGGTCCATCGTCTGACCAGCGACCAATGCGCGGCGAGCGCCGGCGTCACGGTAAACGACACGAACAGCGAGGTTAGCGTAGCGATCGACACGACCAGACCGAACTCGCGCAAAAAGAGCCCGACCGCGCCGGGCAGGAACGAGATCGGCAGAAAAACCACGACGTCGACGAGCGTAATCACCAGCGCCGCCATGCCGATCTCGGCGCGGCCGCGGTAGGCGGCGACCGGCGGTACTTCGCCCTCCGCCGCATGGCGCTCGATGTTCTCGAGGACCACGATCGAGTCGTCGACCAGAATGCCGATAATCAGCGTCATCGCCAGCAGCGAGACGGTGTCGAGCGTGAAGTTCAGGATGCGCATCGCCGCCAGCGTCACCAGCAGCGAGGACGGAATCGCGACCATGACGATGATCGCGCTGCGCCAGGACCGCAAAAAGAACAGCATTACGATGCCGGTGATGACGACCGCCTCCGCCAGCGTCCGAACCACGCCCAGGAGCTCCTGCTGCGTGTACGTCGCCTGCACGTTTTGAACCGTGAATTGAACGTCGGGAAACTGGCGCTGCAGCTTGGGCAGCTCGCGCAGCACCGCTTGCGAGGCGACGACTTCGCTGGTGTTGTTGGCCTTCTGGACGTCCAGCGTGATCGCGGGGGTTCCGTGATCGTAACCGTAGACGCGTTGCGGCTCGTAGCCGTCGACGACCCGAGCGACGTCGCCGATGCGCATCAACCGGCTGGTCGTTCCGAACGGGCTCGTGGCGGTGTCGGCCGCCGGCGGCGTTCCGAGCAGCAGCGACGCCACCGAGGCCGGGGTCGTGACGTCGCCGCGGATGTCGATCGAGGTTTCGCGATTCGGCTCGTACGCGATGCCGCCGGGGGCGCGCACGTTGTTTTGCGCGACCGCATTCACCACGTCGGTCAGCGTAAAGCCCGACGAGCTCAACTCGCGCGGGTTCACGAAAACTTGCAGCGACGGCGTAACGGCGCCGTTTACCTCGACGAAGGATATCCCCGGCACTTGCTCGATCGCCGGCACGACCTTGTTCGTCACCAGCGACGACAACTCTCCGGCCGGCAGCGACGCCGACTTGACCGTCAGCGAAACGACGACGGCCTGGCTGGGATCGTAAATCGTGATCGACGGCGGCTGCAGGTCGCTGGGCAACTGGTGCTGCGCGTTCTGCACGCGCCCTTGGATCTGAACGAGATCGCTGTTCTCGTCGGAGCTAAGCGTGAACCGCGCGACGATCGTCGCCTGACCGGGCTGAATCGCGCTTTCGATCGCCTGCAGATCGGGCGCGCCCGCGATTTGATCTTCGATCGGACGGACGATCGCGTCGCGAATCTCGGTCGTCGAGCCGCCCGGATAGGTCAGCGAGATCTGGATCGTCGGAACGTCGTAGTTGGGAAACTGCTGCTTGACGAGCACGCTGGCGGCGATCGTTCCCGCCAGCAGCACGAGCGCGAGAAAGACCGTGACCAGCGTCGGCCGCCGGATGAACAGCTCGGTGATCCACACGTTAGGGCGCGACCTTCTCCGGCAGCGCGAACGGCGGAAGCGTGGGCGACACCGCGGGCCGGTACTTCGGCGCGAAGCGTACGAACGCCACCGGCACCACGACCAGCGTCAGGAGCAGCGAACTCAGCAACCCTCCGATGACGACCACTCCGAGCGCCTGGCGCTGGGCTCCGCCCGGATCGAGCGCCAACGCGATCGGCAGCATGCCGGCCACCATCGCGGCCGTCGTCATGACGATCGGACGGAAGCGCTCGCGCGCGCTTTCCCGAATCGCGGTGACCCGATCGATGCCGCGCCGTATACGGTTATTTGCGAAATCGACCAGCAAGATGCCGTTCTTCGAAACCAGGCCGACCAGCAGAATCGTTCCGATCAGCGAGAACAGATTGAGCGTCTGTCGCGTTAGGGCAAGCGCTCCGATCGCTCCGACCGCCGCCACCGGAACGGCGAAGAGGATGATGAACGGAATGCGATAGCTGTCGTACAGCGCGACCATCAGCAGATAGACGAGCAGCAGCGACAGCAGCAGCGCGACGCCCATGCTGCTGATCGTCAGAGCGAGGTTCGCCTGCTGTCCTCCGGCGTTGGGAATGATGCTCACGCCGGCCGGCAGATGCAGCTCGCGCAGACGGCGCATGAATTGGTTCTGGACCGACGAAAGCGCTACGCCGGGCGCGACGTTGGACGAGATGTGGATGACGGTCTCGCGATTGGTGCGCGTCATGATCGGCTGCACGGGGTCCTGCACCAGGTGCGCGACGTCGCCGACGTGAATCAGCGAGCCGTTATTCGTCCGCAGCGGAATTCGCAGGATGTCGTCGACGCTGCCGAGTGCCGATTGCGGATAGGTGACCTGCACGTACTGCACGCCTTTGCTCGTCTCGAACTGCGTGACCAGCGCCCCGCCGAAGCTTGCGCGGACCGCGTTGGCCGCGGTCGCGATGTTGACGTCGAGGACGCGCGCCATGTCCCGATTGAAGACGACGTCGACCTGGGGCGAGACTTGCTCGTACGAGCTGGTCAC
>DATJUC010000236.1:0-18307 GCA_035502675.1 Candidatus Acidiferrales bacterium | reverse complement strand
AAGCACGTCGAATCGCTCGCCGATCTCGGTCGACCCGGCATCCGGGTCGCGATGCCGAATCCTGCGTTTGAGGGCGTCGGCCACAAAATCGAGCAGGCCTACCGCAAGGCCGGCGGCCAGCAGCTGGTCGATAGAATCATGGTCGGCAAAGTGCGCGACGGCACCACCATTCTGACCGAAATCCATCATCGGCAGACTCCCCTCTGGCTCATCGAGGGCCGCGTCGACGCCGGACCCTTGTGGCTTTCCGAGGCGCTCTACCAGCAACGCATCGGAGCGCCGATCGAAACGATCCGCGTGCCTCCCCGCGATAACGTCACCGCTCATTACGAAGCCGCAGTCGTCTCGCGAGCACCGCACGCGACGGCGGCGCGCGACTTCGTGAACTTTTTGAGCGGGCAAAGGGCTCGCGAAATCTTCCGGTCTTTTGGATTCGGTGACGAGCGACTCTCAGCGACCCGCGCGGCAAAGAGGCGCGCGGGCGCTGCTATCGCAGTCGGCAGTTAACGGGAGCGCTTATCGGCGGGGATCGATGACAATCCCAACGGGTTGGCTCAAGTCGGTCGTAATCGACTGGATCGACTTTCCTCCGCGCGGAAAATCGAAGTACAGGACCGCCTTTTCGCACGTGTTGCTCGCGACGACGGTGCCGCCGTCGACCTGGAACTGCAGCACGTCGCACGAGTTCCGCAGCGGCGTCGTCCCGACGAGCGTCGCTCTTCCGTTGCGCAGCGAAAACTCGTAGATTGCCGACGGACCGTCGAGGTTCACCTGGTCGCCGACCACGAGCTCGTCGCCGACCCACTGCACGGCGCCTGGAAACGCCACCCGGTGCGGAAGCGTCACGGCGCGCCACTTCTTCCTCCCGGCCGGCAGCTCGCCGAACTGGAAGTACTGGGCGTGGCTGTCCATCCCGTCGACCCAGAGGTTCCCTTTCGCGTCGTACGCCGCAAAATATGGAATGCCCACCGACGAATGAGCTAACGGCTGTGCGCTGCCTCGCGCGTGAACGTAGGTGACGACGTTTCCGGCGCCGCTCAGCAGCGGGAAGTTCGTCACGACGAGATTTCCCGTCAGGGGATCGACCGCGCAATGCATCGGAAAACCGCTCGAATCGTCGAGCGTCGCAATCCGATGGGTGCTTCCGCGAGGATACTCGAAGATCTCGCGATCGGCGCTGTCCGTCACGAAGACGTCACCGGCCGCGTCCAGACACTCGCCGTGGGGCGCGTGGAACCCCTTCAACGTGCCGACCAGCTTGCCGGCGGGATAGGTAAAGATGTAGACGGCGTTCTGGTTGAGGTCGGAAACGTAGAGCAGGTCGGAACCCGCGGCGTGCGGATCGATCCGCGAACCGGAACTATCGGCCGATTGGACTTGCGCGACCGGAGCGACCGGCGGGTTCGACCCGCCGCATCCGGCGAGAACCGCCGCACAGAGGAATGCACTCGCGCCTGATACACGGCGGCGAAGATCGGACATATTCGATTACCTCGGTTTGCTCAGGGCGGCTGCGTACGCGAACGTCAGCGAGGTCGTGACGTTATACGTCGAATTACCGCCTGCAGGATAGTTCCAATAGCCGACGTCGTTGTTGTTGGGGACCACGACGCGCTTGCTCTGTGCCGTAGCAGCGCCCGTTCTCGGGAAACACACATGCCCGAGATACCCGGAATACACGTTGGTGAGCACCGTCGTACCGACCTTGGTCCCTTTCGACCCGCGTACCGTGAACTGATAGATGGCGTTCGCTCCGGCGTCGCCGACGGCTAAGTATTTGCCGTCCCATTTGACGTCGGCGGTGTTGCCGTTGCCGATGCTTTGGTCCAATGCGATCGGGCGAAAGACGTTCTTGCCGGCCGGGATCTCGACCAGCGCGAAATCGTTGCTGCTCGCGCCGAACCCGTCGACGAAAAGATTTCCGCGGTCGTCGTAGGTCACGTACATATAGTTGACGATCGATTGCGCCACCAACGATCGGGGTTTGCCCTTCGCCCTCTCATAAATCACGAGATTTCCAGGCGTCGGTTGGCCCTCTTGCGTGAAGACGTTGGCGACGGCGAGATCTCCCGTCTTTGGATCGACCGCGCAGTCGCTCGGCCAGAATCCCGGATCCCGAAGCGTGGCGATCGGAGTCGTTCCTCCGTGGTCGTATTCCACGAGCTCTTCGGCCTGAGAGTTCACGACCCAGAGGTGACCGGCCGCGTCCGTGCAGAGACCGTCGGGCGCGCCCACGTTCACGAGCGTTCCCACCAGACGTCCCTTCGGATACGTATACGCGTAGACGTTTCCCGCCGTGAGGTCGGATACGTAGAGCAGCGGCTTCTTTGCGGCCTCGGCATCCATCCAAGAACGCGGGGTGCCGTTAGCCCTCGGAACGCCGAGCGCGGCGGCGGGCTGGGCCGGCGGCGTGAGCTGGGGTGACGCAGCCGAACAAGCCACCAGCGCCGAGGTGAGGGCGGCGGCGGCGACGGGCAAAATCGATCGTCTCACGCTGGCTTTCGAGCTCCTTGTCGACGAGCGGGTCCCGGTTATGATAACGCGCGGGCTTCGTTCGCGAACATGACCCGCTCATGACATGCCGGCTTGCTCGGTGAAATCTCCCGTCGGCACGATGCCGGCCGATTCGACCATCAAGACGACCGAGCGTTGCGGCGAACGCGGCCGGTGAACGGTGCCTTTGGGGACCGTCAAGCCTTCGTGCGGACCCAGCTTGACCGTCTCGCGTCCCTCGACGTCGAGAAAGATCTCCCCCTCGAGCACCAGGAAAAACTCGTCCTGGTCGACGTGCTTATGCCAAGGGAACTCGCCCTCGAAGATTCCGAGACGGACGACGGACTCGTTGACGGTGGTCAGCGTTTGATTGAACCAGGGAGCGTTGGCCGCCGCTTCCGCCGGAATATCGACCAAACGCAGCATGCCGTACTTCACGTCGTCGTTGACCCTAAAGTTCGCGGGAAGACTCTCTTGCGGCATTTTTCCCTCGCGATTGAGAGCGATGACGCCGTTATCGTAAGCGATACCCGCGAGCGTTGGCAAGCTGCACGCGGCGCCGCGCGCACGGTTCACGCGCGATTGAACGATCGCCATGCTAGAATCGCCTTCATCATGATTGACGCGCTACCGCAGAGCATTACCGAGCCGGCCGACCTCGCCTACGTCAAGACGCACTTTGTGGAGCTCCCGCGACTCGCGCATGCCGCCGGGCAGACCGTCGAAGACGTCTACCGCGAAATCGCGCTGGGTCTGCGGCCGCGGCCGGCCTACGTGCTGGACGGCGCCGCGTTCGTCGGAGAGCATTATTTCGAGGACGTTTACGGGCACGCGGATTTTTGCAAGCGCTATCTTTCCGAGTGCGGCCGGCAAGGCTTGGCTCGCAATTCGACCGATGCGCTGGACGCGTGGGAGTCGTTCCTGAGCGGCATCTTCGCCGTCTGCCTCTACCGAGCCACCCCCGAGAACATCGCCCGCAAGGAATCGCTCATCGCCCGCATCGACGACCTCGTGCGAGAGCCCGGGCCGGGCGATTCGGCGTGGGTGGCATCGCTCGCCGCCGCGGTGGACGATTTAGACGCGCTGGAGCGTCCGTTTAGTCCGATCTTCGACCGCCGGCGGTTCGGGCGGCCGCCGTCGCGGGACCGCTACGTGAACGACGTGCGCCAGCGTTTCCTTCAGCGGCAGGGTACGTAGAGCGCGACGGCGGCGAGCGCGGCTTGCATCAGCGCCTGCCGGCCGGCGTCTCCGGCCAGATGGTACCGTTACTGAATTCGACTCGCTCGACGCGATAGGTCGCCGCGTGCGCGTTCTTGAGCGACAGCGCCGCCACGCCCAGGTCGAGGGTGGCACAGTTATCGTTGTAGCCGCGATGCCCGACGCCGCCCTGCCAGGAACTCAGACTATCCCAGCCGCGAATGTCGATACCCGGTGAAAACGTTCCGCGCCGGTCGAGCCGCAACGTTTCGACGACGTCGTCGCGACGATCGAGTAACGGGAACGCAAAGACCACGCGCGTCGCGTCGACGCGCCCCTCGTTCTTGAACGAAACGCAAACGACGGCGCGCTTGGCGTTTCGCTCCACTGCGCCCCATCCGTCGACGACCGCGATCGGTCCGGGCGCACGCGATGCCGTCGCCGTCGCAAAGGTCAGTTGCCGGTAAGGATTCGGCGTCGGAGCCGGCCCGGCACCGGAAGCGCGGGCCCAGTACGTGCCGTTACTCCAATCGATGCGCTCGAGATTCGGCGAGATCGTGCCGCGTAATGCCCGGGCGCCGGAATACCCCCAGTCGACTTGAACCAGGCTCGGGTTGAGAAACCGCCCGTTGCCGGTATCGCCGGACTCGTTTCGAAAGGTTACCGAATTGCCGCTCTGCGAGATCGAACATCGTTTTGCCGAGTCTCCTTGCGCCCACCACGTGCCGCTGATATCGGGAAGCGTCCCGGCTTGGAGCGCGGCGGGGGCAACCAAACATCCCGACGCAACAGCTGCCAAGAACGCCATCCGCACCAAACGCATCGCCCACCTCTTTCTCGAGGTCGGCAATTGGCCGAATGTTCGCCCAGTCCCTCGCTAGTGCAATCTGCCCGTGCGGTGCCGAATTCCGTAGGCGCAGATCGTTCCGCACGCGGTCGAGTTGGCGACGTAGAGTTTTCCGTTTGCGACCATCGGCGACGGGAAAATCGTTTCGGGGTCCGGAGGGTTGCTCCACAGCACTTTTCCATCCGAAGCGCGCAACGCCGAGACCGACGGACATCCGCCGCCACCCCCGGCGGCATCGACGTATACGACGCCGTTTGCCACCGACGGCGAGCTCGCCGCGGTGCACGGCGGCGTCACCGACCAGATGCGCTTGCCCGTACCGGCACGCAGCGCCAAGACCGGCGCCGGATCGTTACAGCATTCGACGGCCGAAACGTACACCACCCCGTTCGCAATCGCGACCGGCGAAGCGTACAGACCCGTCCCTCCGTAGGGATGCTTCCACAGGACCGCGCCGGTCGAGCCGTCGAGCGCGACGACGCTCGCGGTCGCGCTCGAACCGTAGGCTCCCACGTGCGCGTAGACGACGCCGCCGTACGCGGACAGCGCGGTTGCCGAGTTTCCGGTTACGTACGACCACGCCGGCGTGCCGTCGGATCGATTGAGCGCACAAATTCCACCGGAGCTGCCGTCGCAGTCGAAATAGACGAATCCTCCGGAGACTGCAATCGGGCCGGAGCCCAGCGCGTTCGGGCCGGGGTCGTGGGTCCACAGCACCTTACCGGTCGCCGCGTCGAGCGCCACGACGAACGGATCGCTATGACTCGGGAACCCGCCGTCGCCGAAATACACGACGCCCTTGGCATAGGCCAGCGATGCGGAGACTCCTCCGTTCGGCTCGCAGTCGCAGTTTGGAATGTAGTGCCACACTTGTTTTCCGCTCGACGCGGAATACGCGCACACACCGCCCGGATTACCGTCGTAAGAGAGGCCGCAGCCGGCAAACACCAGTCCGCGCGCCGCGGCGATGCCGCCGCTGAGAAACTTCCCGTCGTTGCCGGTCGTCACGTTCCATTTGGGAGCGCCCGTCTCCGCATTCAAGGCCACCAGCCCCGGCACTCCGCCGGCCCCCTGGTCCTGCGCGAACACGACGCCCTTGTCGAGCGCGAAGGCGGTGACGCCGCCCGGAGCACCGCCGCTCCACAGCACTTTGACGCCGGCGACGTTGCCGGCGGAAAGGACGTGCTCTTTCGGATCGAACGCGGCGTGACCGGCGTCGAAGAACGTCTGTCCCCATTGCTCGGAATCGTCGTGCGCGGCCTGCGGTAGAGCGTTGCGCGACGTCCCCGTTACCGGCACCGGCGCCCCGGTAAAGGCCGGACCGGCCTGACAGCCCGAGGCCACGAGAAACGCGCTCGAGCATAAAGCGCCGCACCAACGAAGTCGCATTGCGCACCTCCTTGGCAGCGACGTTACCACCCGGCCGCCGAGCGCTAGTATTGGGGAAACCCCTCACTTCCGGGGGAGAGGCGTGACGGTGCCGCGAGCCCGTGCTACAACAAGGGCAATGATCCAACCCGGCGCGTTCGTCGGCCGCGACGAGCAGATGGCGGATCTCGCCGCGCGCAGGAAGGCGGCCGCGCGCGGCCGGGGCTGCATCGTGCTCGTCTCCGGCGAGCCGGGCTGCGGCAAGACGAGGCTGCTCGAGGAGTTCGCCGCTACGTTGACGCACGGCCGCGCGCGCGTCGTTTGGATTCGCGCGCCCGAGTTCGGTCGAGCGCAAGCCGACGGACTCTCACTCGTACTCGACGATCGTCCCCGGCGCTTTACGATCGCGTTCATCGAAGACGCTCACGACGCACCGCCGGAGCTGCTGAAATTCGTCGTGAAGCTCGGAGCCCGCGCTTCCCGCAGCCGGCTCATGACGGTGGTTACGTATCGGCGCCCCGAGCTCGAACGGCGCCCCGGCGCGCTGCTCGCGTTGGCAAAGGCCGCGAGGGCGCCCGGTGCCGGCGCGATCGATCTCACTCCGCTCGACCGCGAACGGTCGATTGCGCTGATCCGGGCGTTGTCCGGTGGGAACGCTTCGCTTCCTTCTCGTGCGGTCGACGAACTCGAATGCCGGTGCGGCGGAAACCCGTTGCTCATTGCGGAGTTGGTACGGCACGAATTGAGCCGCACGCCGCACTCGCCGGGCTCCTTCGCGCTACCGTTATCGGTGCGAGGCTTCGTCGAGGAACGGCTCGCGCCGCTCTCCGAGAAGGAACGCGCGGCACTCGCCGTTGCGGCCTTGATGCCTGCCGGCTTCTCGACGGCCGACGTCGTCGCAATCGGAGACTGCGACCGCGAATTCGCCGTTTCTGCCTTGCGTCGTGCCCGGTCGCTCGATCTCATCGCCGAGTGCCGAGGGCGGCGCGGATCGTACGCCTTTCGTCACAACGTCGTCGCCGAAATCCTCGCGAGCGAGTTCTTGGCGGACGAGCTCCAGACGATGCACGCGAGAATCGCGT
The DNA here is from genome assembly GCA_035502675.1 of Candidatus Acidiferrales bacterium. Classification (GTDB taxonomy): domain Bacteria; phylum Vulcanimicrobiota; class Vulcanimicrobiia; order Vulcanimicrobiales; family Vulcanimicrobiaceae; genus DATJUC01. The sequence goes on along the minus strand of DATJUC010000236.1, from coordinate 11,320 downwards.
GTGCCATCGAGACGTCGGGAGCATCGGAAGCGCGCGCGCAGGAACTGGCGGAGCACTGGAAAGCAGCCGGCAACCTCGACCTGGCGTCGGCCTACGCGGAAAAAGCCGGCGATGCGCTCTTCGCCGCCGCAAACTACGCGGCGGCGGCCGGCTGGTACGAGCGCGCCGAACAGGCTCGCAAGGTGCTCGGATCGGGAAGCCACGTCTATGAAAAGCTCGCCAAGTCGTTGGACCGTTCGGGTAACCCGCTCGGCGCGCACGCGGCGCTGACGGCGGCCGCGACGGCGCTCGAGACGGCGGGGGAGCCCGAGCGCGCGGTGCGGCTGAAGATCTACGATGCCGTGCTGGCCCAAAATCAGTCGAATCTTCGGGCCGGCGAAGCGCGCCTCGACTCAGCCGTGCGCTTTGGATTACCTGAAACGTCGGAGCGCTACGCTCAGGCCGTGGCCGCATTCTTCCTGGCGCTGCGCCAAGAACCCGAGCGGGCGCTGGAACTGATCGCAGATTTTCCATACGACGACCCGGCGACGGAGCCGGCGGCACGCGCCAAATACTGGGAGGTCGTTGCGTTCGCGGCTACGATTCGGTGCGATCGCTCAACGTTCGAACGCGCCGGTGCGAAATGCTTGGAGTTGGCGCGGCGCAGCGGCGACCCCGCTGCCGTCGCCACTGCCGAAACCGATCTCGCGATTGCCGCCGTACACTTCCCCGGCGACGCCTGCGACGCGCTGCTCGAGCGTGCGATCGCGCTCTCGCAAGAGCACGGCTTGCTCGGAGTCGAAGCCTATACGCGCGCTTTTGCCGCGCTCAACGATCTCGTGCGCGGCAGACTGGCCTCGTCGCGCGACCATTTGAACGCCGCGGCGCTGCTCACCGGCATGCCCATGGTGGTCCTGGCACGCACGTTTGCCGGCCTCACGACCGGGCGCGCTCTCTGCGACTCGGACCTGATCGCCGGCTGCGCGCGCGAGGATCTGCTGGAAGCCGCCTTTGGAACGGGCATAGCGTCGGTGTTTGCCCGCGTCGCCGGCCCGTACGCGCAATGGCTGGCCGACGCCGAACGTTTCGACGAGTCGCGCCGCGTTTTGCACCGGTGCGTCTGCGGACTGCGGGACTCCTATGCGGCCTTTCTCACCATGCCGGTCGTCGCGACGCACGCGGACGCCGAAGACGTGCTGCACGCGCGCGAACTCTTGGTGGCGGCAACGCGGAACCCGGACGACGCGATCGCCGCGGCAACGCTGTCGTACTTCGACGCGCTTTGGGAGGAGCGCAACGGGAACCGCGGGGCGGCCCGCACCGCCGCTGCTTCGGCCGCGCGACGCTACGCCCGCCTCGGCTGGTCCGGTCTTCAAGCGTATGCGCTCGAGCTCGCGGGCGATCGGACCGAAGCGCTGCGGCTCTATCGGCGCTGCGGTAACCTCCGCGAGATCCGCCGGCTCGAGCTCTCCGAAGCTCGCGAGGGCGCGGACCCGCGTGCCGAGGGCGCAATGCTGTCGAACCGCGAGCGCAGCATCGCCGCGCTCATCGCCCAAGGCAAGTCGAACCAAGCGATCGCCTCGGCATTATCGGTCAGCGAAAAAACCGTCGAGCGGCATCTCACCTCGATCTTCGGAAAGCTCGGGTTCCGCTCGCGCACGGAATTGGCCGCCTCCACGGTCGCGCAGACGCTGGCACGTACGTAACCGTCAAAAGCGGACTGGTTCGCCGAGCGCGGAACACGCCGGTCATGAAACGATCGCTCCCGGCGTTCCTCGCGCTCGTCCTTTTGCTGCCGGCTTCCGGCGCGGTGAGCGGTGCCGCCACGTCGCAGCTGGACGCGCCCACGCAAAAGGCCATCTCCGATGCCGTCACCCGCGAGCTGGCTGCCTTCGGCGGCACGTCGCCCGTCCCGGGTGCCGTAGTGGGCGTGTGGGTTCCCGGCAAAGGAGCGTTTACCAAGGGCTTCGGTTACGCCGATTTGGCCACGCGCACCCCGATGGCGCTCGTCGACCACTTTCGCGTCGGCAGCAACACGAAGACGTTCGTGGCGACGGTTCTGCTGCAGCTCGTCGACGAAAGAAAGCTGAGCCTCGACGACACCGTCGCGCAATTCAAACTCGGCCTGCACGTTCCCAACCAAGATCGCATTACGTTACGCGAGCTTGCCGAAATGCGCAGCGGCATCGTCGACGCTTACTCGATCCCGGCGGTTCAAAAGGAGCCCGAGTCGTGGTGGTCGAGCCGTACGCCGGAGCAATGGGTGGAAGTGGCTGCCGCGAAGCCGCCGCTCTTTCCGCCGGGAGCGAAATACAACTACAGTAACACCAACTGGTTTTTGCTGGGTCTGATCGTACAGAAAGTCACGCACGATACGATCGTCGACCAAATCGACCGCCGGATACTGCGACCCTTGGGATTGACGCAGACGTCGTTCCCGACGACCGATTGGGGGATGCCCGCGCCGTACGCACACGGCTACTCGCTCGACGATAAAAAGCAGGGGGTCGACGAGTCCAAAGCGCTTGCGCCCTCGGTCTCGTGGGCCGCCGGTGCGATGATCTCGAACGTGCCCGACATGAAGCGCTGGGTGAAGGCGTACGTGACCGGGACGACCAATTCCGCAGCAGCCCAAAAGGCGCGCCTTGCGTGCCTGCCGACGGGCGTGGGCAATCTCTCGTTTGGGCTGGGAATCGGATGTTCGGCCGGCTGGTACGGCTACACCGGCGGCATCACCGGCTATAACACCGGCGCGTATTATATGCCCGCAACCGGAGCGACGATCGTGGCGTTCGTCAGCAGCCAGCAGGAACAACCGTTTCCGGGCGTCGCGAACGCCATCGTTCGCGACATCGCGCGAATCGTTACGCCCGGAAACGTTCCGTTCCTGAAGTAGGGACGCTTCGGCGTTAAGGCGACAGCTCGCCGATGAACTGGTGGACGAACGCGATGGCCATGCTGCCTTCGCCGACGCTCGAGGCGACGCGCTTCATGGACCCGTGCCGAACGTCGCCGGCGGCAAAAATTCCGGGAATGCTCGTCTCGAGCAGATACGGGTCGCGCGCGCGGCTGCCGTCGTCGGGCTGCAAGTCGAGGACGTCCCGACCCGTGCAGACGAATCCGTTGGCGTCGCGGATCAACCCATCCGGCAGCCATTTCGTCTCCGCCTCGGCTCCGATGAAGACGAACAGTCCGTCGGCCTGGAGCGTTTTTTGCTCGCCGCCGCGATATTGCACGACGATCGATTCGAGATGGCTCGTTCCGTTGAGCCCGACGCACTCGCAGTTGTACTCGATGCGAACGTTCTCTTTTTGCTGCAGCTCGTCGATCAGGTATTGCGACATGCTCGCGGCCAGCTTTTCGCCGCGCACGAGAATCGTGACGCTGCGAGCGTAACTGGAAAACAGCATCGCCGCTTGCCCCGCCGAGTTCCCGGCACCGACCAGGAACACTTCCTTGCCGCGCGCGCCGAGCGCTTCGGTGCGCGCGGCCCCGTAATACACGCCGCGACCGAGCAAAGCATCGATTCCCGGAATCGTGAGCCGCCGCCAACTGACGCCGCAGGCCAGAACTACGGCTTTGGTTTCGACGTTTTCGCCGCAATCGAGGACGATCGCGTGACGCTCCTGCGGGGACCGGCCGGGCTCGATTCGGCTGGCTTGACGCGTGATGATGATCTCCGCTCCGAAACGGCGCGCCTGCGCGAAGGCGCGCGAGCTCAGTTCGTCGCCGGAGACGCCGGCCGGAAAGCCGAGGTAGTTTTCGATGCGCGAAGAGGTCCCGGCTTGACCTCCCGGGGCGCGGCACTCGACCAGCACCGTGCGCAGACCTTCGGACGCGCCGTAAACGGCGGCCGCCAGGCCGGCGGGACCCGCGCCGACGATCGCCACGTCGTAGGTGGTTTTCCGCGGCGCCGTTTGCAGCCCCAAACGCTGTGCGAGGTCGGTGAACGACGGCGCTACCGCGTGCGATCCGTCCGAAAAGACGACCACGGGGTATTGGCCGCTGCGTACGACGTCGGCTGGGACGCCGCCGTAATCCCGCGCCTCGGCGACGTCGGGATCGACCCAGCGAAAGCCGACGTGGTTGCGCGAGAGAAAATCCCGTAGATCGTAGCACGCGTAGTCCCAGCGATGGCCGATCACGACCACGTTGGCGACGGGCGTTGCGATCGAGACCTCCTGCAGCTCGTTGATGCGGTACGCCATTGAGGCCAGCACCTTGCGATTCACTTCCGGGCAGCGCGAGACCAGATCGTGAAAGTCGATGGCCTCCAGCCGCATCAGCCGCGACGGCTCGAGCGCGCGAATCGACGCCAAGACGCTGGATCCTAATAAGAGCGAAACTTCACCGAAGAAGCATCCGGGCGTCATCGTTTCTACCACGCGTTCGACGCCGCCCACGGTCTTGAGGATCTCGCAGCGGCCCTCCAAGACGACGTAAAAGGAGGCCGCTTCGCCCTCGAGCACGACCCAATCTCCGGCGTTGACGCGGACGTCGGCACTGCGCGCGACGATTCGTGCGAGGTCGCCGTCGTGCGCCGAGGAGAACAGCGGAATCTCTGCGAGCTTCTCGGCGGTGATCATGGTTCGACGTACCTCGCTCCGGCGAATTCATCCTTGCTCGTCGTTCGCTCGCAGAAGCGCTTCAGGGCGAGAGCTTCCCAGCCCTCGGCAGCTCGGACGGGAACCGTTTTCGCGTTCCGCCGCCGGCGTCGCCCGCGACGCAATCATCCGCAACGGCGTGCACGTCCTCTATCGGCGCGCGATCCCGCGCTCGGCCATCGGATCGTCGGAGCCTAGCGACGATCCGTCGACGGGGGCAAACTGGTGCGCCGCGCGCGCGCGTACTGGTCAGGCACGAACGATTCGCCCCCGAGCGCATCCGCCGCGTCCCAAACCCAGCGCGGATCGCGCAAGAACCCTCGCGCCAGCGCGACCATGTCCGCGTCGCCGCCGGCCACGATGCGCTCCGCCTCGCGCGGATCGGTAATCATGCCGATTGCGATCGTGGCAATTTCGGCCGCGCGCTTGACGTCGCGCGCGAACGCCACCTGATAGCCCGGCTCGGGCGAAATCTTTTGGTGCGGCGACAACCCTCCGCTCGAGCAGTCGACGAAATCGCAGCCGCGCCGCCGCAGCTCCTGCGCGAAGACGATCGCCTCCGCGAGATGCCAGCCTCCCTCCACGTAGTCGGTCGCCGAAATGCGCACGCCCAGCGGCCGTTCCGCAGGCCAAGCCGCCCGAACGGCATCGAACAGAGCCAGCGGGAACCGCATGCGGTTCTCGAGCGACCCGCCGTATTCATCGGTTCTGTGGTTGGAGAGCGGCGAAAGAAACTCGTGCGCCAAATAGCCGTGCGCGAAGTGCAGCTCGATCGCGTCGATTGCCAAGCGCACGCAGCGCGACGTCGCCGCTCGAAAATCGGCGACGACCTTTTTCAAACCGGCAGCGTCGAGCGCGCGCGGGACGGCCGCCCGTTCGTCGTACGGTATCGCCGAGGGCGCGACCGGCGTCCAGCCTCGTGCGCCGGTGACCGGGCCTCCGCCTTGCCAGGGCGGTAACGTCGATGCTTTTCGACCGGCGTGGGCGAGCTGTACGCCGATCTTGGTGCGCGTCCAAGTGCGCAGGAATGCCACGACGCGCGCGATCGCCGCTTCGTTTTCGTCGTGATAGAGTCCGAGACAGCTGGGCGTAATGCGGCCTTCCGGGCTGACGTGGGTCGCCTCAAAGAACGTCAGCCCCGGCCCGCAAAGCGCCAGGTGCCCGAGGTTGACCACGTGCCAGTCGCAGGCGGTCCCGTCCGTGGCCGAATACTGACACATCGGTGAAACCACGATGCGGTTTTCCAAGCGCAAGCCGCGCATTTGCAACGGCGAGAACAGCGCGCTCGTCTGCATCGTCCGGGTCTATCCGCGCAAAGACCGGCGGGTGAGATCGATCGTGCCGGCCTCGTCGGAGCCCGCGCACGTAAACGAGATCGCGAACCTGCTATCGGGAGAGTCGACGGCAGCAGGATGACCCGAGCGTGCCGGTGGGCCCGCGAGCAACGCCAAGTGCAACGGTATTCGAGCCGGCCGCATCGCTCGCCGACGTTCGGCGCGGGTGCGAATTCACCGCTTACGCCGCGGCATCGCTGCCTTGTAACTCGTCTTCCAGCCGCCGGTTGCCGAGCAGGATGACGGCGACCGAAACGATCACCGCGGCTCCCCCGAGCAGGAGTTTCCAGGTCACGGGCTCGCCCAGAAACAGGACGCCGAGCCATACCGCGACCACCGGATTGACGTATGCGTAGGTAGCGACCGTCGGCGCGGGCAGGTTCCGAACGACGTAGACGTATGCCGTGTAGCCGACCATCGCGCCGCCGACGATCAGCCAGAGCATGCCATACCACGATTGCGGGGAGACGTGGGCGAACGAAAAATGCGCGGCTTCGCCGAGGCACGCGCCCACGGCGACCGAGAAGAGACCGCCCGCGACCATCTCCATCGCGGCGGCGAGCGGATGGCGCGTCTCGACGGCACGCGCGTAGATCGTTCCGAGCGCCCACGCAAACGACCCGATCAAGATGAGGGCGGCATACGGACCGTTGGCGTGAGCCGCTTCGACGCCGACCAGCACGACGATGCCGGCAGTTCCGGTGACCAAACCGGCCAGCGAGGCCAAGCCGATTGCGGTGCGAGTTCGCAGCGCCTCGAGGATCAACATCCAAATCGGCGTGCTCGCGACCAGTAACGCCGACGCTCCCGAAGGCACGCGCGTCTCGGCCACCGCCAGAAAGCCGTTGCCGATCACGAGCAGCAAAATTCCCATAACGGCGATCCGGCCGAGATCCTTCCACGTCGGAAGCCCCGGCTTCACCCGCGCCATCGCGTATTGAATCGCGCCGAGCAGCAGGCCGGCTATGACGTAACGGGTTCCGATCATGAGGTACGGCGGAAGCGTCTCGACGCCGACGCGAATCGCGAGATAGGTGGAACCCCACAGAATCCAGACGGCCACCAGTGCGAGCCACGGCAGCGATCGCCGCGACGGCCGCACGGTTAGGGCGTTTGCAGCGCGACGACGCCGACGTCCTCGGCGCCGTGACCGTCCGCGATGTACCGATCGAAAAACGCAGCGATTGACGGAAGGATCGCGAGTGACGTGCCGTGGCGCCCCGCTTCTTCCATCATCAGCCGCACGTCCTTGCGCGCCATCGTCAGCTCCCACTGCGGCGTGAAATCGCCGTTTGCCATCGCCTTCCCCCGAAAATTGATGGCGTTGATCGGCATGAAGAACGAGAACACGTCGTGAGCGTCCCGTGCGTCGATGCCCATCGAAGCCGCAAACCGGTAGACGTCGGCGAGCCCGCTGACGGTAAAGACCAGCATCATGTTGCCCATGAGCTTGAACGCAGCCGCTCGCGCGGGATCGTCGCCCAAGTCGACGACGCGTCCGGTCATCCGTTCGAGCAAAGGCTTGGCTCGCTCGCGCAGTGCGGGGTCTCCGCAAACCATGATGATACCGGTCGCCTCGCGCGCGTTGCCCGGTCCCATGAAAACGGGCGCGTGCACGAAGGCGACGCCGCGCTCGCGCCAACGGCGCGCGCGCTCGGCCGTCGGGGCCGGGGCGGTGGTGGTATGGTCGATGACGAACGTTTCCGCATCGAGGACGCCGGCCAAAGGTTCGAGGACCTCGTCCACCGACGCGTCGTCGGCCAGCGTCACGTGCAGCACGGAGGCTCCGCGTACCGCGTCTTCGGGCGTTTCGCAAACGACCGCACCGTACGGCTCGAGTGCGCGTGCCTTCGCGATCGTGCGATTCCAAACGCGAACGTCCTGCCCGCGCTCCAGCATGGCGCGAACGAATCCCGATCCGAGGAGGCCGGTACCGAAATATGCGACGGTCATGGCTTTTTCAAACCGCCGGTACCGCGTGCGGTTGCGGGTAGGGAGAAACCTCGCAACGAACGGCAGCGCCACCACGGTCCGCTTCACGGGGTAACGTTTCGTGAGAAAAACGGTTTCCGTACTTTCGATGATTCTGGCCGCGAGCGCTGCCTGCGCTTCGGCCGCCTCCTTCACCGCCGGCACGGCAGCGATCATGTCGCCGATTCAGGGTGCGGTTGCGGCCATCAACGCCGCAAAGCCCTCGGCGATCGGGTCCTACTTCACTCCGGACGCAGTCGTCGTCGACAACGTGGCGCCGTTTCGATGGATGGGGCCGAACGCGGCGATGCAGTGGCTGGTCGCGTTGATGGCCTACGCGAAGTTCGCCCGCATCTCGAACATCACGGGAACGATCGGGCATCCTGGGCAGATCGTCGTCGACCACGACCGCGCGTACGCCGTCGTACCGATCCGCATCTCGACCACGAGGGCCGGCCGGCACCACGAATCGATGGGGCTATGGGCGCTGACCCTCGTCGAATCGGGTGGAAATTGGAAGATCGCCAGCGCCGCTTGGGCGGAGAAACCCTAGGTGGGTACCGTCCCAAAACGGGTCCTCGGGTAGCGGCGCGATTGGCCGGCAGCGCGCTCGGCCGAGCCGCCGGCAAGCTTCTCATCAAAAGCTCTTGCTTTGGGAGCGTGCCGTCCCTATGCTACTCTCTGGCCATCGGAGGTGCCATGATGAAATCGCGAACTACCTTTTCGTTAGCGCTGTTGGGCGCATTTCTTTTCGGAAGCCTGTGCTTCACTCCGATCGCAAAAGCGGTCGAAGCGTTCGCCGTTACCACGTGCGCCGCGGCCTCTTCGGCGTGCACCGGCGGGAAAAACACGTCGTCGGGATCCGGCGTCGTCGGATCGAGCACCAACGGAAACGGCATCGTCGCTCAAACCAAGTACGTGAGCAAGAGCGGCACGAATTACAAATCCGGACTACTCGGACAGGACCTCTCGACGAGCGGCAAGTTCGACGCCGGCGTTACCGGGACGTCGACGCGCGGAACCGGCGTGCTGGGCACATCTTCGTCGATGATCGGCGTCAATGGGCTCTCGAGCACCAACACCGGCGTCTGGGGACAGGTCAGCGGCGGGTCGGCACAGCCGACCGGCGTGGTCGGCGTCGACACTTCCAGCAACATCGCCGGCGCGGGCGTAGCCGGACAGACGAAGGTCGGCAGCGGCGTGGTGGGCAGCACGACCGGATCGCGCAGTTCGACCCAAGCGATCCTCGGACTCGCGCCCAACGGCGGCTACGTCTTCGTTGGAGCCGGCTCGGGCAACGCCACCGTCGCAACCCTCGACAACCAGGGAAATCTCGCCGTCGCCGGCGTCATCTATACGGGCGGCAGCTGCGCGAATTGCGGAGCCGCGCGTCAAGAGAGCTATTCGACGACGGCCGCAACGCCGACGATCGAGGATAGCGGCGAAGCCCAGTTGAACGGCGGGGCCGCCTACGTGCATCTCGACCCGAGCTTCGCGGCCGGAATCGATCCGCGCCAAGGGTACTTCGTGCTCGTCACTCCCGAAGCCGAGACGCGCGGACTCTACGTCGCTCAGCGCACGCTCTCGGGTTTCATCGTGCGCGAGAACTTCAACGGGCGCTCGAACGGGCCGTTTGCCTACCGCATCGTGGCGCACCCGTACGGCGTGCACGCGCCGCGTCTGCCGCGCGTTCAGGTCCGCACCGTTCCGCAGCTGGTCCGCCAGCCGCAGCAGGTCGAACTCCCCGGCGGAAGCCTCTGAAGCTCGCTCCTCGGTCGCCCTGGGCTCGGATGGGCCAGGGCGACCGATTTTGCGGCGCCGGTTCTGGGAACCACCCCGTCATGGAGTCCGGACCGGGTGAGGCCGCCGGCGTCGTGGTCGAATCCGTGACGCTCGAGGGGCGGCACCATTTTATTCGTTTGCGCGGGTCTTGGGATCTGCTCAACCGCGAGCGGCTCGCGCACGTCTTCGCGGACGTTCCGGATGACTTCGACGTCGTCGTCGACATTCAGGAAGTCAGTTACTGCGACTCGACGATCCTCACCGAGTTCATCCGCCTGTACAAGCGGCTGGGTGCGAGCGGCCGGCGCATCGACGTCGTCCTGGGCGACAGCGCCGTTCGGCGGCTCTTTCGCACGATGCACTTGGACAAGCTTCTCGCCGCGAGGGCCGACCGCGAGCGCGAACGCGGGGGGTAGCTACCGGACCGGCGAGAAGGGGCCGGAATGCATGCCGAGCCGGTGCGATCGTTCGTGGCGTTCGTCTGCGAACGGTTCTCGCTCGCCATCGTTGGAGTCGGAGGCGTGCTCATGCTGCTCGTCTTCATCTCGGTCGAAGTCAACGCCATGCATTTGGGCTCGTACGGCGTGCAACTTCGCGGCAGCACCGACGTCGTCGACGTCAACGTACCGCAAGGCGACCTCAGAACGGGCGATCGGATCGATCTCGCGCTGCTGACGCCCCAGCAGCGATTCTCGCTGCTCGGGGCACCGGCGCGTTCGAAACTCCCGGTAACCGCGATCCGAGGCAACCGTCGTTTCGAGGTGACGCTCGTCTCCGTCTTGCCCGAGTATTCGCTGCGAGCGGAGCTGGCGCGCGACATCGGGATCCCGATTTGCTTCTTCCTATCGCTGGGGATGGCGTCGGCCCTGTTCGTCATGCGGCCGCGTCCGACGACGCTCGCGTTCTACGCCTACACCGTCCTCATGCTCGTCAAGGTGTACCAGACGCCGCTGATGTTGGCCGCGTGGCCGATCAATCTCGTCAGCGACCTTCTCCTGCAGATCGTCTACCCGCTGACGCAGCTCGCGATCCTGGTCTTCGCTCAGCGCCTTTACGGACGGCAAGGGCGTGCATGGCCGTGGATCTTCGGCCTGTCGGTAGGATGGTCGCTCTTCGTCTTTTCCGTCTGGTCGGCCGGCATCTTGTGGCTCGTCACGCAGAACCCGGCCTTGGCGCTGCCGGCAACGCGTTTGATGATGGCGGCGGGCGACGTCGCGTTGCTCGTGCTCGTCCTCTGCGGCCTGGCCTACATCGCCTCGGGTGCGCGAGGAATGGAGCGCGGCCGAGTGACGTGGATCGTGAGCGGCATAGCCCTCGCGCCGATGCTCGACCTCACCTGGGCGCTGACCGACATCGCGAGCGCGATCGCTCACAACGGTTCGCAGACGCTGCTCGCGGTCGAAGCGTGGACCGACGGGCTGCTGCCGTGGGTCGGGTTGGTCGGAGTGGTCGCGGTGCTCTACGGATTCCTTTCGGAACGCGTCATCGACATCCGGCTGGCCATCGGGCGCGCAGCGCTGTACGGCGGGATGACCATCGTCCTGGTCGTGCTTTTCGGGGCGATCGAGTGGGTCGCCGAGCAAGTCTTCGAGAGCACGCGCCCGGCGATGTACGTGAGCCTGATTGCGGCGCTGCTCATCGGCTTCGGGA
>DATJUC010000235.1:0-31034 GCA_035502675.1 Candidatus Acidiferrales bacterium | reverse complement strand
GTCACGTTGATGCTTCTCAGCCGGCTCCATATGAAGCCGCGCGTCCTGCTGGCCATCGGTTTCGTCATCGTGGCGATCGCCAACGTCATGACCGCACAAGTCCTTACTACCGAGAGCGTCTTCTCCAGCTTCGTCGTTCCGCTCGTGCTGGGAGGCGTGGGCTTCGGCATGTTGTTCGTTCCGCTCTCGGTTTCGGTTTTGAGCGCCGTCTCGGGGCCGGAAACGCAGAAGGCGACCTCGCTGCTCAGTCTCTGCCAGCAGCTCGGCGGATCGATCTCGACGGCGCTGCTGGTGACGCTGCTGGATCGCCGCGGCGCCTTCCATCTCGACAACCTCGCCGCCAGCGTGACGGAAAGCAACCCCGCCGTCGCACAAGCGCTGCAGCAACACACTCCGCTGACGGCCATCGCGGGCCTGGTGAGCCAGCAGGCCGCGGCAATGGCGTTCGCCGACGCATTCTACGCCCTCGGTGCGATCACGCTCGTCCTCACGCCGCTCGTGCTTCTCTTGCGCAGTCCGCGCGCGACCGCCGCCCCCGTCGCGATCGCCGAATAAGACCAGCTTCCCGGCGCCGGGAGAATGTTTCGCGGCGGGCCGCGTGAAAAGCGGCCCCGATGAAGAGCAGCCGTGACAAATACGAGGAGCTGGCGCGCAAGCGCGCGGCGTCGGTCGCCCCGGCCGGGCCGGGATCGGTCGAACGCCAGCACGCTCGCGGCAAACGCACGGCCCGCGAGAGGATCGAAGCGCTGGTCGACGGGGACTCGTTTACCGAGTTCGATCGCTTCGTCGTTCATCGCACCAATGCGTTCGGGCTCGACGAAAAGGAGTTTCTCGGCGACGGGGTGGTCACCGGCCGCGCGACGATCGACGGGCGCCAAGTCTTTCTCTTCTCGCAGGACTTCACCGTGCTCGGCGGCTCGCTGGGCGAAGCGTTCGCCGAAAAGATCTGCAAAGTGATGGATCTCGCGGTGCGCACCGGTTCGCCGGTCATCGGCATAAACGACTCCGGCGGCGCGCGCATCCAGGAAGGCGTCGTTTCGCTCGGCGGATACGCCGAGATATTTTGGCGGAACGTGCAAGCCAGCGGCGTCGTGCCCCAGCTCAGCCTGATCGCCGGTCCGTGCGCGGGCGGCGCGGTCTACTCACCCGCCATCACCGACTTCATCATCATGACCGAGAAGATCTCGCAGATGTTCATTACGGGACCCGAGATCATCAAGACGGTCACCGGGGAAGACGTCACCTTCGAAGAGCTAGGCGGCGCGATGACGCACGCGACCAAGAGCGGCGTCGCCCACCTGGTAGCCTCCGACGAGGACGATCTCGTCGCCGTCACCCGCGCGCTGCTCGCGTACGTGCCCCAGAACAATCTGGAAGATCCTCCGCGCGCCGTTTGCGACGACGACCCGCATCGCTCGCTCGACGCTCTGGACGATCTCGTCCCGGACGCACCCAACAAGCCGTACGACATGCACGCGGTCGTAACCGCCGTGCTCGACTACGGCGAGTTTCTGGAAATCCAGCCGCTGTTCGCGCAAAACGTGATCTGCGGATTCGGGCGCATCGACGGACGGCCGGTCGGAATCGTCGCCAATCAACCCAGCGTTCTCGCGGGCGTGCTGGACATCGATTCGTCGACCAAAGCGGCGCGCTTCGTGCGTTTCTGCGATGCTTTCAACATCCCGCTGGTGACCTTCGTCGACGTTCCGGGGTTCTTGCCGGGCACCGGCCAGGAATACGGCGGCATCATCCTTCACGGAGCCAAGCTGCTCTACGCGTTTGCCGAAGCGACGGTGCCGAAAATCACGATCATCACGCGCAAGGCGTACGGCGGTGCGTACGACGTCATGGCGAGCAAGCACATTCGCGCCGACGTCAACGTCGCGTGGCCGACGGCCGAAATCGCGGTCATGGGCGCCGAAGGCGCGGTCAAGACGATCTTCCGGCGCGAGATCGCGGCGGCCGCCGATCCGGACGCGAAGGCCCGAACGCTCGTCGACGAATACGTCGAACGGTTCGCCAATCCGTACGTCGCTGCGCAGCGCGGGTACGTCGACGACGTCATCGAGGCGCGCAAGACTCGCAGTACGATCGCCACGGCGCTCGAGATGCTCGCGGACAAACGCGTCGAACGCCCCAAGCGCAAGCACGGAAACATTCCGCTCTAGGAAGGAGACCGCATGTCGTCTCGACGCGATTTTCTCAACGCCGGCGCGTTGGCCGCGCTCGCCCCGACGATCGCCGCGACGCCGGCGCCGTTGCCCTCCCCATCGTCCAAGCCGTCGCCGGAACCGTCGTTCCCGCCGCTGGCGTTCGATCTCGCCGGTTTCGATGCGGCGACCTCAAAGCCGGCGCAGCACCGTCACATGTTCGCGTCGCGAACGCTGGACGGCGGGCTCGTTCTCGACGCCATCCAGACGACGCTCAACGCTTACGCGTCGATCGGCACCACCGTGTCGAGCGTCGCGACCGCCGCCGTCCTCTACCACGGCCTCTCGATCATGCTGGCGTTCGACGACGCAATCTGGCGCGATCTCCTGGTGCCCGTCGCCGCCAAGCTGCCCGGGGCCGCCAAAACGGATTTTGCGAAATACACGAACGCGAAAGGGAATCCGTTCCGGAAGCCGGGGTCGCCGGACGATCCGTCGATGGCCGGTCTCGCGGCGGGAGGCACGCTGTTTTTCGTGTGCAACTACGCTGCCCGCGGTTTCGCCGAGTTCATGGCGCACGCCAACGGCCTCGCGCCCGCGGCGGTCTACGACCGCATGTCGAAAAATATGCTTCCCGGAGCGTCGCTCGTTCCGGCCGGCGTCTGGGCCGTGCACGCCCTCCAAGACCGCCATTACACCTACGAACAAGTTACGATGTGACGCGGGGCAGGACGCGTCCGGCCTCAATGGTATCTAACGCAGCGTGAAACTGCTGGAAGGGAAACGCGCGCTCGTTACCGGCGTCGCGAATCGATGGTCGATCGCGACCGGCATCGCTCGCAAGTTCCACGAACACGGGGCGAAGCTGGCCCTGACGTATCAGGGCGAACGGGTGCGCGACGAAGTGGAGAAGCTCGGCAAGGAGCTCGGCGACGCCTACGTTACCGAATGCGACGTCTCCAACGACGCGTCGCTGGCAGCGATGCGCGACGCCTTGGCGCGCGACTTCGGATCCTTGGATGCGCTCGTGCACTGCATTGCGTTCGCCAACAAAGAAGATCTGGCGGGCAAAGTCTACGACACGTCGCGTTCTGGATTCGCGCTTTCGCTCGACGTGTCGGCTTTCTCGCTGATCGCCCTGATCCAGAGTTTGCGCGAGCGGCTGGCCGACGGCAGCTCGGTGATGGCGCTGACCTATCTGGGCGCGACTCAAATCGTTCCGAACTACAACCTCATGGGCATCGCCAAGGCCGCACTCGAAGCGTCGGTTCGTTACCTAGCCTTCGACCTCGGCGAACGCGGCATTCGCATCAACGCCATCTCGGCCGGACCGATCAAAACCGCCAGCATGCGACAGGTCGGCGGGGCGACGCGAATGCTCGACGTCGTCCCGAAGGTCGCGCCGCTGCGCCGTAACGTCACGTCCGAAGACGTCGGCAACACGGCGGTGTATCTCGCTTCCGATCTCTCGCGAGCCGTTACCGCCGACGTGCACTTCGTGGACGCCGGCTATCACATGATGGGCTTTTACCCGCCGGAATACGACAAGTGACCGGCAACGAGCTCGCGGCGGTGGCCGTCGCCCTCGGGATAGCCGCGCTCGACGCCGGCGATCGCCCCGTCGCGGAAGCCTCGGCGTGGTCGATGGCTATGCGCCGTCCGGATCTCGAATTCGACGAGCTTCGCGCGCTGCGCAAGGCATCCGCGTGTTCGCCAAGATTCTGATCGCCAATCGCGGCGAAATTGCGGTCCGAGTAATCCGAACCGCCCGCGAGATGGGCATCGCGACGGTCGCCGTCTACTCGGAAATCGATCGCGACGCGCTGCACGTCAGAATGGCCGACGAAGCCTACCTGCTGGGTCCGGCGTCGCCGTCGCTCAGCTATCTCGACGTCGATCGTATTATGGACGTCGCCCGGCGTTCCGGAGCGGATGCCGTCCATCCGGGCTACGGGTTCCTCGCCGAAAACTCCGGCTTCGCGCGCCGCACGATCGAGGCCGGCTTGACGTGGATCGGACCCCACCCCGGCGCAATCGATGCGATGGGCGACAAGTTGCGCGCGCGACAAGCGATGAAGAAGGCGCGCGTGCCCGTCGTGCCGGGCGGAACGGAGCCGATCGCGAGCGTGCACGCCGCCAAGCTGGCCGGCCGCGAATACGGCTTTCCGCTCGCGCTCAAGGCCTCGGGCGGCGGGGGCGGTAAGGGCTTGAAGGTCGCTCGCGACGCCGGCGAGATCGAGTCGGCGTTTACGACAGCAACGCGCGAAGCCGAGGCGTACTTCAAAAACCCGACGATTTACGCCGAGCGATATCTCGACAATCCCAAGCACGTCGAACTCCAGATCTTGGCCGACAAACACGGCAACGTCGTGCACGTCGGCGAACGCGACTGTTCGCTGCAGCGCCGCCATCAGAAGCTGTGGGAGGAAGCGCCGGCCGGCGTCTCGCCGGCGCTGCTTCGGAAGATGCGCGCCGCCGGTATCCGGGCTGCAGCCGCCATCGACTACGACTCCGTCGGGACGATCGAGTGCCTCGTTTCGGGCGCCGAGTTCTTCTTTCTCGAAATGAACACGCGCATTCAAGTAGAGCACACGGTGAGCGAGATGATCTCGGGGCTCGACTTGATTCGCGAACAGATTCGCGTCGCCGCCGGCGAGCCGCTGGGTTTCGTTCAGGACGACCTGACGTTCTCGGGATTTGCCATCGAGGGACGCGTGAACGCCGAGGATCCGGCGCGAAACTTCGCGCCCGCCCCGGGGACGATCGGCGCGTATCGCGAGCCCGGCGGACTCGGCGTTCGCGTCGACTCCGCCGCCTATTCCGGCTGCACGATATCTCCGGATTACGACTCGATGATCGCCAAACTGATCGTGTGGGCTCCGACGCGCTCGCAGGCCATCGCGCGCCTCAAGCGCGCGATCGAGGAGTTCGTCGTCGAGGGCGTCCCGACGACGCTGCCGCTGCTGCGCGCGCTGTGCGATTATCCGCCGGTCGTCGATGGGACCTACGGCACGCAAACGCTGGAACCGTTTGCCGCCGAACTCCCGCACGGCCTTCCGGCGAACCGCGAAGGTTCGGCGCTTTCCGGACGTCCCGCATCCGAGCCGGCAACCAGCGACGTGATTCGCGTCGAGATCGACGACAAGCTCTATCGCGTGCGCATCGTCGACCCGCCCACGCGCGCCGGCGCGGCAAACGGCCGCATGCCGGCACGCTCGTCGCGCGCGCCCGTCGCGCGCCGATCGAACGCGCCGGCCGGAAAGGACGTCGTCTCACCGATGCACGGCGTGGTGGTCGAGCTCAGGGCGTCGAAAGGCGCGCGAGTCGAGGAAGGCGACGTCGTCGCCGTGATTGAGGCCATGAAAATGATGAACGAGATCCGCGCGCATCGCGGCGGATCGGTTGCTGCGGTTCACGCCGGCGTCGGAGCGACCATCGAGTCGGGCTCGCCGCTGCTCACGCTGGAGTAGAGCCGTGCCGCGCGACGTCAACTCCTCAGGGATTCCGCTCGAACCCGTCTACGACGCGGTCGAAGGGACGCCGCACGATTTAGGCGAGCCCGGTGCGTTTCCGTTCGCCCGTGGCGTCTACCCCACCATGTACCGCGGGCGCCTTTGGACGATGCGCCAGTACGCGGGATTTGCGACCGCGGCGGAGTCGAACGCACGTTATCGTTATCTGCTCGAGCGCGGCCAGACCGGCCTGTCGGTCGCCTTCGATCTGCCGACCCAACTCGGATACGATTCGGACGCCGCGCGCGCACGCGGCGAGGTGGGCAAGGTCGGCGTCGCCATCGACTCGATCGCCGACATGGACACGCTGCTCGCCGGCATTCCGCTCGATCGGGTCACGGTGTCGATGACGATCAACGCGCCCGCGTCGATTCTGCTCGCCCTCCTGCTCGCGGTGGCCAGGCGGCGCGGGGTTCCGTTCGGCAAACTCGGCGGCACCGTCCAAAACGACGTGCTCAAGGAGTACGCCGCTCGAGGCACCTACATTTACCCGCCGCAGCCGTCGATGCGGCTCGTGACCGACGTCATGAGCTACTGCGCGCGCGAAGTGCCGCAGTGGAATGCGATCTCGGTATCGGGGTATCACATTCGCGAAGCCGGTTCCACCGCGGTCGAAGAGATCGCGTTTACGCTCTCCAACGGGAAGGCGTATTTGCGCGCGGCGCGCGACGCCGGCATCGAACTCGACGAAATCGCTCCCCGGATCTCGTTCTTCTGGAACGCCCACAACGACTTCTTCGAAGAGGTCGCCAAGTTCCGAGCGGCGCGCTATCTCTGGGCGCACCTGGTGCGCGACGAGTTCGGGTGCAAGGACCCGCGCTCGCAGATGCTCCGCTTCCACGCCCAAACCGGGGGATCCACGCTGACTGCGCAGGAGCCGGAAAACAACGTCGTGCGGGTGACGCTCCAGGCTCTGGCAGCGGTCTTGGGCGGGACGCAGTCGCTGCACACCAACGGAAAAGACGAAGCCCTCGCCCTGCCGACCGAGGAAAGCGCGAAAGTCGCGCTCCGGACGCAGCAGATCATCGCATACGAGTCGGGCGTCGCCGACGTCGTCGACCCGCTCGCCGGATCGTACTACGTCGAGTCGCTCACCAACGAGCTCGTCGAGCGAGCGCGCGCGCTCATCGCCGAGGTCGACGCGCTCGGCGGGAGCGTCGCCGCGATCGAAAGCGGCTGGATGCAAGCGCGAATCGCCGACTCGGCCTACGCGGCGCAGCAGGCCGTCGAGCGCGGCGAGAGCGTCGTCGTCGGCGTCAATCGATTCGCCGAAAGCGGAGCCGGCGCCGCGATCGCCACGCAGCGAATCGAAGCGCGGGTCGAGCGCGAGCAGGTCGCCCGCCTGGAAGCGTTTCGCGCCGCGCGCGACGGAGCCGCAGTCGACACCGCGCTGCGGGCGGTTCGGGCGGCGGCGAAAGGCCTCGACAACCTCATGCCGGTTTTCGTCGACGCGGTCGACGCGGGTGCGACGCTCGGCGAAATTTGCGACGTCTTACGCGACGTCTTCGGAGTCTATCGTGCCAAGGAGATCGTGGCCTGATGCAGATCGATCACGTCGCCATCGTCGTCAAAGATCTGGACGCGACGCTGCGGCTCTACACGCAAGTGCTGGGTTTCCGCGAAGTGTATCGCGAGATCGTCTACGATCAGGGAATCGAAGCGGTCGGTCTCCAGGCGGGCGACTCGGCGATCGAGCTGCTTCGTCCGCTCGACGAGGCTTCGCCGATTGCGAGATACCGCGGCGACGCCAAAAGCAAGCTGCATCACGTAGCCTATCGCGTCGAGGATTTGAACGCCAAGCTACGGCAGCTGGAAGCGGACGGCGTACGGCTGATCGATCGGGCACCGCGCAAGGGCGCGCACGGGAATTCGATCGCTTTCTTACATCCCAGTGCAACCGACGGAGTTCTCGTCGAGCTCTGCGAACGAAGCGAGCCCCTCTAATGCCGGCTTAACGACGCACTAATCGTCCTCACCGGATGCCGCCGACGGGATGCCGCACAATGGGAACACATGACTCCCTCCAAAGGCGGTTCACAGTACATGACCAGAAATCTCTTCGCGAGCATCGCGGCGGTGGTGGCCTTCTCCGCCTCGACGCTCTTTGGCGCGCTCCCTGCGAGCGCCCAAATGTATCCAATTGCAGCGCCACCGCTGCCGCCGTACGCTCCGATGCTCGCAGCGATGGAGCCCGCCGGTTGCCCGATCCTCGGGAACGGCGCGTGGGTATGGCAAGGCACGACGTGGACCTGGTGCCCGCCGGCGTCTTCGGCGTATACGCCGCAAGTCGGCATGAACGGACTCTACGGCAACTACGGCTTCGGCAGCATGATGCCGCCCTCGACGGTGGCGGTCGCGCCGCCGTACGGCTACGGCTACGGCTACCCGGCCGCGTCTCCGGGCTACGGTTATCCGACGGCGTACCCCACGTATGGGTACGGCGGCTATCCGGGCTACGGTTACGGCGGCGGCTACCCGGGCTACGGCGGATATCCGAGCTACGGCTACGGCGGCGGCTATCCGGGCTACGGCGGCGGCTATCCCGGCTACGGCGGGGGCTATCCCGGCTACGGCTATCCGACCGCCTACGGTTATCCCGGTAGCTACCCCGGTTACGGCTATCCGGGCGGCTATCCCGGTTACGGCTATCCGGGCTACGGCTACGGCGGTACGTCGATCACGGGCAGCCCGATGCTCGACATGCTGCTCGGCACAGTCGCGATGGGCTTGATCTCCAGCGCGTTCCAGCCGAACTACGGAGCCGGTTATCCCGGCTACGGTTATCCCGCATATTCCGGCTATGGGTATCCCGGCTACGCCTACGGCGGCTATCCCACGGCGTATCCGTCGATCGCCTATAGCGGCTATCCGTACACCGGCACGACCGGAAACACGTACAACTACTACAAGACCGTGAACCGGCGGGTCGTTCGGGTCGTCCATCGCAACGGAACGGTGACGACGCACCGCGTCAACGGCAATCCGGTTCGCCTCACCAACGAACGCACGCGAATCGCCGACAACCGCCGCAGCCTCAACTGGCAGCGCGAACGGCTGGCGACGAATCGCGCTCGTCTCGCGGAACAGCGTCAGAACCTTGCAGCCAACCGCAATCGGCTTCAAGACCAGCGCACCCGTCTCGCGACGAGCCACGTCGCCGCGCACCCGGTTGCCGCTCGCATCGCGCCGCACCCGGTTACCGCAGCGCGGACCGAGTCCGCTGCCAAGATCGCCCGCTCGGCGCGTCCGGTCTCAGCCGGCAGCGCCCGCGCGCCGGTCGTCGACGGACGCAGGCTGCTGCACCCGGAGGCGTTCGCCCACCCCAACGCGGCTACGCAAGCAGCGCGACTCGGGCGGGTTCGCGAAACGAACGTCACGGCTCCGCGCTACAACGACGCGACCCCGCGGTCCGACGCCACGGCTCCGCGCTACAACGACGCGACGCCGCGGTACGACGCCACGGCTCCGCGCTACAACGCGGCGACGCCGCGGTACGACGCCACGGCTCCGCGCTACAACGACGCGACCCCGCGGTACGACGCCACGGCGCCGCGCTACAACGACGCGACGCCGCGGTACGACGCCACGGCTCCGCGCTACAACGACGCGACGCCGCGGTACAATGCGGCTCCGCACTACAACGCGGCTACCCCGCGGTACGACGCCACGGCTCCGCGCTACGACGCGGCGACCCCGCGCTACAATGCGGCTCCCCACTACAATGCCGCCCCGCACTACAATGCGGCACCCCGCTCGGCCCCTGCAGGGCAGGACCGTTCGGGCAGCAACAGTGGTGGCGACCGCGGTCACCGTCCGCCGGCTTAACGACCAGCACTCCACCAGCCGGCCACGCCCAGGCGCCTCCTGCAACGCGCAGGAGGCGCCGCACTTTCAGAGGCTTCTCAGGCAGGCTGCGTAACCTCCACGCAGGAGCTGACCGGTACCGTGATCTCGGCTGCGACGCCGCGCCGCCGCGCGTCTTTCTTCTTCTGGCTTGCACTCGCCGCCGCGATCCACGCGTGCGGCTTCGCACTGTATTGGTTTTTGCGGCCGATCTTCGAAATCAAAACCGGGACCACCGAAACCGTCTCCGAGACGACGACCATCGAGATCGAGCGGCGGCCCACTCCCCGGCCATCGGCTCCGCTACCCGAGCGCCGTCCACACCGGCAGGTCGTTACGGTCCCGCCGCCCGCGGCCGCCGCGGCACCTCGCCACGAACTCGCACGCCAATCCCCCACCGCGCCGCCGCAACCGCCGCGCCGGCCGACGCCGGTCAACGGAATTGCTCGCGACGAAGCGTCGTTTTCGAAGGAAGTCGCGCAGCTCAACAAAGCCGACGATCCGCACGCCATCCCGACGATCGATCCGGCGACGCAGGGGTCGAGCGTGAAGAGCTATACGTTTCTGCCAAGCACCAGCGGCGGCAGCGCCGGCAACGGATATATCTATCCGACGACCAGGTGGAGGGCGCACGGATTGAACTGCTATTACGGGCGTTACACGTACACGTATCCGGACGGCTCGGAGGAGGAAGGCGACATCGCGTGGCCCTTCTGCTACCAGCCCGAGTCGGATCCGTTCCGGCTGCCGCCCCATCCGATGCCGTTTCCGCTGCCGCTTGCGGGGTTCGTCCTTCCCGAAGGCACGCAGCTTCCGCCGCTCGAGAAGAAAGTCTACGAAGAGTGGGTCTCCGGCAACTGAGTTAGTGCTTGAATAACGGCGTCTGCACCAGACCGTTGATGACGAACTGCACTGCTAACGCACCCAGAATGATTCCGAGCAGCCGCGTCGTCACGTGCACGCCGGTATTGCTGATGATTCGCAAGAGCAACGTCGAAAGGCGCATGCACAGCCACGTCACCAGCAGCGCGAGGGCGTAGGCGGCAGCCACGATCCCCAGCTCGGCGCGATTGCCGTGCGCCAGCGTCACCAGCAGCAAGACGGTCGCGATCGTTCCCGGTCCGGAAATCATCGGCACCGCCAGCGGAAACACCGCCGGATTGTGGGTCTCGGCCGCCTCCCGCTCCTCGGCCTCGGTGCGCTTGGCACCGGTAGGGCGTGCGAACAGCATGTCCACGGCGATTAGAAATAGCAGAACTCCGCCCGCGATCATGAACGCCGGCAGCGTAATGCCCAAATACTCCAGCAACGGCCGTCCGACGAGTCCCATGACGAGCATGATGCCGGCCGCCACCAAAACCGCCTGGTCGACGATTCGATTGCGCTGCTGCGGCGAATCGCTCGCCGTGGCGCTCAGCGTCATCGGAATCATGCCGATCGGGTCGATGATGGTGATGGCCGTCGCAAACGCCGTCGCCGCGAACGAAAGCTCCATGCGGTCAATCATAGCAAGACGGTCAACGCGCGCTCGCGAGGTCGGGAGCGATTGCGGCCTGGACCGAGGTCTCGAAGGTACGATCCCACGGCAACCCGATTTGGATAGCGGCCAGATGATATCCCGGATCGAGCTGCGGCAAGATCTCGAGCGCCTCGCGCCACAGCAGTGCGCGGTCGCGCGCGGCGGCTCGATCCGCGACGTCGGGCGCGAGCAGCGTGTGGTCGCCGATCCCCTGCGCGTCGAGCCAAGCGTTGAGCTCGGGGCGAACGTCGTCGTGATACGCGTAGTCGTCCACGAATCGAACGAAGGTGAACGTACGGTGCGCGAGCGCGTCGTAGGTTTTGCGGCGGCGCCCCGCGCCGGCGGCGATCGCCTCGGCCAGTGCCGTTCCCACGGTGTTCGCGTTGGTATTCCAAGACGCGTACGCGTCCAACCGCGCGGCCAATCCGGACGCCAGAATGCGCTGTGCGAATGCCGCCTGCGATGCGTACGACTGCAAGAACGAGATGTCGGCCAGCGCCACCGGGATTCCGGCGTCGGCGTCGGCCGTCATCGCCGCCGCAAACGCGTCGTCTTGGGCGGGGCTGGTTCGCGGTACGCGCACGAATAACGCCACGTCGGGACGAGCGTCGTCGCGCACGCCGCCGCATATGCCGATCAACCCGTCGACGGCGTCGGAGACCGGTGCGAACTCGAGCGGATCTTGGACCAGCGCGCCCTCCGGCGTCGAATAAGCTACCGAAACGTGCGGCCGCCAATGCGCGATGCCCGCCAGCGCGTTGGCCACCAGCGCCATGCCGAGCTCGTCCGCGCCCGGCTCGATCGAGACGCGCGCCTGGAGCGCCGGATCGTTCGCGACGATTTGACGCAGTTGCGCCACCTCTCGAACGTGCAGGCCGACCGGTCCGGCGTCGTCCTGGCCGAGTACGAGCCGGTCGATGGTGCCGCGAGCGGTCATCTGCAGCAGCAAACGGTCGACCCCGAGATTTCGGTCGCGCGTCGCCAGGTATTGGCCGAGCGCTGCCGGACCGATGGCCGTCTGCAGGCGAGCCGCGTACGCCTGGTCTTGCTGCGGCAGCGGATCGGGCAGATTGGCGTATTGCTGCAACAGCTGCCAGAGCGGAAACGCCGCGAAGAACGGCGTTCCAGCCGGGATACCGGTGGGCGCCAGACGCATGACGGTTCCAAACGTCGAGATCCAGTCGTTCGGGCGCCGTTCGCGGACGCGGTCCAGCGCCCGCAGGCGAAAATCGGCGCCGGCATAACCGATTCCGGGCACGCGCGACGCGATCAGACCGCCGTAAGCGAGCATGTCCGAGGAAACCACGAAAGCGCCGGTCTCGCTGCGCGCGGCGCGCTCGCCGATCCAATCGACGATCGCGTCGGCATCGCCGGCCTGAAGGTAGTTGCCCAGCAACGCCGGGGGCGGTTCGTCGACGCGTACGCCCGCGATGCGCCCCAGCTGCACGGGGAGCGCTGCGGTGACGGGCCGGTCGTCGAGCGGAACGAAAGCGATCGTCGAAAGGACGAGCGCGCCGAAAAGAATCAAAGGAGCGGTCGAAGCCGGTGCGCGTGCTGCGCCAGCAACGCGCGCGCTTGCAGAGCGTCGACTCCCCGGCGCTGCATGATGACGGCCACTTTCACGCGGCCGTCGGCACGCACCAGCAATTCGCGCGCGCGCTCGGCGTCGACGCCGGCGAGGGTTTGCACCAGACCCACCGCGCGCGCGTGCAGCTTTCGATTGCTCGCGACGACGTCGACCATCAAATGTCCGTGAACTTTTCCCAGACGCACCATGACCGCCGTCGAAATCGCATTGAGCGCGATCTTTTGAGCGGTCCCCGCCTTCATGCGCGTGGACCCGGCGATGAGTTCCGGACCGGTACGCAGCACGACGGTCGCGTCGGCCTCACGCTCGAGCGCCGAGCCGGCCGCGTTGACCAGCGCGACCGCGTACGCGCCCGCCTCCCGCGCGCGCGCCAGCGCCGCGACGACGAACGCCGCGCTCCCGCTCGCAGAGATCCCGACCACCGCGTCGCGGGCATCCGCGCAACCCGCGATCGCGCCGGCACCGGCTTCGGCATCGTCTTCGGCGCCTTCGACCGCGCGCGTCAAGGCGGCCTCGCCGCCGGCCAAGTGCGCGCATACCGTACCGTGCGGCGTTCCGAACGTCGGAAACATCTCGGCCGCATCGAGTACCGCCAGGCGGCCGCTGGTTCCCGCGCCGACGTAGTGTAACCGGCCGCCGGCCGCGATTCGCTCGGCGATCGCGTCTACGACCGCGGCGAGCTCCGGCACACGTTCGACGACCGCGTCGACGGCATAACGCTGTTCCGCAACGAGCGTTCGTACCAGCGCTGCCGCGTCCAGCCGATCGAGGTCGGTCCCGCGCGGATTGACGCCTTCGGTTTCGGGAAGCTCGCCGGAGCTCACGCTACCGCCGCCGTGCGCTCCGCAATCGCCAGCGCGCCGTCGACCGGATTACATCCTTTGCGCGCGCGCAGGAACGGCAGCTCGTTTCCGACCCGCGT
The DNA here is from genome assembly GCA_035502675.1 of Candidatus Acidiferrales bacterium. Classification (GTDB taxonomy): domain Bacteria; phylum Vulcanimicrobiota; class Vulcanimicrobiia; order Vulcanimicrobiales; family Vulcanimicrobiaceae; genus DATJUC01. The sequence goes on along the minus strand of DATJUC010000235.1, from coordinate 17,500 downwards.
TTCCAGCAGAAAGGTCAACATGCTGTTCTCGCGGAGCAGGCCGCCGCACAGCGCCAGCGGAAGCTCGCGCTCGCCGACGTGCGCCGCGCGCCAAACGCCGCGCAGCAACTCGAACAGATCGTTGGCGGCGGATTGCACGATTTTGACGGCGCTGCGTTCTCCGAGACCGGCTCGGCGCAGGACGACGGGCGCGACCGACGCCACCGTCGTAACCGGCGAGACTTCCTGATAGACGGCCGCGATCAGTTGGAGTCCGTCGCGCGCGCCCAGTTGCGCGGCAACGTCGTCCGTCATTGCGTCGCGCGTTGCTCGCCCGTCGAAGGCCCGCGCCAGCAAGCGCACCGCTGCGGCACCGATCGCATAGCCGGAGCCGTCGTCGCCGATGGCATATCCGTAGCCGCCGGCACGGTAGCGCGCCTCGCCAATCTCGGCGTAGGCGATCGATCCCGTTCCGGCGACCAACGCGATACCGTCGCCGCCGGCAACCGCGCTCCGCAGAGCCACGCGTGCGTCGTCGACGACGATGACTCGCGCTCCGGGGAAGCGGCGCTCGATGCCGCCGCACACGCCCGCGGCGATCTCGGGGCGTGCGGCCCCCGCGATGCCTGCGGCGATCGTTACGGGCGTCGCGCCGTCCAACGTTGCTTCGATCGCTTCGCCGATCGCCGCCACTGCGGCTTCGACGCCGCAGACGATCGGATTGGCAGTGCGTTGCAGGATGAAGTCGAAGCGCTCGCCGTCGCGCCGGCACGCCGCCGCCGTCGTGCTGCCGCCGCCGTCGACGCCTACGACGACGCGTTCGCGGTGCATTCGGAGTCGACTCGGCGCAGTAAGCGTGGCAGATCGAGCGGGGCGATGGCGCCGAGCGGCACGGCGCGCGCCGCTCCCGTTGCCGCCGGCAGGTTGGCAGCGCGTCCGCGCAGCGTTTCGTATCCGAGCACGGCGAAGCCGATCGCTTCCTTTGCGTCTGCGGGTATGCCCATTGCATCGGTCGTTTCGACGCGAGCCTCGGGAAGCCGTTCAGCGATTCGGCGCAGCAGGGTCGCGTTGCGAGCGCCGCCGCCGCCGATCAAGACCCGGGCGCGCGCAAAGCCGGTTCGCACGATCGCGTCCGCGAGCGTGACCGCGGTGAGCTCGGTCAGCGTCGCCGAGCCGTCTTCCAAGCCGAGGCGGCTCAAACGCTGCGCGTGCCGGCCGAGAAAGTGTGCGCCGAAGCGCTCGCGTCCGGTCGTCTTGGGCGCCGGGAGCGCGAAGTATTCGTCGGCAAGCATCGCCCCCAAAAGCTCGGCGTCGGCGCGGCCTGCCGCCGCAAACGAACCGTCTTCGTCGAAGCTCGTCGCGCCGACGGTGCGCTCGTGCACGAAAGCGTCGAGCAACATGTTGCCGGGCCCGGTATCGAATGCGGCGGTCGCTCCGGCTTTCGGGAGCAGCGTAACGTTCGCGATCCCTCCGAGGTTGACCGCGACGCGATCCTCGGCGTCGTCGGCGAACAACAGCTCGTCCACGTAGGGAATCAAGGGCGCCCCGTGACCGCCGGCCGCGCAGTCGGCGCTGCGAAAATCGTAGCACACGCTGGCCGACAACGCCTCGCGAACGGCGAACGGGTCGCCGACTTGCAGGGTGACGCTTCGTTCGCCGTCGTGCCACAGCGTTTGACCGTGCGAAGCCGCGTAGTCGACCGCTTCCCCGGCGGCGATCGCGGTCGCGGCGCTCGCCAGCGCCGAGCCGAGCGACCGGTGCAGCTCCGCGACCGCTTCGACGCTTCCGCGCTGCGGCGGCAGCGCGGCCATCAACGCGCCGCGCAGATCGGGCGCAAACGGCATGGTCGCAAAGCGGAGAAGGTCGAGTGCGTAGGCGCGACCGCGCGGCTCGATCCGCACCAGTGCCGCGTCGATACCGTCGAGCGACGTGCCGCTCATTAGACCGACGGCGATCACAATGCCTCCATTGCGGCTTCGTAAAACGCGGCCCGCAAGTCGCGCGTGTCGCTGCGTCCGAAGTAAACGGAGTTCGTCAACAGCACCGCTTGCGCGTCGCGTGACGGATCCGCCCACACGCACGTCCCGACGAAGCCCGTATGGCCGAAGCTGCTGCGGTCCATCGCCGGGCCGCACGAGTTGTCGTCGCGAGTTTTGAGCGCCCACCCGAGCCCCCGTCGCAGCACCGGATCCGCCGCCTGCTCGGCGACCGCTTCGCGCACCAGCGATGCCGGCAAGAACTCCCGCCGGCGGCCGGCGAGCGTGCCCAAATATGCCTCGGTCAGCGCCGCCACGTCGGCCGCGGTTCCGAACAGCCCCGCGTGCCCGGCGACGCCCCCCATCAGGTACGCCTTCTCGTCGTGCACTCGGCCTTGCACGCGGCCCCGCCAGCCGTCGCACTCCGTCGCCGGAATGCGGGTCCGGTCGCGTTCGCTCGGACGAAATCCAAGCGTGGGCGACCCGAATCGCCGGCGCACCGCACTCGGCAGCGAACGGCCTTCGATGCGCTGGATCGCACCGCCGAGCGCGATGAACCCCAAATCGCTATAGATCACGCCGCCGCCGGGTGCCGCCGCCAGCGGGCGTTCCAATGCGAAGCGCTCGACGTTTTCTCCCAGAATCGTGCGGTAATCTGCGCCCGAGTGCATCCCCGACGTATGCGCCAGCAACGCACGCAGTCCGATCGTTTCGCGGGGCGTGCCTCGCCACTGCGGAAAGACGCCGATCAAGGGATCGTCCAAACCCATTGCTTTCTCGGCGACGAGATGCAGCGCCAAGGTGGAAACGAAGATCTTCGTAATCGACGCCAAATCGAATCGCGTATCCGCGTAGACCGGCATCGCGGCCGCATCCGCCCGCGTCGTGCCGTAGGCTCGCTCGAAGACGGTGCGCCCGCGCAGCTCGATCCGCGCCACCGCGCCCGTGAATCGCTTCCCCGTCGCCGCGCGCAACACGGCGTCGACGCGATCGAAACGGTCAGACGCCAAGCCCCACCGTCACCGGCAGCCGGCCTTCCGGTCTGCTCCCTCCGAAAAGCACGTCCGCGAGACCACCCAACGACGCGCGATCGTCGCCGTAAGCCGCCAGCAGGTGGCGCGCGCGCAGCGCCACCGGGAGATCGTACGGCTCGAGCATCGAGACGACGGCCGCGTCCGGATAAGCTTCGAGAATTCGCGCGACGCCAGCCGCCTGCGCCGCGTGCAGATGCGCGCGCCGCATCAGCACGATCGGGCGCCGCTCGGTTTCGGCGATGCGCGCCAGCAGCGCGGTTTGGTCGCCGCCGTCGATCGGGCACGGCAGATGGACGATCGCCGGCGCTTCGTGCGTCAGATCGGGCCGGGTTTCGTCCGGCCCGAAGTCGACCGCACAGCACGCTACCGGATCGGCGTGCGGAACGCCGCGCACGACGGTAATCGCACGGCGCGCGATTTCGCGACCGACGCCCGGGTGCGGCGGAAATCCATCCAGCGCAAGCGGCGCCGCGCCCGACCGGCGCAAGCGCAACACTCGCTCGTAGGCTTCCTCGAGCCGCGGCCGGGGGAGCGACCCCGATCGCACTGCAGCGGCAATCGCCCGTACCAATGCGCGTGCCGTCTCGACGTCGTCGCTGACGAGCAAGAGATCGGTTCCGGCGCGCAGCGCATCGACCCCGGCGGGGACGCTGCCGTTGCCGCTGCCGACCGCTCCCATTTGCAGGCAATCGGACAGGAGCGCGCCGTCGAACCCGAGTTCGCGGCGCAGCAGCCCGTCTCCGACGGCCGGCGAGAGCGACGCCGGCCGGCGGTCGAAGGCCGAAGCGACGACGTGCGCGCTCATCACTGCCGCCGCGCCGCGCGCCACCGCGGCGAACGGCAACAGGTCGCGCGCGCGCAGCGTCTGCGCGTCGGTTTCGATGACCGGGAGCGCGACGTGCGAATCGATAGCCGTCGCGCCGTGCCCCGGAAAATGTTTGAAGCACGCGAGGACGCCCCCGCGGCTCAGTCCCTCCGCGTAAGCCGCACCGAGCTCGGCAACGCGTTGGGGATCGCTTCCGAGCGAGCGCGTTCCGATAACGGTGTTGCCGGCATTCAACGCCAGATCCAAGACCGGAGCGAGATTCATGGTGCACCCGGCGCGGCGAAGATCGAACGCCGTTTGCTCGCCGGCGCGCCGCGCGAGCTCCGCGTCGCCGGTCGCTCCCAGCGCCATCATCGACGGCATCGGCTCGACCCCGTCGCGCAGGCGCAGCACGCGACCGCCTTCCTGATCGATTGCCACCAGCGGTTCCGCGTCGCCGATCCGGCGGCGGCGCAACGCATCGGTCAGCGCTCGCACGACCGGCAGCGACGGACAGTTGCGTGCGAACAGCACGTACCCGCCCAACGCCGGCAACGCCTCGTCGAACGCGTCGCCGCCGAACCCGCTTGCGACGACGCCGGCCGCCAGCAGCTCGAGCTCGGTCATCCGACCGCCGCTCCGGTCGCTTCGTCGAAACGGCGCACGTGTTCGTCCGGCAAATCCAGCCCGACGTCGTCGCCGATGGCGGCCTCTTGGGCCGCACCCACGCGCACCACCATCTCGCCGCGCGGCGTAGAGACGCGCAGATAGGCATCGGCCCCGGCCGGCTCGCGCTGCACGACGCGCCCGCGCAAGGCCGCGTCGCGCGCCAGCCGCACGTGTTCGGGCCGGATCGCGATTGCCGGCGCTCCCGAGAGAACGTTCATCGGCCGGTCGCCGAGGAATCTGGCGACTGCGAGGCTCCGGGGCGAATCGTAAACGCGCTGGGGCGCGCCGGCGTCTTCGATTCTGCCGTCGATCAGCACGGCCAGCTGGTCGCCCACGCTCATCGCTTCTTCGTGATCGTGCGTTACGTACAAGATCGGACCCTCGAACCGCTGGCGCACGCCCAGCACCTCGTCGCGCACCGCGCGCCGCAACGACGGATCGAGATGCGCCAGCGGTTCGTCCATCAGCAGCGCCGCCGGCTGCGAAACCAGCGCGCGCGCGATCGCAGCACGCTGCCGTTCCCCGCCGGAAAGCTCGCGCGGACGGCGCGCGAGGCGATCGGCGACGTGCAGCGCCGTCGCCGCGTTTTGGACCGCAAGCGCGGGCGAGCCGGCGCGGCGACCCCGCTGCGCGAACTCGAGGTTCGCTCGCACCGTCATGTTCGGGAAGAGCGCGTCGTCTTGAAACACGACGGCGATTCGGCGCACTTGCGGCGGGAGGCCGCACAGGCTGCGGTCGCCCAGCAGCACGTCGCCCGAGCGGATCGGCAGCAATCCGGCGACGGCGCGAAGCAACGTGGTCTTTCCCGCACCCGACGGTCCGACGACCGCGAGAATCCTTCCGGCCGGTACCTCCAGCGTAACGTCGCGCAGCGCGAGCTTGCCGGCGCGCGAGTAGGCGACGGTTAGTCCACGAGTCGCCAGCGTCATCGCGACGGCTCGGATTCGGGCCGAAGCAATGCTGCGTACTCGTCGCGCGCGGCCGCATCGCCGGCGCGGGCGCGTTCCGCGGCGGCGCGTACCGCGACGACCGCGTCATCGTCCGCACGGCGTCCGGAGAGGACCAAGCGCAACGCGATCAGCGTTAGATCCGGCGTGCGTGCGCCGAGCAGCCGCATGCCCTCGTAGAAGGGTGCCGCTGCGCCCGACCCGCCGGACGATGCGAGCAAGGCCCGCACCAAATCGCCCTTGGGCGGCCCGCCGCCGAGAAGGTACCGGTCCAGTAACTCGAAGTTCGCGCCGATGGCCACGACCCGGCACTTCGCCGTTCGCGCGCTCCTGCTCTGCGCGCTCGCGGCGACCGCGCTCGGAGCCTCGCAGCGCAGCGACGCCGAGTTCCATCGCTTCCTCGATCGCATGCGTGCGGCGGCCGGACCGGTGTGGGCGAGTCACTTCGTATCGATCTCGCGGCTGGAGGTCAACGGAACGACCACGGTCGTCTCGAGCGACGGCCAAGGGCTCCCGTTCGTCTTGCGCCGCTGCGACGGCCAACTGTGCAGCGGAACGTACTTCGACGGAACGCGCTTGTACGCGGTCGACATGAACGACGTGGCGCTGCCCGAATCGGGCCGGCCCGAGCCGTACCTGCGCTCGTTGCGGCTGATCGCGTCGCTCGGCTTTCTCGGCCCGTCGTTCGAATCCGGCGGGGGCCGGCTGATCGACGACGGCTCAGCATCGCTCGACGGCGCGATCTATCGCACGCTTTTGATGGCCGATCGCGACGCGATCCCGCTGCGGCTTTACGTCGATCCGCAAACGGCGCTGCTGCGTTACGCGCGGGATCTCCACGGCGAAGACACGTTCGAGTATCGCGACTACCGCCGGATCGATGGCTTCGAGCTTCCGTTCGTCATCCTGCACAACGGCACGCTGCTCGAGCGGTACGACGACCGCACGGCGGTTGCGGCGGCCTTCCACCCTCCCCAAGGACCGCAGCCGTCTTTCGCCGGTCCGCCCGCCGCCATCGCGACCGACCCCGCGCACGTTACGCCCGTCTTCGACTGCGCTCTCGGCGGAATCGCCGTGAAGTGCCTGCTCGATTCGGGAAACTCCGGACTGTCCGTAAGCTCGGAACTCGCGGCGCGTCTGGACGCTCCGGTCATCGGAACGTTTCAGGTCGCAGGCGGCCTCGGGGGGTACTCCACGCAGGTCGTCCGCGCGGGACCGCTGCAGGTCGGTAACGCGCGCTTTCCGGAGGCCAACTACGTCGTTTTGAGCGACGTGAGCCACTACGGCTACGACGTCGTGCTGGGAGCCGACGTTCTCGCGGAAACGATCGTCGAGCTCAACCCGCGCAGCCACACGCTTCGCTTCGACGCGGCTCCCGCCAATTGGCCGATCAGCCTGCCGCTCTCGTTCCAGCACTTCGTGCCGGTCGTCAGCGTGCAGCTCGGCAGCGTCGACGCCAAGCTCGCGATCGACACGGGGGACGAATCGAACATCAACCTTTCCTACGACTTTTACGAAAAGCATCCGACGCTGTTCACCGCCACCGAAAGGCGGCTCGTCGCCGGCGTGGGCGGTTCGAGCGTTCAGCTCATCGGGCAGATCCCCGACGTAACGATCGGCACGTATAAAACCGGACCGCAAGCCATCGGAACGACGCAGACTCTGCAGGGAACGGCCTTCGGCCATCTGGGCGCCGCGTTTCTCAGCCAGTTCGACGTACAGCTCGACTACATGGCGGCCGAGTTGCACTTGCTGCCCCTCTAAGCGCTTACACCAGCCTTCGCAGCCGGCCGGCGGGCAAAGCGGCCTCGGCGCCCGCACGAAGACGCCTCAGTTCGAATCTTCCTTGGGCGGCGGCTCGTTGAGAACCAGCCAGTACAGGCCGACGCGGCGAACCGCCTCGACGAACTCGTTGAAGTCGACCGGCTTGCGGACGTAGCTGTTCGTTCCCAGCCGGTAGCCTTCGAGCAAATCCTCCTCCTGTTTGCTCGAAGTCAGGATGACCGTCGGAATCCGGCGCGTGCGTTCGTCCGCACGAATCCGCTCGAGCACCTCGAGTCCCGGAACCTTCGGCAGCTTCAAATCGAGCAGGATTGCCTGAGGCAGGCGGTGCCCGCCGCGCTCGCCGGAGAACAGAAAGTCGCACGCCTCGGCACCGTCGCGCAGTACGACGATCTCGTTGGCGATGCGATTCTTCGCGAACGTCCGCCGCGTCAGCTCGATGTCGCCCTGGTTGTGCTCGATGAGCAGGATGTACGGGTTCATGCCGTCCCGGATGGCGGCGGCGAGGAGAAGCCGAAGTGCGCCCGCGCGTCCCCGTGGCCGCCGGCGCCGCACGCAAGAAAGCTGTCCTCTCTACGCTCGAGAACGAGCGCCACGTTCGGTCGTGGGACCGTCGCCTCTCTCGACGTTGCTTCCGGCATCGTCGCCTCCGGCGGAACGCTTCTCCGCATCCACGCGAACCCCTTACGCCGGCGCAGGGGAGCGGGACGCCGCGGGCCAAGCGCGTTGCGATGGCGTGGCCTTCTCAACCGTTCGTGACGCTCGCAGCCGCCGTCTGTTCGGCGCTCGCGACCGCGCCCGCCGGCGCCGCCGCGCTCTCCGGTTTGACGCTGGACCCGTGCACGGTCGTCGCCGTCCAGATGATGGAGACGGTCGACTCAAGCGAGGCGCGGCCCGGCGATTTCTTCAGATTTGAGACGATCAACGCGGTTACTCAAGGTGCGCGGGTCGTGGTCCCGGCGCGGACGATGGGCTACGGAATCGTCGCGATCGCATCGCCGGCGGGGCGCGGCGGGCACGCCGGAACCCTGGTTCTGGAACCGCTGTACCTCGTGATGCCGAACGGAACGCGGGTCGGCGTGGTGCTCAACCACAATACGGATTCCTTAGAATCGTCGGGCGCCAGCGACAGCATTCCGGGCTATCTCGGGGCCATTCCGATCCCGGGCGTGGGTGCGGCGATCGGCGTATTCGACTACTTCCATCACGGCAAGAACGTGGTCGTCAAACGAGGCACGACGTTCACCATCTTTCCGAGCGACGATCCGTCGGTCGAGCGTTGCCAGGATCACCCGGCGTATTAGACCTCGAAACTAAACTTCCAAACCGTGCGCGGTTGCGATACGAACGCAATTGCGGCCTTCGTGCTTGGCTCGATAGAGCGCGTCGTCCGCGTCGGCGACTAATTTGAGCGCCGAGTCCCCGGTCGACGGGACGCGCGCGGCCAAGCCGATGCTCACCGTAATGCCGCCGTCGCTCTCGACCGTGCGCCGGATATGCTCGGCCAGGGCTTGCGCGCGAGTCGCGTCGAGGTTGACGAGAATGGCGCCGAACTCTTCGCCGCCGTAGCGAGCAAAGCAGTCGCCGGCGCGCCGCAGCACCGACGCGCACAGGGCGGCGACGCGGCGCAGGCACTCGTCGCCGACTTGATGCCCGCGCGTGTCGTTGAGCCGCTTGAAGTGGTCGACGTCGATCATGAGCACGGCGAGCGGAAACTGCGCTCGCCGCGCGACGTTCCAGAGCCGTTCGAGCGTCTCGTCGAACGTCCGGCGGTTTGCGACGCCGGTCAAACCGTCGAGGTAGGCCAAACGCTCCACCCGCCCGCGTCCGGCCGCGACGCCGCGGTTACGGAGAACGACCGCGACGGCGAAGAACGCCGTTTGCCAGAGCGTGCCCGCCTCGAAAACGGGAACCGGTCCGAACGCGCCGGCGGCGAGGGTCGCGACGCCCGCCCCCACGAGGCCCGCGAGAAACGCGCTCGCGATCGCTCGGCTTTCGTGCGCCATCGACCGGACGCCGATGATCGCCAACGCCGCAACCAGCGCGCCCGCGGCCACGCGATCGAAGACTGCGAAGCGGCGCAGCCACTCGGGATTCTCCACAAACGCCAGCAAGACGTTCACGCCCAGCAGGCCGATCGTGACCTGGCCCACGGCCGTGTCGTATCGCATCGTTCGCAGCAGCATCAATCCGAGGACGACGGTGTTCACGAGGTACAACGCGATCAGGAACGCGTGCGCGGCGGGCGCGCCGCCGGCGAGCTGCTGCAGTTCGATCGCCGCCAGCACGAGCGCAAACACCGCAAACGCGGCGCTCGCCGCCGAGCGGAGGGCGGCCGCGGCGACGGCGTTGAGCAGCGCGGTCGCACAGTAGAACCCTGCCAGCGCGGTCCAGACCGAGACCGGCGTCGTTTCCGCAATCATCATTTCGGACAGCGCTCGTCGATCCACGCCGCGGCGACGCGCTCGAGCACGCCGCGGCGCTCGCGGTGCGGGCTGTGACCGCAGCGGGCCAGCAGCACGCGATCGACCGGTGCGGGCGCTTGCCGCGCGATCGCTTCGAGCTGCGCGGCGGTTCCGTATTCGTCCTCGATCCCTTGCACGAGCAGCGCCGGAGCGGTCAGCCGGCGGACGTACTCCTCGATGTTCCATTGCGCGAACTCAACGGAAAGCCACACGTCGTTCCAACCGTAGAACGTGCGATCGACGTCGCCGTGGTACGGCGCCATCCGCTCGCGCAGTCCGCCGCGCTCGTACTCGCCTTTGATCGAAGCGATGCTGCCGACGCTGAGCGGCTCGACGAACACGTGCGGCGCTTCGAGCAGCAGACCGCGCACCATCGACGGGTGACCGGCCGCGAAGATCAGCGCGATGGAGCCGCCGTCGCTCTGACCGACGACGACGGTTTCGTCGATTTCGAGGGCCTCGAGCAGCGACGGCAGCGTCGCCAATGCCTCGTCGTGCATGTAGCTCGCCGCACGTCGCTCGCGCAGCGGCGTCGAGAACCCGTTCCCGTAACGCGAATAGACGAGAGCGCCGCAGCCCGTGAGCTGCGCGAGCGTGGCCGGGAAATCGCGCCAGAGCGCGACCGACCCCAGCCCTTCGTGCAGGAAGACCAGCGTCGGCAGGGCGGGCCGCGATGCCGGAATTCTGACGAATTCCAACTCGCGCCCGCCGATAGCGATGCGATGTAGCGCCGTCATCGAACGGCTAGATTCTGCCGAAGCGCTCCCATCCCCGGCCCGCCGCGCGCTCGCGGAACCGCGCGGCAATCGTCCATGCGGCGAGGCCGGAATCCGCGTCCAGCGAGCGGTCGCCCGTTTGGGCGCCACGGCGGGCGGCAGATTGCAGCGTCAGCGTTTCGCTTTGGCTCGCCCGGCGGAGCGGAACCGCACCGAAACGCCCGCTGGAGTAATCGTAGTACGCCGTCAGGCTTTGCGTGACGGTGCTGCATACCGCGCCCACCGACGATGCCGAATACGTTCGGGCCTCGAGGCGTTCGAGCGTGCCGGCGGCGGGGTCGACTTGGCGGACGACGCGCGTGACGACGTTGCCCGACGCGCCGTACTTTGCCGGCACCTTGCAGTTCGCAGGGAACGGCGTACCGGTTGAAATCGAATCGGTCTCCGAATACAGCTTCGAGGGCGCGAACCACGCCGGGATCGTCAGGCTTTGCGCCGACCCGCCGGCGTAGACGTAGACGACTTCGATCGTGCCGCCGACGGGCGCCCCAAGCTGGATCGAAGCGATGCCGCTAGCCGTCAACAAGCTGCCGGCGTAACGCGCCGCGCCGCTATCCGATACCGTCGCGTCGAGCTCGCAATCGCCCGAGTATCCGCACGGCGCCGCATATCGCACGCGCTCGGTGTAGCCTCCCGCCGCGTCGTAGTCGGCGTGCGTTTGCGTTCCGTCGGCGCCGTAGCGCGCGTACGAGAGCCGAGCGCCGTTCGACCATCCGGCGCCGTTGCGTTGCGGCTGCTCGCCGGTGACGGGTGGTACCGGATAGCGATAGATCGACGTGGTTGCGTTTTGTTCGATGCGGCTTCCGTATAAGAGCTGCGGCACGACTCCGCCGGCCGACGGGCCGTCTCCGCGCCAGGCCTCGGCATGCCAGGTTGCGGGCGCATCGCCGTGGGCCGTCTGAACGCTGCCGTAGTCGAGCGCGCCCGGCTCGGAAGCGTACGGATAAGGCGTTGCGCTCACGGTTACGGTTTGAGAAACGGCGGCTCGCGACCCGACGCCGTTTTGCGTCTGCGTCAGAAGGCCGGCGTACCGGAAGACGTCGCCGGCACTCACCGTGCGCCGGCTTAGAGACGCCGGCGCCGCGCCGGAGGGCGCCGTTTGCGTTGGCGGCGGTAATGCGGCGCTGCAGCCGGCCGCACAGCAGAACAGCAACGCGGCGCAGGCGCCGTACGAACGAAGCGACATGAAGATCTCCTTACGAGCGAGTCGCGTTTCGTTGTACCGCGCGGCGATGGCGCCGCATTGACCGCGGGGTTGCCGCGAGATGTTAGTTCGGGATTGCGGTCGGTAGCGGGGCCGGCGACGGCGTCGGATTGACGACGATGGCAAACGGCGTGCCGTTCCCGGTCGGCGCGGGTGCCGGGCAGTTCGGATCGTCGACCGAGATCTGCGTCGATCCGGCGCTCTTGGCCGTGAAGTCGGCTCGTTGCGCCGGCGGCGGCCAATCCGGCTGCGGCGACGAGTAGTCTTGCAACGGTGACGGCGACACGGTCGCGACCGACGTGTCCGCGGACGTCAAGGTTATCGAATCCGGCAAAGAGCACCAGAAATACGCCCAATACGTTTGACCGACTTCGTTGAACGTCACGCGATATTGCACGTAGAAGTCCGGCGGCGGTGCGGCGGGGCACGCCGTCGCCGCCGATTGGCCGGTTTGTTGCGGCAACTGCTCGGTCAACTGCGCGCCGTTGTTTCCCGGATCCGTGAAGAACACGACCTGCGGGAGCGGCGAAGGCACCGCGTCGACGACGTAGCTGTTACTCTCCGCATAGGGGAAAGGACCGGCGTAGCGTTCGTGAGCGCCGGTAGCGAAGACGGCGTTCCCGCAGAGCACGACGTAGTAGCTCGACCACGTGTCGCTGTCTTCGTAGACCGTGGGCAGCAGCGTCGACGCAGACGTCACGCCGGTCGTCGAAATCGTCAGCGGGGTAGCGACGTCGGGATTGCCGGAGGGATACGGACCGGGCGAGACCGGTACGCCGTCGATCGTCATCTGGTGGAACCGCGCGTAGACGGCAACGTTGGCCGGCATGACCGAGACCGTGCCGGAGGCGGTCGCGTTGCCCGCGCCGCACGGATTTCCGCGCGCACTCGCAGCGACGACGTTGCCCTTGGGCGCGTAAGCGAAGCGCAATACCGGTCCGGAACTCAGCGCCATCGCGTGCCCGGCGACGACGTGCGCGCGGCCGTCCTTCAACGCGAGCTTCACCTTCGAGATGCCGGCGTAGAGCGTCTGCGCGCCGTGCGCGCCGGTGACGACGAGCGCCCGCCCGAAGTTCGGCAGGGCCGGATAGTATCGCGCCGTCCCGGTCATCGCCGACAAGACGTTCTTCTTGGCGGGATACGCGAAGTCGACCGCGCTGTACGCGTAGCGCGTTCCCTTGGACGTCGCGAGCAACTCGCCGAACGCGGTCGCGACGACCGGTTTTCCCGATACCGGGCTCGTCAAACCGGCGCGCATCGGACAGGGCGCGTGCGCGTCGGCGGCCGGACGGAGAAGCGGTGCGAGATCGCTCGCAGGAAGCGCGGAGTCTCCTCCGCGGACCGAACACGCGCCGATTGCCACGACGGCAACCGCGGCCAGGAGGCGCCGGTGCATCTCCCATCAATTCGGCCGGAGGATTCCCGAGCCTTAGATTTCAACCACGCCGCGTGATCGGATTCGGTCCCGCGGTCTGCACCGGCTTGGCCTCCGCCGAACGGCGCGAGTGGCTCGTTACCAACGGTTTGGGCGGGTTCGCCTCGGGCACGATTGCCGGAACGCTCACGCGCCGGTATCACGGGCTGCTGATAGCCGCGGCGCGGCCGCCGGTCGGGCGCCGGCTGATGGTCGCGAAGATCGAAGAGACGGCCGGCTACCTCGGGGGCGCCTACGACTTGGCCGCCAACCGCTGGAACGACGACTATCTCTCGCCGCTCGGATTTACGCTGATCGAGCGCTTCGATCTGGAAGGCACCATGCCGGTCTGGCAGTTCGCGTTTGCCGACGCGCTTGTCGAAAAGCGCGTGTGGATGGAACACGGCGAGAACGCCGTCTTCGTCGAATACCGGATCGTGCGTGCCGCAGCCCCGGTCGACTTGACGCTGCGCGCGCTGGTCAACGATCGCGACTTTCATGCCAACACGCACGCGGGCGAGCGGATCGTCGAGGTCGAGGCCGTCGAAGGCGGCCTGCACGTCGCGGCGCAAGTCGAAGGCGGCCTTCCGTTGACGGTCCGAGCGCCCGGCGCGGAGTGCACGATCGAAAGCGTTTGGTACCGCGACTTCGTGCTCGCGGAAGAGACGCGCCGCGGACTCGACGATCGCGACGACCATCTCTGCGCCGGCCGGTTTCGCATATCGCTGCAGGCGGGCGAATCGGTCACCGTCGTCGCCCGAACGGGGTTGCCCGTGCCTGCCGAGGACGCCGGCGCGTCGCTGGAACGCTTTCGAGGCAGGGCGAAGACGTTGCTCGACGCCTGGCACGGTACGCAAAACGCCGCCGGCGCGCCGCCGTGGATGGCGCAATGCGTGCTGGCAGCCGACCAATTCGTCGTCGCTCGCGCCGTCGAAGACGATCCGGAGGCGCGCTCGATCGTCGCCGGATATCACTGGTTCGGGGACTGGGGCCGCGACACCGCGATCGCCCTCCCGGGCTTGACGCTGACGACCGGCCGTCCGGACGTCGCAAAAAATATTCTGCTGGCCTTCGCGCGCTACATGGACGGCGGCATGCTGCCGAACTTCTTTCCCGACTCCGGCTCGGCGCCGGAGTACAACGCCGCCGACGCGGCGCTATGGTACGTCGAAGCCGTCGCACGTTACGTCGACGCGACCGGCGACCGCGAAATCCTGGAACGGCTGATGCCCGCGCTGCGTCAGATCGCCGATGCGTACCGGAAGGGCACGCGCTACGGGATCCACGTCGATCCCGACGACGGACTCGTCGTCGCCGCCGCGCCCGGAGTACAGCTTACGTGGATGGATGCGAAAGTCGGCGATTGGGTCGTCACGCCGCGCATGGGCAAACCGGTCGAAATCTCGGCCTTGTGGTACAACGCGCTGCGCCGGTTGGCACGCCTTGCCGAGCTGGCCGGAACCGATCCCAAAGAGTTCGAGCGGCCGGCCGACGCGGTGCGTTTCGATCGCTTCTGGAACGCGCCCGCGGGCTATTGCTTCGACGTCTTGGACACGCCCAGCGGCAACGACGCCACCCTGCGGCCGAACCAGCTCTTTGCGGCGTCGCTGCGGCACAGCGCGCTCGACCCGCAGCGGCGGCGCGCCATCGTCGACGCGTGCGCCGCGCGGCTGGTCACACCGGCTGGTATCCGCACCCTTCCACCGGACGATCCGCGCTTCGCTCCGCGTTACGAGGGGACGCCCCGACAGCGGGACGCCGCCTACCATCAAGGCACCGCGTGGGCCTGGCTGCTCGGCGCGTTCGCAGTCGCGCACGCTCGCGCCTACGGCGACCTCGCGATCGCGCGCTCGTTCTTGCAGCCGCTCGCCGACCGGCTCGGCGATTACGGCATAGGCAGCGTCGCAGAGATTGCCGACGCAACCGCGCCCTTTACCCCGCGGGGCGCGATCGCGCAGGCGTGGTCCGTCGCCGAGCTCCTGCGCGGCTGGAACGACGTCGCGATCGTCGTCCAAAGGGGTTCGGCTTCGCCGAGCCGACAATAACGCCGTGCTGCTTGCCGCCCACTGGGCCGATCCGTTTGCTTTCCTGGGCATGCACGCCGAACGGGACGGTATCGTCGTTCGCGCTTCGCTCCCGCGCGCCCAGCGCGCCTTCGTGCGCCGCCGCGACGACGACTCGTCGCTCGAGGAGCTCGAGCGCATCGACGCCGACGGGCTGTTCGAGCGTCGCTTCCCGGACACGTGGCGTTACGACTATCTTCTCGTCGCGGACGAACCCGAAGGACGCCGCACCTTCGAAGACGCCTATCGCTTCGGCCCTTTGCTCGGCGCCGTCGACGCCCATCTCATCGCCGAAGGCACCCATCAGCGGCTCTGGAACGTGTTGGGCGCGCACCTTCGTACGGTCGACGGCGTCGCGGGGGTCGCGTTCGCGGTCTGGGCACCCAACGCGTCGCGGGTCAGCGTGGTCGCGGACTTCAACGGCTGGGACGGACGAACTCATCCGATGCGCAAGCGCGTCGAATGCGGCGTGTGGGAGATCTTCGTTCCCGGTGCCGCTGCCGGCGCGCGTTACAAGTTCGAGTTGGAAGGTCCGGGCGGCGAGCTGCTTCCGCTCAAGGCGGACCCGTTGGCGCGGCACGCCGAACTGAGGCCGGCCAACGCTTCGATCGTCGCCGCACCTTCGGCGGTGGAGTGGACTGACTCCCAATGGATGAGCCGGCGTGCCGATTCCGTCCGACCGGACGCGCCGGTCTCGATCTACGAAGCGCACCTCGGCTCGTGGCGGCGCGGCGAAGGGCATCGCTTCCTTTCATACCGCGAGCTCGCCGAGCAACTGCTGCCATACGTCGCGGATCTCGGCTTCACGCACGTCGAACTGCTTCCGATCGCCGAGCACCCGTTCGACGGATCGTGGGGCTATCAGCCGACGGGAATGTACGCGCCGACCAGCCGCTACGGCGACCCCGACGACTTTCGCCGGTTCGTCGATCGCGCGCACGCGCTCGGGCTCGGCGTCATACTCGACTGGGTCCCCGGACACTTTCCCAGCGACGCCTACGGGCTGGCTTTCTTCGACGGCACGTATCTCTACGAATACGGCGATCCGCGCCGGGGCTTTCAGCCCGACTGGAATACGCTCATCTACAATCACGGCCGGCGCGAAGTCGCAAACTTTCTCATCGCGAGCGCACTCTACTGGCTCGAGGAGTTTCACGTCGACGGCTTACGCGTCGACGCGGTCGCTTCGATGCTCTACCTCGACTATAGCCGTCGCGAAGGCGAGTGGGTGCCGAACCGGTTCGGCGGCAACGAAAACGTCGAAGCCGTCGAGTTCCTGCAGCGGCTCAACCTCACCGTGACGCAACGGCATCCCGACGTCGCCACCGTCGCCGAAGAGTCGACGTCGTGGCCGATGGTTACCGGACCCGTGGCCGACGGAGGGCTCGGCTTTTCGTACAAGTGGAACATGGGCTGGATGCACGACACGCTGCGTTACTTTGCCTACGATCCCGTCTACCGCAAGTTCCATCAGAACGACTTGACCTTCGGGCTGCTGTACGCGTTCGGCGAGCGCTACGTCTTACCGCTCTCGCACGACGAGGTCGTGCACGGGAAGCGCGCCCTCGTCGAGAAGATGGCTGGAGATCGCTGGCAGCGGTTCGCCAATCTGCGCGCGCTGCTGGCGCTCATGTTCGCGCATCCCGGGAAAAAGCTGCTCTTCATGGGCGACGAGCTGGGCGCGACGCACGAGTGGGATCACGACGCGCAGCTCGACTGGGGCCTCCTGGGCGACGGGCTGCATGCGGGCGTGTCGAAGCTCGTGCGCGATTGCAACCGCCTTTATCGCGACCTGCCGGCGCTCCACGAGCAAGACGCGACGTCGCGCGGCTTTGCCTGGATCGATTGTCAGGACGCACAGAACAGCGTCGTGGCCTTTCTACGCTCGGCTGGCGACGCTGAATTCGCCGTCGCGGCGCTCAACGCGACGCCGGTCGTGCGCTACGCGTACCGCCTCGGCGTTCCCCGTGCCGGCGCCTATCGCGAGATCTTGAATACCGACTCGCGTTATTACGGAGGGAGCGACGTCGGCAACTGGGGCGAGCTGGCAACGCAAGACGTTCCGGCGCACGGGTACGAGCAATCGCTCAGCCTGACGCTGCCGCCGCTGGCGACGGTGGTGCTGCTGCCGCCCGCGGGCTCGGAGTCCACCGTCTGATGCTCGCTTCTAAACGCGCCGCGGTTCTGCCGGGGCGCCCGTATCCGCTGGGCGCAACTTGGAACGGCTCCGGCGTGAACTTCGCGCTTTTTTCCGAAAACGCCGAGCGCGTCGAGCTGGCCGTGTTCGACGCCCGCGGCCGTCGCGAGGTCGCGCGAATACCGCTGCCCGAGTACACCGATTCCGTCTGGCACGGGTATCTGCCCGACGCTCGTCCCGGCATGCTCT
>DATJUC010000234.1:0-5699 GCA_035502675.1 Candidatus Acidiferrales bacterium | reverse complement strand
CCTCGACGGTCGCGAAGGCATCTCACCCGCGAACCGCCGCGCGATCGCCGCGACCCTGGAAGCCGGCGTACGCATCGTTCTGGTCACGGGCCGCGGCGCCGACGCGCCCCAGCGGTTGGTCCGCGAGCTGCGGCTCAACGTACCGTCGATCTGCGCCCACGGAGCGCTGACGAAAGACTTCCTGGCCGGACGAACGCTGGGACACATTCCGGTGCCGTTGCCGTATGCGGTGCCGATGATCGAGTACGCGGAGCGCAACGCCTTGCCGATCGCGGTGTACGTCGAAGAGCGCTTCCACCGTATCGCCGGTTCGCACTCGTACGTGGACGACATGCGCGGACCGCATTGGCGCGAGGTGCCGTCGCTGCTGCCGTTGCTGAGCTCGGCGCCGACCTTCATCCGGTTTCTGGGCCGCGAGTCGGTCGAGGCGATGCGCGCGCAGTTCTCGGAGTTTCCGCTTCACTTCAAATACGAGGTGTGGGGCGAGTTCGAAGAGTGTGCCGTCACCAGTCTCGAGGCGACCAAGAAAAACGCGCTCGAACGGCTGTGTGCGGACCTCGGCGTCGCGCCCGAGAACGTGCTGGCCGTCGGCGACTCGCGGAACGACGTCCCGATGATGTGCTGGGCAGGGGTCGGGGTCGCCATGGGCAACGCGCCCGCCGACGTCATTCGTGCCGTCGGCCGCGTCACCGCAACGTGCGAGGACGACGGCGTGGCGCGGGCGATCGAACGGTACGTTTTGGCGCCGCTGGAGCGCAGCGAGCGCAGCGCGTGACGGCGGGCGTTCCGTCGCCGGAGTACGAAGCGCGTCTTCGGAACGTTTTGGAGGGCGGCGACTGGCGGGCGCTGCGCGAGTTTGCCCGCGCCGAGAATCAGGTTCCGGACGACGTGTACGACCGCGACCGGCATTTTTGGGAGGTGCTGATGCACAAGCTGATCTGCAATCGCCTCGAACTGCGCGCCCGGCACGAAGCCTCACGGGCGTGGCTGGAAGAGCGCGGCTACACGACCGACCCCGGAGGCTACTAGAGCGCCCAGCCCATGAACGTTCGCGTGCTTTCGTTCGCGCGCGTGCGCGAAGTGCTCTCGAGCGGCCAAATGACGCTCGACCTCGCCGACGGCGCGACGGCGGCCGACCTCTGGTCGGCGCTGGAACGCGGCTGTCCGCCGCTGCGAGAACTGGCCGCGTCGACGCGGATCGCCCGCAACGGTCGCGTCGTCGACGGCTGCGAGCCGTTGCGCGACGGCGACGAGATCGCGCTGCTTCCGCCGGTCGGTGGGGGCTAGCCGGATGCGGTTGGCGATCGTTCGCGAGCCGATCGACGTCGAGCGACTGCGGCGCGAGGTCGAACGTGACGACTTCGGCGGCGTAACGGTTTTCGTCGGCGTCGTTCGTTGCCGGGACGACGACGGCCGCAGCGTAACGGGGCTGTCGTACGAAGCGTTCGAGCCGATGGCGATAGCGGCGTTCGAAGCCATCGCCGGCGAGGCCCGCGAACGTTGGAGCGGCGTCGCATTGGCGATCGAGCACCGGATCGGCGACTTGTCCGTCGGCGAGGTCGCAGTCGCAGTCGCGGCCGCCGCCGTTCATCGGGAGGCCGCTTTTGCGGCCTGCCGCTACGCGATCGACCAACTCAAGCAGCGCGCGCCGATTTGGAAGAAGGAACGCTACGCCGACGGCAGCGGCCGCTGGAAAGAGAACGCGTGTGGCCGCTGAACTCGAACTGCTCACGGTCGAGGCGGCGCGTAACCGGGTCGCGGTCCTGCGTTACGAGCCGATCCGGCGTCCTCGCGGAGTCGCGCTGGTGGCGGGTCACGGTTACTCGTCGAGTAAGCACAACCTCGATCCGCTGTGCGGATTTCTGGCCAGCCATGGATTCACGGTCTACAACCTCGACTTTCCGGGACACAAGCTGGGTGCCAGCGGCGGCGCCTTACGCGGCGTCGACGACTGCATCGACGCGATGAGTTCGACCGTGCGGTTGGCACGCGAACGCGGCGCGACGACCTATACGCTCGGGCATAGCATGGGCGGCATGACGGCGCTTTTTACGGCGGCGCTCGACGAGTCGATCGCCGGTGCGATTGCGATCGCGACCGGCTACGGCCGGCCGGATTCGCTGCGCGCCCTCAAAAGTGCCGGCGCGACGGATTTTCGCTCGGCCTACGTGGCGGGCGTGACCTTACCCGAGCTGGTCGAGGGAATCGATCGCCGTTACGACGCGCTGCTGCCGCGACTCCAAGGGCGCGAGTGCGCGTACGTCGCCGCCGATCGCGACGCGATGGTTTCGCCGGCCAGCGTGCGCGCGCTCTTCGACCGGGCGCCCGAGCGCAAATGGTTCGCAACCATCGCCAGCGATCACACCTACGCGGCCGAGCACGCGCGCGCGGCGGTGCTGCAGTGGCTCGACGAGCGGCATCCGCGGCCGTGAGTACGTTAGGACCGCGCGCGCTGCGGCGCTATAGCCGGCAACTGCTGATCCCCGAAGTCGGCCTCGCCGGTCAAGAACGCCTCGCGGCCAGCCGCGTGCTCGTGGTCGGGGCGGGCGGCCTGGGTTCGCCGGCACTGCAATATCTGGCCGCCGCGGGCGTCGGCCGGCTGGGGGTGATCGACGACGACGCCGTCGACGAGACGAACCTGCAGCGCCAGACGATCTATGCGACCTCCGACGTCGGGCGGCCGAAAGCCGAGGCGGCCGCACGGCGGCTGCACGCGCTCAATCCGACCGTAACGATCGATGCCGTGGAATCGGCGTTCGACGAGCGCAACGCACGCGCATTGGTCGCGTGCTACGACGTCGTGCTCGACTGCACCGATCGCTTCGCGGCGCGGTACCTGATCAACGACGCATGCGTCCTCGAGGGCAAGCCCGACGTGTACGGCTCGATCTTTCGGTTCGACGGTCAGGTCAGCGTCTTCGGCGCCGGCGGGCCGTGCTATCGCTGCTTGTATCCCGAGCCGCCGCCGTCCGGGAGCGTGCCGACCTGCGCGGAAGGCGGCGTGCTGGGCGCGCTGGCGGGCATCGTCGGCGCGTGGCAAGCCGGCGAAGCCCTCAAACTGCTCTTGGGCACCGGCCGATCGCTGGCGGGGCGTTTGCTGCTGATCGAAACGCTCGACGCGTGCGTGCGCGAAGTGCGCTTCGACCGCGACCCCGCGTGCGCCGTCTGCGGCGACCGGCCGACGATCGCCGACGCGGCCGCGATGCCGGACGTGGAGCCGTCCGCAGTCGACGAAATCCAAGCCTCCGGGCTCGAAGAAGCCTTGCAGGACGCACGGCTGCTCGACGTGCGCGAGCCGCACGAAGCCGTTTTCGGGACGGTCGCCGGGGCGGTCTGCATCCCGGCATCGCAGTTGGAGGCACGCATGCACGAGCTCGACTCCGCCGAGCGCTACGTGGTCGCGTGCCGGGTCGGGGCTCGCTCCCGGTGGGCGATGCAGCGGCTGCGCGACGCCGGGTTCGCGCGCCTGGTGCATCTGCGCGGGGGCCTATTGGCGTACGCCGCGCTGCATCGCGAGTTCGACGCCTTCTAGCCGAACGGGTAGCAGCAGAGTATGCGACGCAAACGGTTCGACCGCTCGGACGTCGAGCTTCCGGCGATCGGTCAGGGCACGTGGAACTTTCCCGAGAGCGGGGCGCGGCTGGACGAGGCCAAGCGCGCGCTGCTGCGCGGCATCGAACTCGGCATGACGCACCTGGACACCGCCGAGATGTACGGCGGCGGGCGCGTTGAGGAGTTGTTGGGCGAGATCCTCGCCGGCGTTCCGCGCGACCGGCTGTTCGTGACGACCAAGGTGCTGCCCGGCAACGCCAGCTATCGCGGAACGCTCGAGGCCGCCGACCGAAGTCTGCGCCGGCTGCGCATGGAGTACGTCGACTTGTACCTGCTGCACTGGCCGAGCGATCTGCCGCTGGAAGAAACGATGCGCGGGCTCGAAGCGCTGGTAACCTCGGGAAAGTCGCGCTTCATCGGCGTGAGCAATTTCGAGACCGGTGCGATGGTCGAAGCGGCGGAATACCTTTCGGCCGCACACCTGAGCTGCAACCAGGTCCTGTATCATCTGGGCGAACGAGGGCCGGAGCACCGTCTTATCCCGCGCGCGCGCGAACTCGGCATTGCGATCGTCGCCTACACGCCGTTCGGCCGCGGACGGACGCGCGTTGCCGGCAACGAGGTGCTCGAGCGGATCGCACGCAAGCACGGCGCCACCGCACGGCAGGTCGTCTTGGCGTTTCTCACGCGCGATCGAAACGTCTTTACGATTCCCAAGGCCGCGACCGTGGCGCACGTCGAGGAGAACGCCGGTGCGGGCGATCTCGCGCTCGACGACGACGACCTGCTTGCAATCGACGCGGCCTTTCCACGCGGCGCGCCCGGACCGCTGCGCACGCTCTGAACCGTGTCTCCCGAGGCGGTCAAGGCGCGGGCGATCGAGACGGCTCGCCGTTACGGGGCGGGTGCGGTAGCGGTGGCGCCGGCGTTTCCCGACGGCCCGTCCCGCGCGCGCATGCGCGCATCCCTTCGGCGCGGCGATCTGGCGACGTGGCGCTACGGCGACGAGTACGCTCGCGCCGCGACCGACCCGTCGACATTGCTGCCCGGGGCGCGCAGCGTCATCTGCGTGGCGATGCCGTACGCAACTCCGGCTCCGGCGCCGGCGCGCGCGCTGCGCGGACGCGTCTCCAACTACGCCTGGTCGACGGATTACCACCCTCGCATGCGCGCGCTGCTGAGCGCGATCGCGGGATGCGTCGACGACGCTGCCGGCCGGCCGTGCACCGCGGTGGCGTGCGACACGCGGCCGCTCGCCGAGCGTGCGTTTGCGGCGCGGTCCGGCCTGGCGTGGATCGGAAAGCACACCAACGCCATCTCCCCGGCGTACGGATCGTTCGTCTTTCTGGGCGAAGTCGTGACGACGCTGGAGCTGCCGCCGGATGCGCCGCTGAGAAAAACGTGCGGGGGCTGCCGGCGCTGCGTCGACGCGTGCCCGACCGGTGCGCTGCGCGGCGACTACACGATCGACGCGACCCGCTGCATTTCCGACCTCACCCAGCGCCGCGACGGCATTCCGCGCGAGTTGCGGCCGCTGGTCGGCGATTGGGTCTGGGGATGCGATCTCTGCCAGCTCGCCTGCCCGCCGACGCAGAACGCCGGCGATCGCGGCACGGCGCTCGACCGGCCGGTGGATGCCGACACCGCGCGCCCACCGCTCGTCGACCTGGTTACCCTTGGCTCGGGAGCGTTCAAGCAGCGGTATGCCGGCACGGCCATGGGCTGGCGGGGAGCCGCCGTGCTCCGGCGTAACGCCGCGGTGGCCCTGGGCAACGCACTGGACCGTTCGAGCGTGGGTGCGCTGCTGGCGGCTCTGGAAGGTGATCCTAGCCCGATGGTCCGCGGTCACGCCGCCTGGGCACTCGGCCGGATCGGGTCGCCGGACGCCCTCTCAGGGCTGGCCCGGCGAGTTGCGGTAGAAGAGCATGGCGGCGTCCGGGAAGAGATCCACGCCGCGCTTTGCGGAAATACTGGAGGAAGATGACTCGATCGATCTCGGCCGCCGCGCTGGCCGCGGCGCTCGTTCCGGCCGCGGCGCCGGCGGCCGGCGGCCCTGCACTGCTCGTACGGATGGCGGCGGTCAACCCGACGGTGCATTCGTACACCGCGACGATGCACGCCGACGTGGCGCTGCGGACGTTCCCGTT
>DATJUC010000233.1:0-3267 GCA_035502675.1 Candidatus Acidiferrales bacterium | reverse complement strand
CGAAGGCGAGCAGCACCGATTCCGCGCCGGCGATCGATCCGAACAGCTGCATCACGAGATCCGAGAGGCAGTCGCCGTCGCGATTGAGCGCAGGAATCACCAGCGGATCGTCGCCGGCATTGGAAAGCAGCAGCGCGTAGGTCGCGTCGATCAGCTGCGGATCGTAGCGCACCTCGGGATGGCGCCCGGCCGCCGCGTCCATTTCTTCCTTGAGGAGCCCTTCGTAGACCGGGCTGACGGTGTACTTCGGACCGCCGAACACGACGCCGCGCATCTTCTTGGCGTGCACGAAGGCGAACTCGGCCACCGCGCGACAGACGCCGCGCGAGATCGTCTCGGTGCGATGCGCCGTTTCGTCGAGACCCTCGCCGTCGCGCCATTCCTTGGCGCCGTACGCATCGCCGACCGCCATACGCACGACCGAAATCGGCGCGTTGATCCCCGCGACGGGACGCACTCGCGGCAGCTTGCGGCCGGTGCGGACGATGACTTTGCCGTCGATGGCCTCGCGCAGGATTCGGTTAGGCGAGCCGACGTCGCCTTTGCTTTCGGGCGTGATGGTCGCCGCCTTGAGACCGAGCCGATGGCGCTTCATCGCCTCCGCCGCGTCGAGAACGACGCGATTTCGCGTCGCACGCCGGTTGTCGAGGGAGAGATCGTACGTTTCGAGCGCGAGCTCGAGATCGATGACCGATCGGTCCAGCACGCGCAGCGCCTCTTCGAGCAACTCCTGCCCGGTTTGATCTCCGGCGAGCACGACGAGCGTCGGCGTACTCAAAATGAACTCCCCTCTTTGCGACGAACGTATCGAGCCCATGTCCAGTCGTCGTAAGACGTCTTCCAGGGCACGGCTGAACCTAGAAATCGTCGGAATCGCCGCGATCGGAGTCGCCGTCGTGTGCGGCATCGCGCTCGCGGCCCCGCATCATGCCGGCAACTTCGGTCTGTGGATAGCCGACGCGCTGCGCCGACTGTTTGGTGGCGCCGCTCCGGTTTTCCCGGTTCTCGTCGCGCTCTTCGGTGGAATCGTCTTTCTGGAAGTCAACGTTCCGCAAACGATCGCGACGCTCGGCAGTGCCGCGCTCGCCTACTTCCTCATCGTCGACGCGGCGCTGGGCTCCGCAGGCGCGTCGCGCGGCGGGGCGATCGGCGCGACGATGTGGTGGGCCCTGCAGTCGCTGGTCGGCGGCGTGGGGGCGTGGATCGCCATCGTCGTGGCGGCGCTGACCCTCACGCTGTGGCTGAGCAACGCCAGCCTCAAGCGCATTATCGGGCGTGCCGTCGTGGCCGCTCGCGGCGTGCGCCTTCCGGCCTGGAAGATGCCGGCGTTGCGGCTGCCCGCGATGCCCAAGCAGCACGCGAACTTGAGCGAGGCGTTCGCTTTGCCGCCGCGTGCCGAACCGAGTGAGAAGCCCGATCGCCGGGCCGCCTTCGACGTCCAGCCGGCCGCGGCCGTCGAGTCCGAAGCGCTCGTTCCGGTTCCGGTAACGCCGCGCGCCGTCGAGCCGCCGCCTCCGCCGGCCGGACTTCCGGACGAACGGACCGTTTACGGCGAGTACGAATCGGCCGAAAGCGTGACCGCCGTACGCGCGTATCGCTTGCCGGATTTGGCGATCTTCGACGCGCCGCCGACGCAGGTCGCCGACGATTCCAACCGCGCGCACGTGCTCGAGGACACGCTCGCGAGTTTCGGGGTTGGCGCCAAGGTCACGCATATCGAGCGCGGCCCCTCGATCACGCGGTACGAGCTCAAGCCCGAGCGCGGCGTCAAGATTTCGCGGATCGCCTCGCTGGCCGACGATCTGGCGCTGGCGCTCGCCGCGACGAGCGTCCGGATCGAGGCGCCGATTCCCGGGAAATCGGCCGTCGGGATCGAGGTCCCCAACCAGACCGTGTCGATCGTCGCGATTCGCGAGATTCTCGACGCCTTTCCCAACCGCGGACAGGTTCCGCCGCTCTGGATGGCGCTCGGCAAAGACATCACCGGCCGTCCGGTGTTCGGCGATTTGTGCAAGATGCCGCACTTACTGGTCGCGGGCGCGACCGGCGCCGGCAAGTCCGTCTGCCTGAACACGATCATCGCCTCGCTGCTGGTCAGCGCCACTCCCGATCAGGTGCAGCTGTTGCTGATCGACCCCAAACGCGTCGAGCTGACCGTCTACAACGGCATCCCGCATCTCATCAAAGAGGTGATCACCGACGCGCGGATGGCCGCCGGCGCGCTCTTCGAGATGACCAAGGAGATGGACGCGCGTTACGAGCGCTTCGCCAAGGCGCAAGTCCGCAAGATCGAGGAGTACAACGCGAAGTATCCCGACGAGAAGCTGCCGTACGTGGTGATCGTCATCGACGAGCTCGCCGATCTGATGCTGGTGGCTCCCGCAAAAGTCGAAACCACGATCATGCGGTTGGCGCAGCTGGCGCGCGCGACCGGCATCCACCTCATCGTCGCGACCCAGCGGCCGTCGGTCGACGTCATTACCGGGCTCATCAAGGCCAACGTCCCGTCGCGCATTGCCTTCGCGGTCAGTTCCCAGACGGACTCGCGCGTGATTCTCGACATGAACGGCGCGGAGCGTCTCCTGGGCCGAGGCGACATGCTCTACCTTCCGATCGACGCGCCCAAACCGATCCGCGCGCAAGGCGCGCTGATCACCGGTGCCGAGGTCGCGCGGCTGGTCGAGTTTTGGGCGCGCCAGGCGCGCCCCGACAACCTGCTCGACGTGGAAGTCGTTCCCGTCAGCGACGACGAGAGCGCGCGGCGCGACGTCGACCCGCTCTGCTACGACGCGGCCAAGTTCATCATCGAGAGCAACTACGCGTCGACCGCGCAGCTGCAATCGCAGTTCTCGATCGGACATCCGCGCGCGGTCCGCCTGATGAAGCAGCTCGAAGAGTTCAAAGTCGTCGGTCCGCACGAAGGCACCAAGCCGCGAAAAATTATCGTCGGCCTGGCAGAGCTGGAAATCATGGCGCCTCGCCTGGGACGCGACGCCGGCGGCCAGCAAGATCTTTTTGCGAGCGGGACCTAGCGCAATCGTTCGTGCGAGCTGCGGTCTGGCTGCCGTACTGGCGCTCGCGGGCGCGTTCGCACTTGGGTTCGCGGTCACGCGCGGCGGCGAGCCGGCACCGCTGGCAGCGATCGAGTCGGCATGGCTGAATCATTCGACGCTGATCGCGTGGTGGCTGACGTGGACGTGCTACCCGTACGTCTTGGTTCCGGTTTCGGTCGCGCTTCTAGGCGTCGCGTGGCGCGCGCCGGCCTGG
>DATJUC010000232.1:0-8398 GCA_035502675.1 Candidatus Acidiferrales bacterium | reverse complement strand
GCCGATCGCGTACGCGAGCGGCGCGCCGAAGAGGTAGCCGCGCGCCTCGATCCCAACGACGTAATCGATGCCGCGGTCGCGAAAACGCTCGACGAACAGATCGACGGCAGCGTGAAACCCTTGCTTATCTTTCAGCAACGGGGTAATGTCACGGAAAAGGATCCCGGGAATCGGAAAATCCGGGATCCCGCGAATGAGGGCTTCGATTTTCACCAGGGACGGGGATTCGAGGGATGCGCAAGCGTGCCTGTCGGCCTCTGCGGTCGAACGTCGAAGCGGAGAAAGGATGGACTATGAAGCAGCGAGCACTCGCGGCCGTCCTTGCCCTAGCGATGGCGGGAGGCATTGCGTCGCCCGCTCTGGCAGACGGCGCGGCGAGCACACGCAACATCATCATCTTCGGCGCCATCGGTACGTGGGCGGCCGTAACCTACAGCAGGAAGGCGCGCGCGAAACGTGCCGAGGAGCAAGAGGTCGCGCGACGCCAAGACGCCTACCGCGACTGGTTCTACCACAAGTACGGCTATTATCCGACCTACGAACAGTTCAAGCAATGGTACGTCCAAACGTACAACGCGCAACCTGAGTAAGACCAAACGACGCTCCAGCGCCGAGTCGTCCCCGAGTGGATGGCTCGGCGTCGTCTTTGGAAGCGGCACGCGCCGGCGCGTGCTGCTCGCCTTCGCGCTTTCGATCGCGATTCACGAAGTTCTCGCCGGACTGATACCGGCGCAACCGCCGCCCCAAAGCCGCACCGAGACGGTCGAGCGCGCGACGATTGCGCGGATCGAGCACCGCCCGCTTCCGATCCCGCCCCCGCGGCCGCCGCCGCGCCGCGCCGTCCGACACGCCCGCGTCATCGCCGTCACCGAGTTCCACGCGGTCGCGCATACGACGACCGGGAGACAGGCCCCGAAAGCGATCGTGCACCACGCGGGTGCGGCTCGACCCAAGCCGCCGAAATTCGGGCAAACGCGCCCGGTCTGGGATCTGCCGGTGGGCGGGCGCGGTGCCGGGGCCGGCAACGGCGCCGGGGCGGGGAGCGTCGGGAACGGCGGCACGGGCACCGGCGCCGGGGATACCGGCAACGGCAATGGCGCTGCGGCCGGGACGCAACCGTGCGGTTTCGTCGAGTTCTCCGATCCGCACGGCTCGAAGTACGACGCCAGAACCGGCGGATTCTGGGTGGATATTCGCCTGACCGTGCACTTTCCCGACGGGCATTCGGAGTCGCAGCTGCTGGACTATCCCTTCTACTATGCGAGCGAAGCGCTCAATCCGTGGTCGGATCGCAATCGCAGCAATCCCGCATTTCCGACCTTGTTTCAAACGCCTCCGCCGCAAGACGCAGCCTCCGAGCCGCCGCTCGTGCAATACGTGATGGCGCACACGACGCGCGACGGTTACACGCTGCTCAAAGATTGCCCGTCCCGGTGACGCCGTCGTCTCGAAGATGCGGCAGCACCGCCTCGCGCAGGCCGCCGTCCTTCCAGGCGGTCACGAACTCGTGCAGAATTCGCGCGGTCAGTCCCCAGATGCGGCGCCCTTCATACTCGAGCACCAAGTCAGGCAACCCGGCTTCGACGATCGTGAAGAGCGGCACGAGAAACGCGCCGGCGCACTCGCTGGGATCGATGCGCAGCTCGGCCGGCTCGACGACCGCCACGAACGGCGTGACGTCGAAGTTATTGACGACGCGTTGGCGCAGCGTCGGCAGTTGCCCGACGATCGACGATATGCCCGCCTCCAGACCGACTTCTTCTCGCAGCTCGCGCAGCGCCGTCTCCGCCAGTCCCGTATCGCCGGGATGGACGCCGCCGCCCGGGAGTCCGATTTGCCCGGGATGGTCGCGCAAGTGGGCCGCGCGCTCGACGAAGACGACACCGTACGGTGCGGTTCGAAAGATCGCCACGACCACGGCGGCCTGCCGGCGAAGCTGATAGCGCATGGAGGCGATCTACTACGTCATCCTCGCGGCGGGCGCCTCGACGCGGATGGGCTTTCCCAAAGCGGTCGCCCCGCTTGCCGGCATCACGCCGATCGCACGATTGTGCGCCACACTGGGAGGGCGGCGCGCGGCCGTCGTCACCACCAGCGAGCTCCACGACGCGTGCTCGCGCGAAGCGCCGGGCGCGCTCGTGCTGGTCAACGAGCGCCCGCAGAGCGGCATGAGCTCGTCGCTTCGCGTCGCCGACTCGGCGATCGATTCGGCCGCGACCATCGCGGTGCTGCTGGCTGACAAACCGCTGCTTTCGCGTGAAACGCTGGAGCGTTGCGAGCAAAGGCTTGCGAGCACGGCGGCCGACGTCCTGTACGTTCGATCGTCGCGCGGCGTCCCCGGGCACCCGGTCTACTTTCGGCCGGCGGCCCGAAGCCGTTTGGGCGCCGCGCCTTCCGGCGACTCGCTCGCCGCCGTCCGCGACGATCCGGCGCTCGCGTGCGAGGTCGTCGCCACCGACGATCCGGGCGCGTTCGAGGACCTCGACTCACCCGGCGATTGGCGGCGCGCCGAGCGCAGCGAGTCCCGCTAGGAGTGCAAGCATGCAGGCAGCGATTTGCGTCATCGTGGGCAAGTATGGATGGAGGGGCCCCGAGCCGCTCTCCAATTTTTTAAAAAAGCGAGCGGGCAGCGAGGGCTAGCCCCTTCGCTTGCGCGAAGCGGGAACGATGATGGAGACGCACGCACCGACCATTTCCGATATTCTCGGCAGCGATGCCGTGCCCGTACGGCTGCGGGAAACCGCAGCGTTGCTGGCCGACCAGATGCTCGAGCATCACTGGCACGTCGACCGGATGGGCTGGAAGACCCTACCGCCCTTTCCGATCCCGCCGACTGCCGATCCGCGGCGCTCGCGACGGCTGGTGCGCTTCTACAAGTCGGTTGTGGCCGTGCAAACCCGGGCCGAGGAGATCGCCGTTTCGATCGCCCGCCGGCTCTTGATTGCCGCGGAGCAGCAGCAGCTCGACGTCGTGGTGCGGCGTGCGATCTCGGCCGTCCTCAACGACGAGGCCTCGCACGTGGCGACGATGCTCAAGCTGGAGTCCGTCGCCGAGGAAACGTTTCCGGACGTACAACGCCGCCCGGGCGAGAGCCCGCTCTTCGCCGTGCTGATGCCGGCCATCGAAACGCTCGAGCCGACCGTCGCCGCGACCTTCATGGCTTCGTACGAAACGTCGGTGGCAATTCGCTCCTATGCCGAAGAGCAGACGTACAAGGTGCCGTCGATCCTCGGAGCGATGGCGCCGCGCGCCGCCGAGGACGACGGCCGTCATGCCAAGACGCTGCGCGTCGTCGCCCGCATCTTCCTCGAGCGCTTTCGTGAGGAACACGGCGGCGACGAACGCGGGACGTCTTCGGTCTGGCGCACGAAGATTCTCGAGCCGTTCTCGCGCTATTGGAGCCTCATGCCGGCGCACGAGTATTTCCTCGCCGGAGAAGATCCACGCCAACTGCGTAACGTCCGGCGGCAAATTCGGCACGACGTCGAGATCATGCGCGGGATTCTGAACTACGTCGGCTTCTCGCCCGAGGCGCAAGCCTACGCCGACGTCGAGGGGATCCTCAAGACGCTCTAAGCCGTTGCCGGCGAGACCTTCGTCGTGACGAGCAACGGCGTCCCCGTTGCGCCGGCCGAGCGCCCTAGGCGCGATCCGCTTTGGACTGCAGCGACGAAAAGCCGTCGACGATCGCCCGGTGCATCGCTTGCAGTTCGGCCAAGACCGAGTCGCCGGCGGAGGAGTGACCCAAGACGTCGAGGACGCCGCCGACGTGGTGAGCGAGATCCTCGATCGCATCGGACTCGTCGGGCGCATACGATTCCTGCGACCGCTTCGGCCCGAGCAGCAACGCGCCGACTAGGCGTCCGCGCGAAACCATTGGATACGCAAACTCGCCTTTGAGCTTCGTCGCGACGCCGTGCAGGTCCAACCTGCGATGCCACGCGCGCAGCGAAACGATCGCGGGATCGTTCTCGCCGACCTCGCCGTACTTCCCGCTCCCATTGGCCAGCGCAAGCCCGACGAACGAGGCGTCGGCATGACGCTTCAGCACGTCGACGGTGCGTTCGATCACGACGTCAGCGTCGGTCACGAATGCCGCTTCCCGTGCAAAACGGCGAATGGCCTCCTCGTCTTCGTGCCGCTTTCGAAAGAACACGCGATCCAGCACGTGCTCGACCCGATCGTGCACGAACCGAATGGAGAATCCGAGCGTCAGCGCGAGCGCTGCGCCGACGACGAGGCTGGTCGTGTGGCTCTGTCCCTGGAGCCACGATCCGAGCGCCCACTCGAACAGCATGAACGCCCCGACGATGACGATGGAAACGCCGGAGAAGATCGCGACACGGTTGAGCGCAAACCCGATGTCGAGCACCCGCCTGTTCAAGAGCGCGTACGTCATGCCGAGCGGCGCTAAGAAGGAGCCAAAGTTCGCGAACCCATAAGCGATAACCAGCGCGCTGCCGTGCTGCGTGGTGGGCAACAGCACCGGAACGACGAAGAGCATCCCTTCGGCCACGTAAAAGACGATGACGGGCGCCATGATCCAAGCGGAGCGGCCCCGTTCCTCGCCGCGTGCCGCTGCAAGGGCCGACCACGCGCATACGATTGCCAAGCCGTACGGAACGACGCCGTAGGCCATGTTCCATTCCGGCCCGACTCCTTGCGCCACCCACGGGAGCGATCCGTTCCATAACGCGACGAGTCGCGCGATATCGAAAACCGCAATTGCGGTGCACGACCCGTACGTGAAAGCGGTCAAACCGATCCGCCAGCCGGAAATGGGTCGCGCCACGAGGGACGCGTATGTCGCCAGCAGCGCTACCTGAAGCCAGACCAAGGCGTTGCCGACCGCCGCCGCGACCGCGTCGGCAAGCGGCGAGGGACCGATCCACGTACCCTGCAGCAATCCGTTAGACAGCGGATAGAGGGCGAGCAGCGTGCAGAGCACGCGCCCTTCCCGCGAATCGGCGCGGCGCCAGCCGATAAGCGCGGCGAACGCCAACATCCAAAACGAGGTGAATGAATACAGCAGCGTGTCCCATCGCCAGACCGGCGGCCCGCCCGCGGCATAATGAATGGGCACTTTGGTGTCGCCGCGCGAAACCACAAACTCGATCTTCTCGTGGGGATAGACGCCGGTTAGTAGGCGATAGCGCTCGCCGGGAGCGAGATCGCGCACCCGAATCAAGTCGCCGACGCGCACGCCGCTCGCCTCCGCCGCTCCGCCGGCATCGACCGTATCGACGCGAACGACCGCGGAATCGGGGGTGCGCGAGACCGTAAAACCTAGCGCGGACGATGCCTCGATGCTATCGGTAATCAGGCTGACCGCAGTGACGACCGCGGCGCCGAAGCAGAGCGTCAAAAGCATGGCACGCCACGCCGATACGGACATGAGGTGTGGCGTTCCAGCCACTGCGGGCAGCGCCCTCGTCGTTTACCCCGCTCGTCGCAGATGAAGGCCGACTCTACACGTCAGGAGGCCTCATGCTGCAGAACGTCACCCTTGCGCCGTCGCGGCGAGCTTTGGAGTTCGGTATCTACCGCGACGGCGACAACAATCTGGATCGCGTGCAGAGCGCGGTCATCGACCAAGCCGTCGACGTCAGCCGTAACGATTCGAGCATCGAGTTTACGGTCGAAGATACGACGGCGCGGCACGGCGGCCGGCTCCACACCGACGATTTCACGGTAGCCGGGGGTCGCACGGGGCACGTAACCACCACGCCGGCACACGACATGAGCGACGAAGCGAACCTGGCGCGATTCGTCGCACGGACGCTCGACAACGCCGAGGCGTCGGGTGCGAAGCAGACTTGGATCGATCTCGTCGATCACGGCGGCGGCGACGGCGGGGGGCTCGAGACGGGCGACGGCAGCGTGATGTCGATGCCCGACATCGCGAAAGCCGTTACCGACGGCATCGCGCTGCACGCCCAGGCGCACCCGGAAGATGCCGGCCGCGGCATCGACGGCGTGGTGGCCAATCAATGCCTCATGGACACGATGGGCTTCGCCGACGCCCTCTCGCACGCGGGCGTCAAATATCTCGCGGCGTCGCCCGAAACGATGCTGGCTCCCGGCGTTCCGACCGGCGTCGCGCACGACATCGCGCAACACGAGGACGATCCCCGCGCCATGGCGCGATCGATGGTCTCGGACGTCATGCGAACGGCCTATGGGGATTTCTTCGGCTCGATCCGGCCGGCGGCGGCTTTCGACGTCCTCGACCTCGACGCGAACAAGATGGCTCGCGCCGAGACCTCGATCAAACGGTTGAACGACGATGTAGTCGGTGCGAGCAAAGGCGCGGCCGCGCGCACGGCAATTCGCGACGACGTCCGCGGCGTCGACGGAATGGTGCGATTTCCGCAGTCGACGCCCGACATGCCGTGGCATGCCGACCGGCCGGCGATCGCCGTATACGACCGCATCGCCGGTGACGCGCGCCTCGACCAAACGCTGCGCCGCGACGCCCGGGACGCGGCGGCGGCGGTGAGAAATCTCGTGCTCGCGCACCGCGAGAGTTCGTCGTTCGAGCCCTTCGGCGGAGCCGATTACTCCGACGCCGCGGGCCCGACCGTGCACCTGCCGACGTCGCGCGGGCAGATCGATCCCTGGGCGAAGGCCGGCGTCTCCGAGACGAACAACGACTTCTTCCACGACGTGGACGGTCCCGCGCTCGCCCGCGCGATCGCGTAGCCGTCCCGGCCCACCGCGGTTACGAGCCGTTGGCGCAGGCGTGGTACTTGTTCGAGTACATCTCCTGGATGAACAGCTTGAGTTTACCGAACTTCTGAACCATCGGGAAGTCGTCGCAAAGATCGGCGACTTCTTGGTTGTAGGCGAGGTTGTACCACGCCAACGTCTTATACGTGCTCGGATTCGTGTCGGTGATCGACTCGAACGTCTCGTGCGCCAGCGTCGTGTCGGTCGAGTTTACCAGCGGATCGTAACCCTTCGGCAGATTCGGATAGACGCAGCCGTTGACGTTTTGATACGGCTCGACCGAGAACGTCACCGCGCCGATGTCGCTGAACTTGACGTATCCGTGGTAGGCGCAGAAGTAGAACGTCGAACGCACGTCGGGCGAGTAGCACTCCGAGGTGCCGTCGAAGCACGTGTCGACGCCCCGCGGCAGAAAGATGTGATACTCGGCGGTTTGGAAGTTTCCGCCGTTCTGCTTGGCGACGGCGTGCAGAATCGAGAAGAGGTCGTTGTCGTAGACGTACTTGCTGTACGTCGGCCATTGCACTTGCGTGCCGTCCGAAAATACGTACGCCCCGGCCTTGGCCTTAGTATACTGCGTCAGCAGCTTCACCAGCTGACTGTTGGTAAGCGCTTTTTGGAACGACTGCGGATCGCCCCAGCAGCCGTCGGTGCCTTGCCGGCAGTTGACGTAAATGTTGTGCCACAGCGCCGTCTTCATGTACGGGCCGCCGTAGTAGTGCAACTGCGCCGGATAGACGATCTTGACGTCGGGCTTGCCGACCCGGCGCGGGATCGTCGGGAAGACGCGATAAGCGAAATCGGTCACGTGATAGGCGGCCGCGACGTCGTCGGACGAGACGCTCACGACGCGCGAAGGAGCGGCTGCCGAAGCGGCCGGCACCGCCAAGGAAGCGGCCGAGCCCGAAGTCGCCGATGGCAGCGATCCGCCGTTCGCCGAACATGCCGCGAGAACGGCGGCGACAAGAGAAAGCTCGCCCAATCGTGCGATAAAGGGCCTCATAATGACCTCCGATTTGAAGTGCTGCCTGCGCTTTACCTGAGGCTGCGCTCAATCCCTCCCCACGAGGAACTTGCCTTGCTCGGCCGCGAAGCCGCGAGGCAATTGAGCGGGTCGGCGTACGTCGTCGATCGCGCCGCTTCAATTG
Source organism: Candidatus Acidiferrales bacterium (assembly GCA_035502675.1). Taxonomy (GTDB): domain Bacteria; phylum Vulcanimicrobiota; class Vulcanimicrobiia; order Vulcanimicrobiales; family Vulcanimicrobiaceae; genus DATJUC01. The sequence continues at coordinate 521 of DATJUC010000232.1, read as the reverse complement.
CAACGCGCGCTACTTCTGTAACTCGACGCGGCTCGGGTAGATCGGACGATTGACGATCCGTTCGAGCGTTTCGGCGGGAGCGGTGAGCGCCATGTCGGCAAAGTCTCTGAAGCTCTCGCGAATGGCCTGTCCTTCCGCATAGCGCTCGTTCCGCTCCATGTCGACCTTTCCGCCTACGGACCGAAAGGCCACGTAGCGCCCTTCGTCGTCCTCGCCGACATCGACCAGCCCCGAGTCGGTAAAGATCCGCAGTGCGGCGGCAATCGTCCGGTCCAGCACGCGGTCGAGATCGAGCGTTCCGGCGATGTCGGCGTTGCCGCCGCGCACCATGCCGTTGCGCGCGATCGCTTTCATCCCGCGGTAGACGGCGCGCAGCGTCGCGATCGTCGGTGAGTCCACGTCGATCAGGTACTCGTTCAACCCGCGATCGCTTTCGCCGTAAAGGAGGTGGATGGCGGCGGGGGCACCGTCGCGGCCGGCCCGGCCCGCCTGCTGGTTGAACTCGGCAAAATCGAAGTTCA
>DATJUC010000231.1:0-17056 GCA_035502675.1 Candidatus Acidiferrales bacterium | reverse complement strand
ATTGTTCGGCGTCGCGTCGAGCGACGCAGGCGGACGAACATCGGAATCCAGCCCCGGAACGACGACCGCAAAGATGCGTTCCGGTTCGCCGAGATCTTTGAGGCGGTGGCTGCCGAGATCGCGCAGCTGGGCTCCGTCGAGCGCGTTGCCGACCAGCGACGCGGTCGTCGAAGAGAGCAGGATTTGGCCGCCGTGCGCTGCGGCCGCCAGGCGGGCGACGCGGTTTACCGTCGGTCCGAAATAGTCGCCTCGCCGTAAAACCGCGGGGCCGGTGTGCAATCCGATCCGTACGCGCAGTTCGCGAACGCCGCGCGGCCAGGATTCGTTTGCCAGCGCGCGTTGCGCCTCGGTCGCCGCGCGCAGCGCGTCTTGGGGCCTCTCGAACACGGCAAAGAACGAGTCGCCGGCGGTCTTGAAGACCGCCCCGGCGTTACGATCGACGGCATCCTGAAGGATGTCGTCGTGCCGCGCGAGTCCTTTCCGCATTGCGTCGGGGGCACGCTCCCACAGCCGGGTACTGCCCTCGATATCCGTAAAGAGGAAGGTGACCTCACCCGCAGGCAACGCGCGGTGCTCGAGGGGAGGATTCATCGGCATCTCTCTCCGGTATCGGCCGAGACGTTCCCTCCAGGAGAATCGGGACGCCCATCGGCGTCCCGGCGATGCTCTCGCGACCGGTTAGGGCGGCGTTCCGGGACCCGGCGGGGTCGGCGTCGCGACCGGCGTGATGGTTCCGCTGGCCACGTACTGCTGCGCCATCGTCAGATGCGCGCGCAGTTGCGGCAACTCAGCGGCGGCCACCGTACGAAGCTGCTGCGCTCCGCCGTTGCGGACCTCGTTTTCGAAAAGCGCGATCGCGCGCTGGTGAGACTGCACTTGCTCTTGCATGTATTGGCGCTGCGGCAAGAACGCGGGCACCGATCGCGGCGCCGGAGGCGGCGTCGCGTGCGCGGGTTGTCCGATCGGCTGGGCGCCGACGCGCGCGACCTCGACGAGCGACTTCGGATAGGCGATTCCGAGGTTCTGCGCCACCGCGGCGAGTTGTGAGTCGGCAGCGGTGTGGTCGGCGATCATGCGGCGTGCGAAGTAGGCAACGCTCGGGTCGAGCAGACCCCCGCGAAGCTCGGCGGCCGCCTGCTGAACCTCGAGATATCCAGCGCGCAGCGCCTGCGGGACGAAAGCTCGATCGATACTCGAAGGGCTCGGATTCCCGGGGCCGCCGGTCGTCGGACCGGTCATACTGCTCTGCGCGCGCCCGATGCCGGGCACACCGGCGAGCAGAATTCCCACTCCGACGAAAAGACCTAGCGCGCGAACGTTCACCATGACTCCCCTTTACGGTACGTTTTCCCGCGTTGCGGTTGGGAGTAACCGGCCGAGCCCGGTGGAGACGCGAGGCGTTCGTTGCGGACGGTTGGGCGAGCTAGGCGTCCGCGGCCGTCACGCCGCGCCGCTCGCGCCATGCGCTCGCCGGCGACCGTTCGTGCGCCGGGCGGTCGAGATCGCCGTAGCGCAGCCGGATCGCGCAGATCTCGGGATAGGCGGCGTGGAACGCGTCGACGACTTCCGGGTCGAATTGCGTTCCGGCGCCCGACAATAGCGCGGCGATGGCCCGGTCGGGCGCCCATGCCGGCTTATACGGGCGAGCCGACGTCAGCGCGTCGAAGACGTCGGCAAGGCTGCACAGACGTCCGGAGAGTGGAATCTCGCAGCCTCGCAGGCGCCGCGGATAACCGGTCCCGTCCCAGCGCTCGTGGTGCGTCAACGCGATTTCGGCGGCCGCCCGCAAGATCGGAGAATCGCCTCCCTTGAGGATGTCGTATCCGGCGGCGGCATGCCGGCGCATGACCGCAAACTCGTCCGGCGTCAGCGGCCCGGGCTTGAGCAAGATGTCGTCCGGAACGGCGATCTTTCCGATGTCGTGCATCGGCGCGGCCTGGGCGAGTACGTCGCAGTCGCGCTGCGGCAGCCCCATCGCTCGCGCGAGAGCCGCGGTCATATGTCCGACGCGAACGATGTGCATCCCGGTGACGTCGTCGCGAAACTCGGCAGCGCGCGCCAACTTGAAAAGCGTCTCGAGCTCTTTTGATTCCAACGCCGCGGCGGAGCGCTCCAGCAGCTCGCGACGGTGCCGCGCCATCAGCAATGCGTTTCGAAGGTGTGCTTCCAGTTCGACCGGTTCGACCGGCAGCCGCGCAAACTCGTTGGCGCCGGCGCGAGCGCCGCGATGTCGCGTCTCGGTCTCGTCGCCCGCGACCATCACGACGACGGCGAACTGGCGATCGGCGAGGTTGCGAAACGACTCGATGAACTTCGGCGCGTCGAGTTCGCCTTCGCGATGCTCGACGACGACGACGTCGGCGGGGTGCGCGGCCGCCCATTCCAGGGCCGAACCGGCCGTATGATAGGCGATCGCTGCGACGTCGGCGAGTTGCTCGAGCGCGGCGGCCACGGGATTGCGGTCGCCGCGCGCGAGAACGGCGAGCAAGTTCACCTTGCCCGCCGCCCGTCCGCAGTCCGGAGTCGCCCACACCCGGTTCTCGCTGCCCACATCGGTAACTCCGGCCGCTCCCCCTCTTGGTTCTTTGGCGATTTCGTATTAGCCTCTAGGGACTAGGCATCCATGCCTGGAAACTACCCGCGCATCGCGCGCCTTGGAGGTTTTCATGTCCCTATTTGCACTATTCCTCGCGCTGTTCCTCAACGGTTTGCCGGCGCATCCGGCCAGTGCCCATGGTTCGCCCATCGTACACGCTGCGGACTCCTACGGCCAGCTGCCCAACGGTTAAGATTTAGCCCCTGCGGGCTAGTCTCGCAAGGTTGCGGCGGCCGTTGACCGAACCGAAGCAGCATGGATGCGGTTCGGAAGCACGCCTTTGCGCGCTGGGAACCCGAAATGCATGCGCTCTTCGCCGCAGGGAGATACGGCGAAGCGGCCGCGCTGTACGATCGCCATTCGGATCCTTCCGCCGAAGCGTCGCTCTTGCGGAGCCGGATCTATCTCGGAACCGACGTCTCTCGCGGACTGGCGTTGCTGAATGCGCTTCGGGTTGCGTCGCATAGTCCGCTAGACGTTCGGCGCAGGGCGCTGCTCGGCGAAGCCTATGCGCTGAGCGGCGATTACGAAGCTGCCGACGCGCATCTCGACGACGCGCTGGCTTCGGCGCGCGCGCTGCGCGACGGCGAACTCGTGGCCGAAACCGGATATCGCATGGCCCGGCGCTACGTCATGGCGGGCGACCACGCTGGGGCGCTGGCGGCGCTCGCGATCGCACGCGAGGGGCGCTCGCTCGACTCCCGCTTGAACGCCCTGCACGCCGAGAGCGCCGTGTTCATGAACGATCCCACGGCCAAGTGGGGAACGCGAAGCCTGGTCGAGCTGTTGCGCTTGATCGACCCTGCAGGAACCGAGCACGTCCATCATCGCGCCGCCGCCACGCACACGCTGGCCGTGCGCGCTCGCGAGCTCTACCTGCCCGACGTCGTAGCTGAGGTCGAACGTCAACTCCAAGGTTCGCCGTGGCCCGACGACTTCGCACACAACCGCTTTCAAGCGCTCAAGGCGCTGGGCTGGACCCGCGCGCTCCAGGGCGACTACTTCAACGCCTTTCGTTTTCTCAAAGAGTGCACGCGGAGCGCGCCGACCGATGCTTGGCGGACGATGGCGCTTTGCGATCGCGCGTACTTGGCCACTTCGATCGGCGAGCATCGCTGGGCACGTCAAGAGCTGCTCGAGGCCGAGGAGATCTCGCAGCGCGTCGCCTGGGAAGGCTGCAAGGATGAAGAAAGCGTCGCGCTCTTGCTGTTGGCGGAGCTGTACGCCCCGATCGACGCCGCGCAGGCGTCGGCCTATGTGGCGCGGTTTCATCGCGCCGGGGAAGTCAAGAACGCGCGCAACCTGCTCAAAGACGAGCGCCGGCGCGCCCTGGTCGACTTCTCGAGCGGCGTGGTCGACATGGCGCTGGGAAACCGCAAGCTCGCCGTTTCGCGATTGACGGCGTCGCTGCGCGTCTATCGCGAAGTCGGGTTTCAGTGGCGCGCGGGACGATGCGCGCTGCGCCTGTTCGACGTAACGCGAAAACGCGAACACCTCTCGGCCGCCGAGGAACTCCTTCGCAACTATTCGCCCAGCTGGCTGGGCGACGAGCTGCGGGCGCGCCGCGCACCGCAAACCGGCGCCGTCGTGCTTTCACCGATGCGCGAGCGCGTCTTCAAGCTACTCTGCGAAGGACGCTCCAACGAGGAGATCGCCGCGATCGTGGGCCGCAGCAAAGCCACCGTGGCCAATCATGCGAAGGCCGTACTGAAGTGCTACGGCGTCAGCAGCCGCTCCGCGCTGCTCGCGCAGGCTCACAAGCGCGGCGTCGTCTGAGCCGCGGGCGTTAGGTCGAGAATCTCCACGATCCGGTTCGGCTGACCCGGAAAGGACGCCGTGAACCACGGATTGCCGGCCGCGTCGACCGTCAGTCCGATCGGATTGTAGGCCAACGCCGCAACCGTCTGACGTCCCCGCTCGTCGATCTCCCACAACGCGCCGTTCGGCTGGAATGGATCGCCGCCGGTAAACCAGATGCGCTTGCCGCCCGCGGCGATACCGCTGGGAAATGCGGCCAGGCCCGAGTTGTGCTTGGCGCGGAAGAGCACGACGGTGCCTTTGCGCACGGTTCCCACGATTTTGGCGCCCGGATACTTCGGCCAGCCGTAGTAGAGGCCGGTGAACCAGATGTTGCCGTCGTTTCCGAGCGTCATCGGCTTGGGTGCTACGTTCGGGCAGCACGGATCGGCGATCGGCTGCAGCGGCGTCGCGATTTGCGAGAACGAACCGGGCGAGTGCTCGACGATCGTCACGCCGCCGCTCGACGTTTGCGCGAACAGCCAGAGGTTACCTGACCCGTCCGACGCGAGCGATCCGTTGGGTGAAAGACCCGAAGGCAACGCGACCGGGACGACGCGTCCGCTCTGCGACAAAAACGCGAGCGTTCCGTTCGGGCCCGAGGCGGCAATCCACGGGCGGCCGCGCGCGTCGAGTGCGATGTTTTGCGCGCGCACGTTGGTGACGCGGACGTCGGCGAACTCGCGGATCGTGCCGCCCGGCGAGATGCTGCCCAACGCCAGACCGCTTGCATCGGTGAACCACATCGTGCCGTTGGTGCCGGCAACGATCGAGTACGGCTCGGCGCCGGGGTTCAGCCCGGCCGAGAACTCGGTGACCTTCCCATTCTTGGTGATGCGTCCGATAGCGTGCGTTCCGGTATCGGTGAACCACACGTTGCCGGACGGATCCGCGGCGATGTCGTTCGCAAACCCGTCGGCCGGAAAGCCCGCCGTCTTACCGGCGGTAAAAACGCGATAGTGAAGCGGCGGGGTCGACGCGGAAGCGATGGAAGCGGATGGCGCCGTACCACTCGACGGCAGTGCCGTCGTGCCGGCACATCCGGCAACGAACAGGGCGGCGACGAGTAGCGCATATCGCGTTTTCATGCCGCCCTGGGTTACCGGTTGCGCACGGGCCTCCTTTCGGGTTTGGTGCCAAAATGGTGCCCGTTATTGCGAGGCGAGTGCGTTCAACCGTTGTTCTCCCGCGACCGCAAGCCCGTCGAGATCCTTGAACGCCGCGTACTCGGCCGCCGTCGGTCGCGCGTACGCACCTTCGAGCGAGTTCAGGAGGAAGCCGAGCTGTTCGCGGATCTTCGTCGGATAGAGCGTGTCCGCTTCGGACGAGTGAACGCGAAACTCGATGAGCTGCCCGACTTCGTCATCGATCTCCGTTCGCTTGGCGGCGGTCATCTTGTCGCGCGCCGTAAGCGCGGTCTCGATCGTGCGGTCGAGCCGATCGATCGAAGCGAGGATCTGTTGCTCGAGCGACAGACGCGCCGCCAAATCCTCGCCGGTTGCGTGGACGCGCGGGTCCAGCTGCAGGCTCAACGGCGCTTTGTACGACGTGCCGTTATACGAGAAGACGACGGTGTAGTTGCCGGGAACGGTGGTAGGTCCGTCGGCGGTGTCGGGCCAGTCGTCGGTCGGTACGGGCCGGAAACCGGGAACGTCGTAGGCGCCCGGATACCGAAGGTCCCAGATGAAGCGATTCATTCCGGGCTGGATCGCCGTCAACTCGTCGAGATCGTGTTGACGCTGCTGGGCTGCGTCGAGGTTGAACTCCTGCTCGGGCGTAAGCTTGGCCGCGTGCGGGTTCTTGGGATGCAGCGCGAACGTACGCACCGTCGTACCGTTCGCGTCGACGAACGAGAGCGTCGCCGGCGTCTTGCCGTCGTACGACTGCGGAACGTTGAAGAAGACGGTCGCGCCGTAGCGTGGATTGACGCCGAAGCTGGGCGGTAAGTCGGAGGCATCGTCGGGACCGCCGTAGGTTTGAGTCAGCCACGCCGTTTCGGGCGCGAAGAGCTGTGCGTTCGCCGTCGAGGCGCCGGGTTGATGCGCGAGCTGCTCGAGCAGCGCGAGGTTGTCGAGGATCCAAAACGCTCGGCCGTGGGTGGCCGCGACCAGCTCCCCTTCGCGCGTGTCGATCGCCAGGTCGCGGACCTGCACGCCCGGCAGGTTCAACGTCAGCGGCTGCCAGTTGGCGGCGCCGTCGAAGCTGACGTAGACCGTGCTGCGCGTGCCGGCGAAGAACAGACGCGGCTCGCGCGGGTCTTGCCGAATGGCGAAGACGTATTGATCGGCGGGGAGCCCGTTGCCGGCAGCCGTCCAGTGCGCGCCGTAATCGGTGGTTTCGTAAACGTAGGGGTGGTAGTCGTCCCACATGTATCGCGAGGCCGTGAGATACGCCGTGCCCTTGTCGGTATGCGACGGCTCGATCGAGCTGATCTGCGCCCACTGCGGGAGTTGCGGCGGGGTGACGAGCGTCCAGTGCGCGCCGTGGTCGGTGGTCACGTGGACGAGCCCGTCGGCGGAGCCGGCCCAGAGGACGTCTTTGTCGAGCGGCGAGACCGCGAGCGATGCGATGTCCGGGAACGTTTCGGCGCCGGTTTGATCCAAGAAGATCGGTCCGCCGGTCGGTCCCTCGGTGCTGACGTCGTTGCGCGTCAGATCGGGACTGATCACGCTCCAGGTCTGCCCGTGGTCCATGCTGGAGAAGACTACTTGGGCCGCCACCAGCAGCTCTTTCGGATCGGCCGGCGAGAACAAGATGGGATGCGTCCAGCCGAAGCGATATTTGGTGTCTTCGGCCGCGGCGCCGGCCATGTACCGCGGCCACGGGCTGACGTTCTTTTCTTGTCCCGTGACCCGGTTCAAACGCGCGAACGAGCTGTAGTAGCCGCTGCCGTAGGTGACCAGCGGATCGCCCGGCTCCGGCGCGACGAACGTGCTCTCGCCGAGCGCGACGTTGTGCACTTCGCCCGGACCGATGCCTCCGCCGACGCCGGCACTCGGAAGCTCGTACGCGCCTTCGTCCTGCTGCGCGCCGAATACGTGGAACGGAAACTGGTCGTCGATCGCAACGTGGTAGAATTGACCGGTGGGCTCGATTCCCTCGCTGCTCCAGTGACCGCCGCCGTCGACCGAGACGGTGCCGCCGCCGTCGTCGCCTTCGAACAAAATTTTAGGATTCTTGGGATCGATCCACACGATGTGATCGTCGCCGTGCGGCAGTTCGATGATCGAGAAGGTCTTGCCGCCGTCCGTCGTCTTGTAGACGCCGTCGACTTCGGGAGCGTAGGCGACTTGCGCGTTGGTCGGATCGACGAAGATCGCGGTGTAGTAAAAACCGCGCTGCCGCAGCTTCATTTCGCTGTTGACCTTCTTCCAGGTGGCGCCCGCGTCGGCCGAGCGAAAGACGCCGCCGTCGCGCGACTGCACGATGGCGTAGACGATGCGAGGATTGGTCGCCGCCACCGAAACGCCGATCTTGCCGAGCATACCGGTCGCAAAACCGGGATTGCTCGAAATCTTCGTCCAGCGGGCGCCGGCGTCGGTCGTCTTGTACAGCCCGCTGCCGGGACCGCCGCTCGTCAGCTTCCACGGAACGCGCTGCGCCTGCCACATCGCGGCGTACAGCGTCTTCGGATCGCGCGGATCCATCACCAAATCGACGCCACCGGTCCGGTCGTCCACGAACAAAATCTTTTGCCAGTTTTTGCCGCCGTCGACGGACTTGAAAACGCCGCGCTCGGGATTCGGTTTGAAGACGTGTCCCATCGAAGCGGCGTAGACGACGTCCGGATTGCGGGGGTCTACGACGATCTTGGTCGTCATGTGCGTGTCGCGCAATCCGGCATACGACCAGGTCTTCCCGCCGTCGGTCGTCTTGTAGACGCCGTCGCCGGTGTCGAAATCGCCGCGAATATCGGCTTCGCCGGTGCCGGCGTAGATGATCTTCGAGTTCGACGGCGCGATTGCGAGCGCGCCGATCGGACTGGCCGTGCCGGGGATCTTCCCGTCGGTGATGTTGTCCCAGCTCAATCCGTAATCGGTGCTCTTCCAAACGCCGCCCTCGACGCCGCCGAAATAGAACGTCCCCTGCCCGGGGACGCCGGCGACCGCGACGACGCGGCCCCCGATGAAGGGGCCGATGCTCCGCCACGCGAGCTTCGAGGTCAGCTGTTGGTACGGCGAAGGGGCGGCAGACGAGCGAACCGGCGCCGCGATAAACGCGACGACCACAACTAGGGCGGCAGTAAGACGCTTCATGTCTCGGAGTATCGTGCGCCCGAGTGCGGTGTTCCTCTCGTGCGGCACGAGGCGACGCGGCTACGGTTGCGCGAGCGCGGGCCGCGCGGGCGGCGCGTCGGAGGCATAGCCCTCGGCCGCGGCGCGGTTTCGACCCGCGAGCTTGGCTCGCGAAAGCGCGCTGTCGGCCGAGCGAATCAACGTATCGGGCGTTCCGCCGGAGCGCGGCATCGCCGTCGCGGCGCCGACGCTGATCGATACGCGCCCCAGCGTCGAAGCCGGATGCGGAATCCCCGCCGCCGCGATCGCCTCGCGAAAGCGCTCGGCAATGAAAATGCCGCCGCCCAAGTCGGTGCCGGGGAGGATGGCGACGAATTCTTGTCCGCCGTATCGCGCCAGCACGTCCGAGGGGCGCAAAATACAGCCGTTCAGCGCTGAGGCCACGGCCGTCAGGCAGAGATCGCCTTCGCGCCGGCCGCGTGCGTCGTTGAACGGCGCAAACAGGTCGAGATCGACCAAGAGCAGGGTTACGTTGGCTCCGTCGCGCGCGCACCGCGTCCACTCCAGAGCGAGCGTTTCGTCGAACTTTCGGCGATTGGCGATGCCGGTCAGCGTATCGACGAACGCCAGCCCGGTGTCGCCGGCATGTCCGGCCAGCAGCGCGCACGTTTCCAGCAGCACGCGCGCTTGGCGGTCGAGCGGCGCGCGCGGGCGAACCGAAATACTGCCGACGGTCTGCAAGCCCAAGCGCAAGTCGACGATGACGCAATCCGCGTCGCCGGCGTGCGGTGCCTCGCCGAGGGAGTAACGTACGTCGGGCTCGTCGAGCGCGCGAACCGCAATCTCGATGCCGCGCAGCTCGAACGCGCCGTAGAGCAAGGCGGCAAACGACTCCCAAAATCGCTCGTCAGCGGGCGTCGCGACCAGCGCTACGACGTGTTCGATCAGCCGTAAGGCGGCCGTCATTCCTCACCAATGAAGCGTGCGTCAGACATTTTTAAACGACGAACTCCGCGGGCAAAACCTCGAGCAGATCGGTGGATCGATCGAATCGAACAATCTGAAAGGAACCTCAATCGTCATGAAAACTCCGTCCGCCTGGACCCACCCTCCACTGGAACAGTGGACGCAGGGTGGCCCCGTGAAGACGGTCATCGAGCGCTCGCAAGTCGACCAGTTGGAATCGGCCAGCGAAGCGCGAACCGGCGACGCCGCGCCGATGGGACTCTTTGGCTTGGCCATCGGCACCGCGGTCGTAGCGTGGGTCGCAATCGGCTGGGCCCCGATGCCTGCGTCGCTGGTCGCAACCGTTCCGATGCTGCTCGTTTTTGCGGGCATCGGACAGTTCGCGGCCGGACTGCTCGCGTTCTCTCGAACGAACTCCTGGGCCGGTACCGCAATGTGCGCGTACGGCGCGAACAACGTCATCCTCGCTACGTATTTTTGGATGCAAGCCGGCGGGCTGATTCCGCGCACCGGCGGAAATCTGCTGCTGATCGCCGTCGATCTCTTCTGTATGGGTTACCTGTCGCTCGTTCTGGCGGCCGGTGCGGCGCGAATCAACGCCACGTACGTTCTCACGACGCTCTCGCTGGCGGTGGGCTACACGTTGACCGGAATTCAATTCCTCGGCGGCAGCCGTTACGACGGCATCGTGGGCGGTTGCTTCCTGCTGGCGGCGTGCTTCTTCGCCTTCTACGCGGCGTCGGCGCACGTCGTCAATAGCGCGTGGCGGCAAGAGATCGTCCCGCTCTTCTCTCTGCAACGCGATTAACGCAAGCGTAAGCGCGGCATCAGACCTCGGATTGCTCCGAGGTCTGTTTGCGCAGGTAGGACGCGTCGAGGTCTTTGACGTCCGGGCATCCCAGCAGCGCGAGCGTGCGCGCGACGCCGTCGCGCAGGATCTCGATCGCTCGGGTAACGCCCGCGCCGCCGGCGGCGCCGAGGCCGTATGCATAGGCGCGGCCCACCAGCACCGCGCGCGCACCCAGGCAGAGCGCTTTGACCACGTCGCTGCCGCGGCGGACGCCGCCGTCGAGCAAGACTTCGGCGCGCCCGCCGACGGCTTCGACCACTTCGGGAAGCGCGTCCAGCGAAGACGCCACGCCGTCGAGCTGGCGGCCGCCGTGGTTGGAAACGACGATTGCATCGGCGCCCGCCTCGATCGCTCGCCGTGCGTCCAGGGCGGTAAGGACGCCCTTGACGGCGACCTTCCCGCCCCAGAGGTCGCGAATCCAGCGCAGATCTTCCCACGCCACGGTCGACTCCGCCAGTGCGGCGCCGACGTCGGCGTACCCCATCGGCCCTTCCTCCGGAAGGACGACGTTGGGAAACTGCATCAACCCCCCGTCGCGAAAGAAGTCGATGAGCCACCCCGGTCTGGCGAGGAGCTGACCTGCGTACGGAAGCGCCGTCAGCGGCCGCCGGGTCGTGAGTTCTTTGGCGCCATTGCGAACGTCGCGCTCGCGTAAGCCGGCAATCGGGGTATCGACGGTGACGAGCAGCGCTGCGAAGCCGGCGCTCTTGGCGCGCGCGATGGCCGCGGCCGCGACCTCTCTTCCGCCGAGAAGATAGACCTGATACCAAGCCGGGCCGCTGGTCGCCGCCCGGACGTCTTCCAACCGGCAGCCGGAGAGGGTCGAGAGCGAATACGCCGTCCCTGCCGCGCCGGCGGCGCGGGCCGCCTCGCATTCGCCGCGGGGATAGAAGAGGCGGGAGCTGCCGACCGGGGCGAGCGCGAACGGAAGCTCGAGGTCCGATCCGAGTACGCTGGTGCGCAGGGAGCAGGCGACGCTGGGGAGGGCGTTGCGCGGCTGGAAGATCCAGCGGTCGAAGGCCCGGCAATTGTCGCGCATGGTGAGCTCGGCGTCGGCGCCGCCGTCGATGTAGTCGAAAACGACCCGTGGTAAGCGCCGGCGCGCCAGCCGGCGTAAATCGTCGACGTTGACCGCTCGGACCATGGCTTGGCCTGGTTCTCGGGCCCTAAACCCCGAGGCCTGCGGGCCGATGGTCCAATTACGGGTGTTAGAAAGGAGGTGAGGAGCATCAGCTACCTCGTCGGCGGAGTGGCAAGCAGCGTGCTGAGTTCGTTGCTCGGGTCCCAGCCTGCGTCGCACGCCGGAGCCGCCGCGAACGTTTCGTCCGCGAATCCGTTCGCCAATCTCCAGCTCACGGCGCAACAACAGGCCGAGATCCGGACGATTCTGCAGACGGCCCAAAGCGAGCATCTCTCGTTCAGTGCCATCCAGCAGAAGATCGCCGGGGTACTCCGCCTGAACGCCAACTCGCAGCACGTCCATCGTGCTTCGGGGTCGCCGTTCAGCGACGTCGCCGCTCGGCTCGCCATCGGGCGAAGATCCGAGCGTTGACGCGCTCGCCGGTTCGGACCTTGCGAGGAGAACCGCGGGAACCCTTCGGATTGAAGGGTTCCCTTATTTTTAAGAAACAAAAGTAGCCTCATGATGTATCGCGCTGCCGTCGGATCTACGCTCGTAGTCGTTTTGCTCTGGATCGTCGCCGCTTCTCCGGTAGGCGGCCTTGCGCAAGAGTCGCCGCAAACGCCGGCGGCGTTGGCAAAAATGGCGTGGCGAAACATCGGGCCCTACGTCGGCGGTCGCTGCGTTGCCGTCGCCGGCGTGCCCAGCGAACAGAACTTGTTCTATATGGGCGCCGTCGACGGCGGGATTTGGACGAGCACCGATTACGGGATCCAATGGAAGAACGTCACCGACGGAACGCTGCGGGGCGACAGCAACAGCATCGGTGCGATTGCGGTCGCGCCCTCGAACCCGAGCGTCATCTATGCCGGAACGGGCGAGTCCGACATTCGCGGCGACATGGTAACCGGCGACGGAATCTTCAAATCGACCGACGCCGGTGCGAGCTGGCGCTACGCGGGACTGCGGGACACGCACACGACCAGCGCGATCGTCATCGATCCGCGGAACGCGTCGATCGTGTATGCCGCCTCGATGGGTCACGCGTTCAAAGCAAACCCCGAGCGCGGAATCTTCAAGACGACCGACGGCGGGGCGACGTGGAAACGCGTGCTCTTCGTCAACGATCTCACCGGCGGCATCGCGCTTTCGATGGATCCCGGTCATCCGGGCACGCTCTACGCCGCGATGTGGCAGGCGGAGCGGCACCCCTGGAGTCTGGTCAGCGGCGGTCCCGGCAGCGGGCTGTACAAGACGACCGATGGCGGAGCGCACTGGACCAATCTCTCGCATAACCCCGGTTATCCGGGCGGCGTGTTGGGCCGCATCGGCGTCGCGGTGGCGCCCAGCGATCCGCGCATCGTGTATTCGATCGTCCAAGCGAAGGACGGCGGAATGTTTCGCTCGGAAGACGCAGGCGCGACCTGGACCCGGACCAACTCCGACATGGAACAGCGGCAACGCGCCTTCTACTACACGAGCGTCTACGCGGATCCCACCAACGCGAACAAGATTTTCGTACCCAACGTCGGTGCCGCCTGGACGTCGACCGACGGCGGCCGCACGTTCTTCGCGCTGCGGCCCCCTCACGGCGACAACCACATCGTATGGGTGAACCCGCGCAATCCGAAGATCATTTTGGAAGGCAACGACGGCGGCGCGACCGTTTCCACCGACGGCGGCGAGACGTGGAGCAACGAGCACAACCAGCCGACGGGTCAGTTTTATCACGTCTCGATCGACGACGAGTTCCCGTTCCACGTGTACGGCGCGCAGCAGGACGAAGGCTCGACCTCGGGGCCGAGCGCCTCGCTGGGCGGCGCCATTACCGAACGCGACTGGGGACCCGCAGCGTACGGCGAAAGCACGTTCGTCGCGCCGCAGCCGGGCGATCCGAACCTCACCTACGGCAGCGGATACTTCTCGATCATGCTGCAGTACGACGCGACGACCGGACAGTACCGCAGCGTCAGTCCGTATCCGAACTACCTCGAAGGCGCGTCGTCGGCCGAACTCAAGTACCGCTGGGGCTGGACGCACCCGATCCTGTTCTCGCCGTCGGATCCCAAAGAGTTGCTGGCGGCGTCGCAATACGTTCTCAAGAGCGACGATTACGGGCAAACGTGGCAGACGATCAGTCCGGACTTGACCCGCAACGATCCGAGCACCGAAGCGCCGACCGGCGGCCCGATCGATTTGGATCAAACCAGCGCCGAAGTCTATCCCGACGTTTCGTCGCTGGCGGTCTCGCCGCTCGACAACGCGATCATGTGGGCGGGGTCCGCCGACGGATTGGTTCACGTTACGACCGACGGCGGGGCGCATTGGTCGAGCGTCACCCCGCCGGATCTTCCGCAGACTGCGCAGATCAGTTCGATCGAGCCGTCGCACGCGGACAAAGGCACGGCCTATCTCACCGCTTCGCGCTATATGTGGGACGACTTCCACCCGTACGTCTACCAAACGACCGACTACGGGAAGCACTGGACGGCGATCGCCTCTGGCTTGCCGCCCGATCAGTACGCGTTCGTCGTGCGGCAGGATCCGAGCGCACCGAACCTGCTGCTGCTGGGAACCAAGAGCACCGTCTACGCCAGCTTCGACGGCGGCGCGCGGTGGCAACCGCTCACGCTCGAACTTCCGAAGGTACAAGTCCGCGACATCGCCATCGACGCCCGCCAGGGCGACGTCGCGATCGCGACGCACGGTCGCGCATTCTGGATTCTCGACAACCTCACGCTTCTCGAGCAGCTTGCGAGCACGCAGGGCTCGGCCAGCGTCGACGACGTCCACGTGTTCGCGCCGCAGACCGCCTGGCTGACGCATGCATACGGCTCGAGCCCCTATGCGGCACGCATGATTGCGGGAAGAAATCCGCCCTTCGGCGCGACCGTCTTCTTCACGGTTCCGCGTTCGTACAACGGGCAGACGCCCGCGACGCTGACGTTTAGCGATGCGTCGGGCGCCGTCGTTCGTACGTTCACTTTGCACCCGGCAACGAAGCCGCCGAAAGAAACGCCCGCGCAGCGCGACCGGTTCGCCCCGGCGCTGCGGGCGGATCAAGCGCTGGAGCAGCTCACCGGCATCGTGCCGGGCCCCAATCGCTTTCAATGGGATCTTCGCTACGCTCCGGCCACCGAAGTGCGCGGATTCAATCCGCCGGTCGCCGCCGGCGGTGAAGAAGATACGGTCGACGGCCCGACCGTCGTTCCCGGCAAGTACGCCGTCACGCTCGACGTCGGCGGCACGACGAGCCGCGCCACGTTCGACGTCGCCCTCGATCCCCGGCTGCATCCGGCGCCGGGCGGACTCGACGCGCGCCTGGCGCTGATGCAGAAGATCCACGCGACGCTGGACGACCTCGATCGCACGCTCAATCAGGCGATTGCGGCGCGCGATGCGGCCAAATCGTCGCCGCGGGTAGCCGCGCTCGACGCGGCCATCGACGATCTCGTGCAGCTGAACATCACGTCGACCGAAGGTTCGCTGCTTTACCAGACCAGGCTGCGCTCGCACCTGGCGTATCTGGCCGCCGACGTCGATCTCGCCTACGACAAGCCGACCGCAGCACAATACGCGGTCTACGACGAACTGCAGGCCCAAGCCCAAGCGGGGATCGCGCGTCTAAAGGCCGCGATGGGAGCGCGCTAACGGGTTTCCGGACCGAACTCAAGGTGCCGGCTGACGGCGCGTTTGCGTCGTTGGTCGGCGAGTTCGCAAGCGACGCTGCGAGCCGCGGCGGATTCACGTCCTCGCGGGGCGACGAGATCGTTGCCGCGGCGCTGATTGGATTTGCGTCGGTCGTCGACGATGCGATGGCCGAAGCGCGCGAGCCGATTCGGGTCGTCGCCGCGCTTTCCGCGCTCGAGCTCACGCTTTCGATCTTCGAGCGCGGGCTGCCGATCGGCGACGGCGAGGCTCGGCGCGATCCGCGCTGGGACGAGATAGTCGCGAAGGCCGACGCGGCGCACTGGCATTTGCACGGGATTTCGGGAAGCGAGTTGCGGCTGGAGTTTTTCCGCCCGGACGGGCGCCCCGAGGTGCCGCCGCTCCCGGTAAACGGCGACGCCGCCGTGGTCCCGGCACCGCCTCAGACCTACGTCGTTCGACCCTTTGAAGCCGGCGATGCGTCCGGGGTCGCGCGCGCGTTCTATCTCACGTACGGCTATCATTACGATCTGCCGGCGGTCTACGATCCTTCGCGCTTGATCGAGCTCAACGCCGAAGGACGTTACGTTTCGATCGTTGCGGTTGCGGAAAACGGCGAGATCGCCGGGCACTACGCGCTGGCGCGAGAAGCCGGCGAACCGATCGCCGACGCCGGCGGTGCGATCGTGGTGCCGGCTCATCGCGGCCGCGATTTGCTCGACCGGATGCGGCGTGCCGCCGAGGACGAGGCGCGCGCGATGGGACTCGCGGCATACTACTCCGAGCCCGTCACCGATCACGCGGTCACGCAGGAGGCGAGTCAACGCTTCGGGGCCAAGGCGTGCGGTCTAACGCTCGGATTGTCGCCGCGTTCGTTCGTCGCCAAGCACATGCGGCTTTCGACGATAACGCAGCGCCAGAGCTTCATGCTCTACGTGCGGCCGCTGCGCGAGCGAGCCGTACGGGCCATCTATCCGCCGCCCCGGCACGCTGCGATGATCGGACGAATCTATCAGCAGCTCGGACTGAAAGTCGAGGCCGGCGCCGGTGGAACCGGGTCGGAAGCGGGATCGCTCAAGGCTGCCGTCGTTCGCGCCGACGGCGTCGGAACGATTGCGATCGAGCGAGCCGGTACGCAGAGCGTCGCACGCGTGCGTCAAGCCGTCGACGACCTCCAGGCGGCGCGAGCGCTCGGCGGAATCTTCGCGATGC
Organism: Candidatus Acidiferrales bacterium; assembly: GCA_035502675.1. Classification (GTDB taxonomy): domain Bacteria; phylum Vulcanimicrobiota; class Vulcanimicrobiia; order Vulcanimicrobiales; family Vulcanimicrobiaceae; genus DATJUC01. The sequence goes on along the minus strand of DATJUC010000231.1, from coordinate 632 downwards.
TTCCACTCGAAGATCCGGAAACGCCCGAGCTTACCGAGGCGATGGAATCGCTGGGATTCTTCTTTTCGGGAGTCGGTCCGTGGATGCTGGCAGGGCGTGACGCCTTACGCCTGCAGACCCTGCACGCACCGATCGATCTAGCCGCATTGACGATCGTCGGCGACTTCGGGCGCGAGCTCGCGGACTACGTCGGCGCGCAGTACGCACGTGTGCCCCGCTAAGACGCTTTGCGCGGCGGCGCTGCTGCTGGCTTCGTGCGCCGGCGGCGGCCCGACGTCAATAGTGCCGCAGCGCGCGGCGCCGATGCACGCCGGTACGACGCCGGCCATGTCGGCCTACGAGTGGAACGCCGGCGACGCGATCTCGCGCTGGCAACGCGGCACGCTCTGGAGTTTGCTTGCCGCCAAGCACGTCGACGATCTCCTAGCGGGCTTCGACGACGCGCAGATCGCACGCTATTCGTCGGCGGCCGGATCGGCAACGTTCAACGCGTTCGTCGCCGATGCCGCGCGTCACGGCGTTGGGGTCGAACTGTTGCTCGGGGACCCCAGCTGGATCGCGCCCTCGGGAATTCCGAGCCTGGAAGCGATCCTCCACCGGCTGCGTGCCGTCCGGTTTGCCGGACTCAATCT
>DATJUC010000230.1:0-5712 GCA_035502675.1 Candidatus Acidiferrales bacterium | reverse complement strand
CCGGTGTATTGCCGCGACTGTTTCCAATCGCGCCCGAGCTATCGCTAGGCGCCCGCGATCTTCTAGGGTCGAACTCGAAGGCTCGCCGTCACGGCGGGCCTTCGTTTTGCAGGGCTCGGCGCGGAGTGCACAGCGAGACGGCTACCAGCGTTACGGCATTGACCGCGAGCGCGACGAAGCCCGCGTTCAACCCCAGCAGCGGCACGTTTCCGGCGGAGAGGACGATCACCAGCAGCAGTCCGGCGAGAAGGCCCGAAGCGGCTCCCCAGAGGGTGACGCGCCGCCAGAACAGCGCCGCTACGACCGCCGGCGCGAACTGAGTGATACCGTTGTAATACACCAGCAAGAGCCCGACCAGCGTCGACGGAAAAACGATCCAAAGAATCAGCGCCAGTAAGGCCACCACCACCACCAAAACGCGGGTCGCCAGCGTGCGCGACGCATCGCTGGTGGCGATGCCGAACGTTCCGAGAACGTTTTTGGTAAAGACACCGGCTGCCGCCAGCAGCAGCGCGGTCGCCGGAATCAGCGCGGCCAGCGATCCGGCGGCGGCGATGCAACCCAGCACCCAAGGCGGGTAGTAGCGCTGAACCACCAGCAGAAACGATTGGTCGACGGCCGGTCCGCTCAGCCCCGGAGCCACCAGCAGCGCCGCCAGCCCGGCGAAGAACACCAGCGTGAGCATGACGTTGTAAATCGGCAGATACATCGCGTTGCGCCGCAGGGTGTTTTCGCTGCGCGAGCTGTATGCCGCATTGAACGACTGGGGTCCCATGAAGTATCCGATCGCGGTGAGCAATACCGTCGATGCGTACCACACCGCGCCGTGCGGCGCCGTGCCGGGCGCGAGCGTGAGCCAATGCGGGTGCGCGCGCAGCACCTGGTCGATCATCGCGGCCGGCGATCCGAAGAATTGCAGCGGAATGGCGATTCCCGCGAAGACCACGCCGCCGAGCACGAATGCATCTTTGACGATACTCGCCCACGCCGTTCCACGCAGGCCGGCGAAGAACGTGAAGAGTGCGATCGCGACGAACGCCCCCCCGACCGCGGCGGTCGCGTCGATCGCGCCGTAACCGGCGATCCGCAGCAGCGTCTGCAGTCCGCTCAGCTGCAAGGTAACGTACGGCACCAAGAGCACGAAGTGCACGCAGCCGGTAAAGAGTCCGAGCGTGGGGCTTGCGTACCGGTCGGCGAAAAAGTCCGCTCCCGTCAACAAGCCGCGCGCTTTGGCAATCCGCCAAATCCGCGGCAAGGTGAAGTATCCGATCAGATAGCCGATCGGACCGTAGGCCAGAACGTAGTACGTCGGCGCCCCCATGCCGTACGCCCACCCGGCCAGCCCCAGGAACGTGAAACTCGTGTAGATCTCGCCGGCCATCAAGACCCACAGGAAGATGGTTCCGAACGATCGGCCGCCGACGATGTACTGCTGCGGGTCCATCGTGAACCGGCGAACGCTGGAAAGCGCAAAAGCGAGCGTACCCCCGACGACGACCGCCACGATCCCGAGCGCGACCATCGCGGGGTGATTCACCAGTGCCGCTCCGTCCGGCCGATTCCCCAAATGAACGCTGGGACCAGCAGCGTCCACGCGAGGATCCAAAAGAAGACGAAGGGCAACCCGAGAATCCGCGGCTCGACCCGGTTCACGAGCGGGACGGCAACGGTGAGCGCCGCGATCGGAATTATCGTCAGCAGCGCTCGCAAAGAAAGCATCACCCGGTAATAGTATATCTTCCGAATGGAAACCTACGACGCCATCGTCATCGGTGCCGGCCACAACGGCCTGACCTGCGCTGCCCTGTTGGCCAAAGCGGGGCGCAGCGTCGCGGTGTTCGAGCGTCGCGACCGGATCGGCGGTGCGACGGTCACCGAGCGCGACGTGTGGCCCGGCTACGCGCTGTCGGCGGCCTCGTACGTCTGCAGTCTGTTGGACCCGTGGCTGGTCGACGAACTCGATTTGCGCGCACGCGGTTTCGATTTCTATCGAAAGGACCCGTACGCGTTTACGCCGATGCTCGACGGACGGTCGTTGCTGCTGGGCAGCGATTCGCAAGCCAACGCACGCGAGATCGCCGCGTTCGATCCGGCCGACGTCGCCGGCTTCGAGGCGTACGGCGAACGAACGGAGCGCGCCGGGCGCGCGCTCTTCGACGCGTTTTCCGATCCGGATCCGCGTTTCGATCGATTCGATCCCGATACGCAGGCGCTGCTGCTCGGGTCGGCGGCCGAGCTGGTGGAGCGCTACGTCAAGACGCCGGTGATTCAGGCCGAGCTCGTCAACGACGGTTTGATCGGGACGAATCTCGGCCCTCGTGACGCCGGAACCGGCTACGTATTGGCGCATCATCTCTCCGGCCGGGTTCTCGGCGTGCAAGGCGCGTGGGCGTTCGTCCGCGGCGGCATGGGCTCGGTCAGCCAAGCCATCGCGGATGCGGCGCGAAGCTACGGCGCGCAAATCTTCAGCGACGCCAACGTCGCGCGGGTCCTGACCTACGAGGATCGGGCGATCGGCGTGGCCCTCGACGACGGAAGTGAAATTGCTGCGCGGGCGGTGGCGTCGAACGCCCATCCGCGGATCACGTTCCTCGACTTGCTCGACCAAGGGACGCTCGACCCGGCGTTTGCGGCCGGCGTTCGAGCGTGGAAGAGCGTCGGGCCGTCGCTCAAGCTCAATCTTGCGCTGGGCGAGCTCCCAAACTTCGTCTGCCGGCCGGGAACGAATCTGCAGCCGCACCACCGCGCGACCATCCACGTCGCCGACAGCATCGACTATCTGCAGAAGGCTTACGAAGACGGCCGGGATGCCGGCGAAAGCGAGGAACCGTTGATCGAGTGCTTTCTCCAAACGCCGACGGATCCGTCGCTGGCTCCGACTGGAAAGCACATCCTCTCGGTGTTCGCGCAATACTTTCCGTACGACCGGACCGGCGGCTGGTCGAGCGCCAAGCGTGAATCGGCCGCCGACAAGATCGTTTCGATCCTCGGGCGGTACGCTCCGAATCTACCCGGCGCGGTCGAGCACCGTCAGGTTCTGGCGGCGCCCGACCTCGAGCGGCGCTTCGGTCTGGTGGGAGGGCACATTTTCCACGGCGAGCTGCTGCCCGGGCAAATCTTCGAGCATCGCTTTGCGACGCGCACGCCGGTTGAGAACCTCTATTTGTGCGGGTCGGGCGCGCATCCGGGCGGTTGCGTGACCGGCTTCCCCGGCAAGCGCGCCGCGCGCGCGATCGATTCGGATCTGCGCGCCCGGGCCGGCTAACCCGGCACCCGCGTCAGCAACTCGACCCGCGAACGGACGCCGATCTTTCGATAGATCGCACCGACGTGAACGCGCACCGTATTGCGACTGCACAGCAGCCGGCCCGCGATTCCGTCGATGGTCTCTCCGGCTCTCAAGAGATCGAAGATTTCGCGCTGACGCGCGGTGAGCTCGCGGCCCGCCGGCGTCGCCCGCTGGCCCTCGGCACGGTCGAGTTCGGCGGCGACGAACGAGTGCGGATACTCGGCCACGTTGGTTCGAGCGACGGCCAGCCACTCGTCGCCGCAGCCCGCGCGGTAGAGCATCAAGGCGCACCAAGCGGCGCGCCACTGCGCCCCCTGCCCGTCGTATAGGTCGAAGGCGGTCTTGGCCGCGCGGCGCGCGGCGTTGACGTCGCCCTTCGCCGACGCGACTGCCGATTCGGCGACGCTGCGCAGCGCGGCGATCTTCGGATCGCGGCGAAGCGCCATCGAATGGGCGACGCGGCGGTGCGCTTCGGCGTGGCGTTCGAGCAGCGCGGCGGCGATCGAAACGTCGACGCGAGCCAGCATTTCGGCGCCGACCAGCAGCGCCGAGGATTCTTCGCCGGCAGGCCGGGTCCAGTCCAGCGAGAGCGCGATCTCGGCAGCGGACAGCGCCTCGGCCTCGAAACTTGCCCGCTCGCCGGCGATGCGCGAGACCCACGCACGATCGAAGCGCGAGAGCACGCCGAAGTACGGCGACGGGGCGAGATCGCGCGTGGAGCAGCCGAATGGCGGAGATGTAGGCGGCCTGCAGCGCGTGGCTCCACGCCGAAAGCCGGACGGTTTGGAAATGTTCGACCCGCAGGTCGTCGGTCCAGGGAATTCGCTCCAGCGCACTCGAGACGATCGAGGCGCAGCGCGGCAGATAGTATTCGCGCGTGGCCGCCGCCAGTGCGTGCGCGCACCGCGCCATCAGTCCGACGTCGGGCGTGTCCGCCCGCTGCAGCGCTTCCAACGCGTCGGCAAGCAGCGCAGCTTGTTCGACCGTCTTCCCCCGGCTCCAACGTATCCACGAACGGACGAACGTGGCCAGCGCCAGCAAATTGGCGTCGCCGCCGTGGTCGACCGTCGCGATCAAGCTTTCGGCTTCGATCGAGTCGCCGCGCATCCACGCGTACGACGCTCGAGCGATGCGCAGCCGTGCCCGCAGACGGGGCGAGATCGTTTGCTCCGGCGTCTCGGTAAGTCTGGCGAGGTAGGCGTCGCCGGCACGGAAATCGCCCTTCGCCCCCAGACACGTCGCCCAGAGTGCGGTGGCCTCGAGGGCGATCTCGCCGTTCGGCGGCAGCGGCGCGGCGCTCAAGCTCGCCAAGGCTTCGTCGTATCGGCGTAACCGCTCGTAGCAGCGCGCGGCCATGACGGTTCGTTCGGCGGATTCGGGTTCGCGCGCGAGTCGCTGCAGGCAGCGCGTGTATTTTCCAGCCAGCCAAAGCGCCGCAGCGCTCGAGCCGTCGACGATTTCGGGGCGCATCGCGGCGCCGGTCTAGCGGTCGACCTGGTTTGCGGTAAGCCCTCCGCCGGAAGAGTCGAGCGGATGAGCCGTGGTGTGAGCCACCGGTCCGAACGTGTGGCTGACGAGCGTCGTCAAGAAGGCGAAGAAGAGTGCCAGCATTCTCTGTCCTTTCGCGTGTGCCCGACTATAGTCCGCAGACCGGTATGACGCAATCGCGCGTAGTCCTGGCGGACTAGTCCTATAAGCGTATCCCGCGCGGTACGCGCGGACATTAAGGTGGGAGGGCGCGGCCGGAGGAGCGATGGAGAGTCCTGAAACTCGAATCGAAGCGGTCGTCGACGCCCTGGTGGCCGCGGCCGTCGACGGTGATCCGGCGGCTCGCGAGCAGGCTCGCAACGTCGCCGACTGGGCCTCCCGAATCTGCCGCGCCGTGCCGGGTGCGCCGACGCCCGCTTTCGTGCGCCGGTGCGCACTGCTGGCCGGGCTCTCCCCCGACGTGATCGCTTGCGTTCCGGAAGTCGCCGAATGCAGTGCGGTCGTCCGCGACTTCCAACGGCTGGCAATGACGCACCCGTCGCACCGGTCGCCGACGTCGACCGCGTCCTTGATTCTGGTCGTTGCCGAGGAACTCGACGCGCTGGTCTTCCGCTCCGACCGCTCGCTGCGGATGTCGCCGCGGGCCGCGCTGGCATTCATGAAGCAGCACGCCGACCAACGCTTGCGGCCGTTGGTCGACGCGGCCTGTACGAGCCTCTCCGGGTAGCGGAGCCTCCGCCGTTCTCCGCGAACGCGAGGCGCATGAGCGGGAAGAGCAGCTTCATCGATCCGAGCGTGCAGCAATACGTCATCGACGAGACGGTTCGCGAACATCCGGCGCTTCGCGAGCTGCGCCTCGAAACGTCGCGGCGCTCCAACTCCGGCATGCAGATCGGTCCCGACCAGGGGGCCTTCATGCAGCTTTTGGCCCGCAC
>DATJUC010000229.1:0-4164 GCA_035502675.1 Candidatus Acidiferrales bacterium | reverse complement strand
CGTTGCCGGGGCGATCGTCGGAGGAGCGGCCGCAGTGCTCGCCGGCGGGCGCACGCCGGCGCGGCCCTGGAAAAGCTTCAGCGACGCGGTCGACGCCGCGGGCCTGGGCGCATACGCGTGCGTCGGCGCGCAGATGTCGCTGCAGCTCGGTCTCGGAGTACCGTCGGCAATCTTCATCGGCGTCGTGAACGGCGTCGGCGGCGGACTGCTTCGCGACGTGCTGATCAACCGCGTTTGGATGCTCCCCGGCCAGCTTCTCGCGGTCGTCGCGTTCGCCGGGGTGACGATCTTCGTGGGTCTGTTGACCTTGCTGCACTGGAGCCCGGCGAGCGCCGCCTGGACCGCGATCGGCGTGACGTTCGTGCTGCGGGTGCTGGCCATTCGCTTCGACTGGCGCACCCGCGCGCTGCTCCCCGGTGAGGCCGGCGACGAGGAATGACTATTTAATCGATCGGTTCGATCGCGAACTCGCCGCCGCCGGTGAGGCGATAGCGATAGGCACGCGCACCATTGCGCTGCGAGAGGACTCGATGCAGCGCGCCGTTGCGAAAGTGCAGACCCACGTCGTCCTCGGCTGCGTACCCGCCGGCCAGCTTTCCCTCCTCGACCGCTCGCCGAAGCGCCGGCTGACGCTCCGCTTCGGAATCGTAATGCGGGCAGAAGCTCCCCGGCAGCCAGCCAAGGCAGTCCAGCTCGCGATATCGTTTCGGATACGAATCCGTGAGGCCGCCTTCGAACCAGCACAAGCCGCCGGCACTCGTTCCACCGATGACGGTTCCGTTCTCCCACGCTTCCCGGATCGCGGCGTCGATTCCCCAAGCCTTCCACAACAACAGGAGATTCCGCGTGTTCCCGCCACCGACGTAGACGACGTCCTGTGCGAGCAGGTGGGCTCGCATGTCCACGATTTCCGTCCGAAACAGCGAGAGCACGCTGAAGTCGCAGTCGACGCTCGCAAACGCGCGCCCCATCGATTCGATCGATTCGAGCGCGTCGCCCGACGCGGTTGGGACGTAACAGAACCGCGGGCGCGGTTTCGCCGCGAGCTCCAGGAGATACCGGACGTTCGGGGTCAGGACGCCCTTCGGCATCGTGTTGCCGCCGATGGCGACGACGTCGTACGTGGACATGCTGCAGCCGTTTTGTACGCGGCCGCCGGGAACTTCCCTACGCGCGCGTTAGAAGTTCGTGGCGAACGAGACCATTCCGAACGCCAGTAAAAACCAGATGGCGTAGAGCCCTGCCAGCGCGACGATTACTTCGCCGGAACGCACCAGCCAGCCGCCCGGACCGCGTGCCACGCGCACACCGGTTTCGGCCAGGATGCCGAGGCAACCGGCGACTGCAACCAGTCCCAAGACGTATAACAACTCCATCTTCGTGACGAACGATTTCTCGAGAATCGAGTCGGGATCGGAGAGGACCGCGACCCAGCCGAGAATCGCCAGTAAAAACGCGATCGCACCGATCCGCGCCGCCAAATGAACCCAGCGCTCGTCGGGCGTTATCACGAAGCGCAGCTTGAGCGAACGCCGCGCGATCCACGCACCCAGCCTAATCAGGAGCGAGACGACGAACACCACGACGGTCAGCAGCAGCAGCGTCTTCACCGAGCCGAGCGTTTCGAGCCCGCTGACTCGCTGCGACATCTCAACCGGGATGAACTCGTCGCTAGCGAACGATTCGACGGCTCCCTGTGCTCCGGTGTTGAACTTCAGGTGCGACTGCCCGTCGACTTGGCGATAGTAGAGCGGACCGACCTCGCGCCAGCGAATCGGCACGCCCGCCGGATTCTTGAGCGAGTCGACTTCGATCGTGCCTTCGGAACGCGCGGTGACGCTGGTCTGCCCGAGGGTGTAGACGAATCTCAAAGCGCGCTCGATCCGGCGGCTGGATTGGTACCATCCGGCGACCCGCTTCGCGTCGGCCTGCGGATCGGCAACCGTCGTCTCGGCGGGTGGGACGTATGGATAGTAGCGATCCAGGAAGTGCCGGAACAGCTGCACCCGCACCTGTTCGACGGCGCCGTCTTTACCGGCGCTGTTGAACGCGAAGAACACGCCGACGCGATCCTTCGGCAGCAGATGGAGGTCGGCGTGAAACGCCTCGAGGTCCCCGGCATGGCCGACGATCTCTTGACCGTTGCGGTTCTCCTGGTAGAACCCGAGGTCGAACCCGTTCAAGTTCGTTCCCGGCGCCGGCTCGATTTGCCGCGTCCACATCTGCCGAATCGTGGCGGGCTCGAGAATCGTGCCGCCGTCGTAGGTGCCGCCGTCGAGATACGCCAGCATGAAGTGCGCCATATCCATCGCCGAAACGGTTGCGGCGCCCGCGGGCACCGCTTCGACGACCTCGAACGGCACGGAGTGGCCGTCGGATGCTTTCACGTATCCGGTTGCCATGTGAGGCGCAAGCGCCGGCGGAGGAGGCTGCAGCCAGGTGGAGTGCGTCATCTTCAGCGGCGCGAAGACGCGTTCGCGTACGTATCGTTCGAACGGCACCCCCGAGACGCGCTGTACGATGTAGCCGGCGAGCGTGGCGCCGTAGTTCGAGTACGCGATTACCGTACCGGGCCGAAAGATCTGATTCGGCATGCGCTCGATCAAGTAGTTCCGGATCGGATACAAGTCGGACGCCTTCGGAAGGAGCAGGTCGCGCGCGACGTCTTCCCAGCCGGGCGTATGCGTCATCAGATTGCGAACGGTGATCTTGCCCAACGGCTCCGGAATCCTGAAGTCGAGGTACCGGTTGACGTCCGCGTCGAGGTCGATCTTACCGGCCTGCACCAGCTGCATCACCGCCGTCCAGGTAAAAAGCTTACTGGTCGAGCCCGGGCGGAAGAGCGTCGTGCCGGGAACCACCGGCGTGCGCTTGGCGACGTCGGCGTATCCGTAGCCGTGCGAGAAGAGCACTCGTTCGTCCTTGACGACGACCACGACGGCGCCCGCAATGTCGTCGCGCCGGATCGCGTAGGACGTCATGCCGCCGAAGAACGCGTCGAGATCGGCGGCCGTCATCGGATGCGCGGTTTCGGCCGGGCCTGCTTGCGCCGAGGGTGCCGTTGCGGCGAGCGCACACGGCGTCACCGAGGCGATGAGAGCGATCGCCGCAACGGACGCTTGAACGAACTTCTTCATGGGAGAATGTTACGCCCGCCGGACGCCGTTCCTCCAAAAAATCGTCTTTACGAGCGAAATTTTGGTGGCGCCGGAAGGGGCCGCGCCGCGGGCCGCATAAAAGCGGGCGCGTAATGCGGCATCTCGCTGCGGCCCTTTGTTGCGCGATCGCGCTCGCCGGAGCGGGCTGCACGCGTTCGCGCGGCCTCGAGCGGCATCCCGGAACGCTGGTCGTCGCCGTCGAGAAAGAGCCGATCTCGCTCGACCCGCTGCTGCTCGAAGGCCGAGATGCCTACACGTACGGGCCGATTCTCTACTCGTACCTGACCGCGTACGATTCGAGCGGGCGCGCGGTTGCAGACCTGGCGAAAGAGGTTCCGACGCAGGCCAACGGCGGCGTATCGCGCGACGGCCGCACGGTTACCTATCGGCTGCGCCGCGACGCGCGTTGGCAAGACGGACGGCCGGTGACGGCGGCCGACGTGGTCTTCACCTACCACGCCATCATGAACCCGAGCAACGACGTCCCCGAGCGCTACGGCTACGATCGGGTCGCCTCGGTTCGAGCCGCGGACCGCTATACGGCGGTGGTGCGGTTGAAGCGGCCGTTTTCGCCGATCATCGGCTTCTTCTTCGGCGGCGACAGCAACTATCCGATTCTCCCCGCGCACCTGCTGGCCGCTTTGCCGAGCCTCAATGCGGCGGCTTTCAACTCGCAACCGGTCGGATCGGGGCCCTACCGGCTGGACCGTTGGGAGCGCGGCACTCAGCTCGAGTTCGTCGCAAATCAAGCCTACTTTGCGGGCGCCCCGCACATACCGCGGCTCGTACTGCCGTTCGTTCCGGAAGATTCCACCGCGATCGACCAGTTGAAGACCGGCGAGATCGACGCCGCGACGTTCTTGGACGCTTCGCGGAGCGCCGAGTTGCGCGCCCTTCCCGGTCACCGCGTCGTCGTGACGCCAGTCCCCTACTTCTATGCGCTATCCTTCAACTTCGACGATCCGCTCCTGGCCGACCGCAGCGTGCGGCGGGCGATCGCTCTTGC
>DATJUC010000228.1:0-18117 GCA_035502675.1 Candidatus Acidiferrales bacterium | reverse complement strand
GGCGCCGTCGACGGTGAAGCGCGCGACGCCGGGCATCGAGGGTACCGGACCGGCGTCGGCGGTGCGCTCGGCGACGAAGACCGGCGCGACGAGGTGGTCGACGTCGACTCGATGTTCGCGAACGAGGCCCCGCACGACGGCGTTGCGGCGTAAGCGTCGCGGACGTACGAGCGGCATGCGCGCGCTGGATTCGACGATCACGGGGCGTTTTCCGGCGGTCGAAGTGCGGCCGCCAGTTCTTCTCCCAGCGCTTCGGCCCCCGCGACGTCGCCGGCCGCTCGTTCGGCCCGCGCGCGGCGGATCGTTCCCGAGGGCGTGGCGTACGCGCCGTCGGCGCGCAGGGTTCCGCCTTCCAAGCGCGCGTAAATGCCGATCGGGGCGCTGCAGCCGGCCCGCAAGGCGCGCAAGGCGGCGCGCTCGCAGCGAACGCAGAGTTCCGCGCCGGCGTCGTTGACCGCAGCCCGCAACTCCGACGCCAACTCCGCGTCGCCGGCTCGCGTTTCGACCGCCAACGCACCTTGCGCGACCGCCGGAACGACCACCGCGGGATCGAACGGGACGGTGTGCGCGGCGCGCAGCCGCAAGCGGTTGAGGCCGGCCATCGCCAGCACGATCGCGTCGAACTCGCCCTCCCGCAGCTTTCGCAGACGCGTATCGACGTTGCCGCGCACGATCCGGTATTCGAGGTCGGGCCGTAAGTCGCCGAGCAGCGCGCGCCGGCGGGGACTCGACGTGCCGACCACCGCACCCGGCGGCAACGCAAAGAAGTCGGCGTAGCGCTGGCTGCAAAACGCGTCGCGCGCGTCGTCGCGCGACGAAATGGCGGCGATCGTCATGTCGGCGTCGAGGGCGCTGGGAAGATCCTTGCACGAGTGAACCGCGTAGTCGGCGCGTCCGTCGCGCAGCGCGGCTTCGAGCTCGCCGACGAAGACGTTTACGCTGCCGAGCGCTTCGATCGCGCGCCGGCGATCGCGGTCTCCCGGCGTCGTCACGGTAAGGATCGACGTTGCGATTCCCCGCACTGCCAGGCGAGCGGCGACCGCACGCGCTTGCGTCATCGCCAGCGCGCTCGCGCGCGACGCGCAAATCTTGGTCGTCGTGACGCGCGCCGCGGGTCGACGCTCGGCGGCGATGCGCTCGACCTCGTGCTCGGCTTCGACGGCGTTCATGGATGCGAGTTTCGAAAGCGGGAGGTCGGCGAACGAGCGCGCCAGCGAGGCTCGCAGTTCGGCGTCCTCGACGGCGGCGGCCGCGTACTCGGTCATTCGAGCCAGCGTGCGAGCGGCGCGCGCCACGTCGCCGGCACGCGCCGGCTGCAACGCCGGGATCGCGGCCGAAAAGGCTCGGTCGAGAACGCGTGCGTTGGAGCGCGCGTCCGCGCAGGCGGCAACCACCAGCGCGACGTTGCCCGCGGGCTCGAGCAATTGCGACAAAGAAGGCTCCGCCTCCGGGGCGACGATCAGCACGTCGAAACCGGCGGCCTCCAAAGATTTCGCTTCGCGCGCCGCGACGTCGCCGTCGCCGACGACGACCGCTCGCCGACCGAAGGGTCGCTGGAGATGTGAATGCATGGAGCCCGCATGACTTCAGCGTCCGCCCGCCAAAAACTGCCGTCTTACGATGGAAAGACCTTCCCGTGCCGCTTTTGTCGGCGCGGTCGTAGCGGCGCTGATCGTGCTGCCCGGCCTCGGCGTCGGCACGCTTTGGGACAACAGCGAGACGGCGTACGGCGAGGTCGCGCGCGAGATTCTGCTCACCCATAGCTGGGTGGTCATGCATTTCAAGGACGTGCCGTACTTCGTGCAGCCGCCGCTCTATTTCTGGTTGGCGGCCCTGTTTTCGCTGGTCGGCGGCCCGACGGCGTTCGCGCTGCGATTGCCGTCGGCGCTGGCGACGGTTGCGCTCGGGGCGATGACGGGATGGGCGGTCGCGCGGCAATCCGGAACGCGCGCCGGCATCTACACCAGCGTGGTGCTTTCGACGTGCCTGATGCAAGTCGTGATCGGCCGCCTCGCAATCATGGACGCGCTGCTCGACTTGACGATCGCGCTGACGATCTTCTGGTGGTTTCGCGGCTTGGAAACGGGACGCGACCGGTATTTCGTCTACGGCTGGATCGCAGCGGCGTTCGGATTCCTGGCAAAGGGATTGGTCGCTCCGGTCGTCGCGCTGTTGGTGATCGTACCGTTCTTTTTCTGGAATCGCGCCAGCGAACCGACCCGGCTGCCGTCTGCAAAAGCGTGGTTGTTCGGGCTGCTCGCGTTCGCGGCGATCGCCTTGCCGTGGCCGTTGGCGCTCACGGCGCAGTTTCATGCCCTACCGCTGGAAAAGCTGATCGGCCAGTACACGGTGGGCCGTTACACCGGCGTCATCGAGAATCAATCCGGACCGGTCTGGTACTATCTCCCGGTCGTCGTGCTGGGCTTCTTTCCTTGGGTCGCCTTCCTGCCGCTGGCGGCGGTCTACGGCGTGCGCGCCCTGCGATCGCCGTCGCACGACCCGAAACTCGCGCGATTGCTGCGGCTGGCTTTTACCTGGGTCGTCGTTCCGCTCGCGTTCTTCAGCTTCGCTCGCACGAAGCTCCCGAACTACGTCGCGCTCGAGCTCCCGGCACTGGCGCTGCTGATCGGTTTGTACTTCGAAGCAGTCGCGCGGCGCGGCGGAACTCGATCCGCGGTCATTTCGGCGTCGTTCGTTCCGCTGACGATCGGCTCGCTGGCGCTGGCGATCGCGATCTTCGCGAGCAACAACCGCCTCGATGCGACGGTCACGCAGTTTCTGCCCGGATTGGTCGGCATGGGCGCCGCAATCTTCGCCGGCTCGCTGCTGACGGCGTTACTGCTCGCGATTCGCCGCAGCGTCGGGTTGGCGCCGTACGCGCTGGCGGCGGCGATGCTGGTAGCAATGGATGCGTTGGCGATCGCGGTGCTGCCGCTGGCCGAAGCGTACAAGCCGATCCCGCGCCTCGCGGCGATCATTCAGCGCGAGCGGCGTCCGGGCGACGCGGTGGCGATCCAGAACGTCTCGGGCGGAAACTCGCTGGTCTTTTACACGACGCCGAACGTCGAGGTGCTGGCGCCGCCCGACGACCCGGCGCCCGACAACGACGGCGCCGATCCGCGCATCGCGTTATGCGCCGCCAAGCGAACGTGGCTGGTCGCCCCGAAGGCGCGTCCGGTTTACGATCCGACGTACGGCCGCATCCGTACCGTCGTCGCCGTCGATCAAAAGACGGCCCTCTATCTGATTCACGGGCCGCCCTGCCGCTAAGCCGGCGGCGGCTTACGCCTCGGCAGGCGGATGGAAAGAATCGCTGCCAGCGGCACGCAGACGGTCACCGTCCACCAGCGCGCCAGCGACGGCTCCAGCAGTACGGCGACCAGCGGCAGCGCGACCAGCAGGTAAACGAGCGCGCGGCGCGCGCTCGAGGCGTACGGGAGGCTCCAGAGCGCGTACCATGGCGCCGCGTAAGGCGCGACGGCCGGCAGCAGCCACGCCGCCGTCCGGAGCCGTTTCGGTCCTGCCAGCGCACCCGCGATCAGCGCCACAGCCGCAGCGGCGGCGAGGGCGTGGAACGCGGTCAGCGTGCCGGATCCGCCGACCTGGCGCAGCAGCGCAGCGGCGTATCCGGGGCCGCCGGCGATTGCCGACGCGGACGCGGCGACGGCGACCGCGACACCGGCCGCGATCCAGCGGCGCGACGGCGAGCGCACCGCAATCAGCACCGGCAGCCCGAGAAGTGCGAACGGCGCCTTGAAGAGCGCGGCGACGGCGATCAGCAACGCCGAAAGACCGGGTCCGGAAGCGGCGACTGCGGCGGCGACCAGGACGATGGCGGTGGGAATCAGATCGTTGTGACCGTCGAGGACGAACTGCCAATAGAGCGCCGGATTCAGCGCCACCAGCGCGAGCAACGGGCGCGGCACGTTCGAAACGTGCAGCAGCGCGACGATCGAAGCGAGCATCGTCAGCCCGAGCAGGCGAAAGCCCAGCAGATCGACGAGAATCGCACCCGATCCGGTCAGCAGACGCGCGGTCACCAGCCATAACGGCCCGTACGTCGCGGGCGGCACCGGCACGCCCCACCAGACGTTGATCGCGTGCAGCTCGCCGGCGAACGGCAGATGCGGCGGTGTATAGGCCGACAAGCCCAAGATACCGTTCCCGACGTAAGCGTAGAGATCGGCGTTGAAGAGCAGCGGGGTCGCGAGCGAGAGTGCGGCCAACGCGATTGCGCCGGCAGCGACGGCGACGCCTCGGGCCTCGCGCCGGTAGAGCGCCAGCAGGGCGTACGACTCGATCGCGCCGCACAGCAGCAAACCGCAGACCGCCGGCGTTTCGCCGGCGCTCCAGGTTACCACCGCAAAGGGTCCCGCGCCGCCGCGCGCCATCGTGTGTCCGATGGACAGTTGCGCGGCATACGCTGCGGCGATCGCCGCGATCCACCACGCGCCGCGGGGGCGTCGCGGCGTCGGTATTCCCCGGCGCGCCAGCAAGCCGCGCCACTCGGCTGCGACCAGCGCCAGCGCTACGGCGTAATAAACGGCGAAGAGCGTGAGGGAACCTCGTTCCCTAGGGCTTGTACCCCGCGACCTGCGCGGTAGTCACCGCCGACGCCTTGTTGTCGCCGAGCGACCCGCGAATGTACGTGATCACGTTCGCGACGTCGTCGTTGCTCAACGTGCCCTTCCAGGCCGGCATCTGCCCGTTGTAGGTTTGACCGTTGACGGTGATCGACCCGTGCAGACCGCCGAGGACGATCCCGACGACCTTGTTCGGATCGCCGGTCACGGTCGGATTGCCCGCGAGCGGCGGGAACGCACCCGGCGCGCCTTGGCCTTGCGCGCCGTGACACGACGCACAGTTTGCGGAGTAGACCTTCGCGCCGGCGGCTGCGGCGGGCGATTGCATCGCCGCTTCGTTGCTCGTCGACGTCCCCGCGGCCGGCGCTTCCTGAGCGGAAAGGACGACCGATTCGGGGGGCGACGGCGGGGCCGCGGCCTGCTTCGCCATCGTCGTGGCTTGCCCGTACACCGATAGGAACACGATTCCGAAGACCACGATCGTCGTTCCCCAGAGAATGCCGCCGCGCGAACTGAAGCTGCGCGTGGTGCTGCGATCGATCCACGGCAGCAGCAGCACGACGATCAGGAAGATCGTCGGGACGACGATGGTGGCGATCAGCTCCATGCTGATCGTCAACGGCCCGAGATGGATCTCCGGCGGCACCAGCGCCAGCAGTGCGAACAGCGACAAGAAATACCATGCCGGATAGGGGACGAACTGCGAGTTGGTCGGGTCCGCCTTGGCGTCGAGATACGGCGGCAAAAAGAGCGCGAGGAAGATGATGATGACGAAGACGATGAACGAGAAGGCTCCGTCCATGAACATCTGATCCGGCCAGAACCGTCCTTGCTTGAGCGTGCGCCGATCGTCGACCACCGGACCGGCCGAACCGTTGTGGCGGAAGATCGCCAAATGCGCGCCGACCAGTGCGAGGAGCGCCGCCGGCATCAGCCACACGTGCAGGCCGAAGAAGCGGTTGATCGTGGCGGTGCCCATGACGCCGCCGCCTTGCGCGATGTTCTGCATCAGCGGACCCGCGATCGGTGCCAGCGCGACGATGTTGAGCGAAACCTGCGACGCGAAGTACGCATCCATGTCCCACGGAAGCAGATAGCCGGTCAGGCCGAGGGCGAGCGTCACCAGCAACAGCAGCACGCCGACGACCCACTGCAGCTCGCGCGGCGATTTGTACGCGCCCCAAATCAGCACTTGCAGCAAGTGCAGGAAGACCAGCGCAATCATTGCCGAGGCGCCCCAATAGTGCACCGACAGCAAAAAGTGCGTCCAAGGATTGAGATAGATCGCGCGCGTCGATTCCCACGCCGTGGCGGCCGACGGCGCGTAGAAGAACGTCAGGAAGATGCCGGTCACGATCTGAACGATCATGGCGAACAGCGTCGCGCTGCCGAAGACGTACCAGTAGCTGGCGCCGCCGGGAACGTCCTCGGTGAGGAACTCCTTCGTCATCGAGACGAATCCGGTGCGCTTCTCGATCCAGTTGAGCATCGCTGTTTCCTCGTTTACGCCTGGTACGAGATGACGATTCGCGCGGGCGTGTTCGTCTGGTACATGATCCAGGTGACTTGCGCCGTTCCGCTCTGCTCCTGGAACGGCAACGGATCGAGTCCGCGCGGAGCCGGTCCGGCGACGTGCGTTCCGTCGAAATTGTACTGCGATCCGTGGCACGGGCAAAGGAACTTGTCGGCGTCGGCGCTCCAGTTGAAGCGGCACCCCAGATGCGGACAGATCGGGCTGAAGACGACGAAGCCCATGTTGACGGCGGGGTAGGTCACGTTGCCGTTGGGGACTTGGTAGATGTCGGGACGGGCGGCTTTGAATTTGGCTTCGTCGATTTTGATGCCCCAGACGTATTGATCGACGGCTTGCTCGGGCAGATAGCCGTCCTTGAACTTCAGCGTAAACGACATCTTGACGGGCTTCGAGGTCGCCGTTTCCAGCGATTTGAGCTCGTCGGCGGTAAGCGGTGACCAGGATCCCTTGCTCTGCGAGCCGCTGGGAATCAACGAACCGACGATCGGAACCGCGAGGACGACGCCGATGATGCCGCCGATCGTCATCGTGGCGTTGGCCATGAAGGTTCGGCGGGTTACCTCTTCGGGGGTTTCGCCGGGGTCGTCGTGCGCAGTCAATATCCTGCGCTGGACGCCGCCAGAAGCGTCCGCTGCACCGCGATCAGACAAAGCTCATCCTCTCCGGAAAAGGCAGGGGCGATGGTTGCCTCTTCAAGCCATGGTAAGCGTGCCCTCTTCGGGGCGCCAGGACCTAACTCGGAAGAGCGCCGATAACGGAAGCATGACGCCAGTCTCGCTTGCTCGTTTCGCGAGCCGATGCGCTGCAGTGCTGCTCGTCGCCGGCTGCGTGGCGCACGGACCCGAGCGCGGCGCCGCACTTTCGGCGAAGCCTCCGGCCGCCGCCGTCCGGCGCGACGCTCCCGAGATCGCAGCGCTGCGCCGCGCGCTGAAAGCCGCACTGGCACAACGCGACGCGGCGCGCGAAGAACTCGCCGCCCAGCGCGCCCGCCGGCTCGTTCGCGCCGGGAAACCGCGCGGTGCGGCCGGATCCGCGCCGCCGTCCGCTCGAGTACGCCCGGCAGTCGCTCCGGCGCCGGCGCGGTCGCCGGGGCAGCAAGTCTTCACGTCGCTGACCACGGCTGCGACGCCGCGCTGATGCGGCGCGCCGAAAGCGTCACGCGCGCCGGATTTCTAGGCGTCTGCGCGGGCGCGCTGCTCGCCGCCGCTCCGGCGTGCGGTGCGATCGACTGGACGTTTCCGGGCGTCGTTGCGGCGTATGCCCGGCGTTTGACCGATCCCGCGCCCTTCGTCCGGCACGATGCGGCCTTCGTCATGCCGGCGGCATCGACGATCAAGCTCCTGATCGCGCTGGCGGCGCTTGACGAGATGGAGCGCGACGGCATCGGCTGGGGGCATCGCTTGGTCGTGAGGCAATCCGAAATCGTCGGTGCCTCCGAGACCTTTGGCAGCGATCGCGGCGGCCAGCCGGCAACCCTCGAGAACTTGATGCACGCGATGATCGCGCAAAGCGACAACACCGCCGCCAACGTGCTGGCCGACTGGATCGGTTTCGCTCGGGTGAACGCGATGGCAGGCCGGGCCGGGCTCCGCGCGACACGTTTGCGCCGGCACTTCATGGATTTCGCGGCGCGCGCGGCCGGAATCGATAATACGACGACGGCGCGCGACATGGGCGTCCTCGCGTACGGTCTGGCCAACGGCACGGCGTCGGGATTCGCGGGCGTCTCGAGTCGCGGCTGCCGCCGCATCGTCGACGTCATGTCGAAACAGGAAGACCGCGACACAATTCCGGCGGGTATCGAACGCCGCGTGCCGGTGGCCAACAAAACCGGCGTGCTGCCCGGCGTGCGGCACGACGTCGCCATCGTCGGCCTCGGCGCACGCGACGCCTACGTCGTCGCGCTGCTCTCGTGCGAGATCACGAACTACTCGGCCGCGCTCGTCCGGCTGCGCCGCCTAGCGGGCGCGATCGACGCTCACGACGCGCCGGCGTGCTCGTCTTCCTGATCTTCGCGATTGGGGAAAGTACTGTCCTCGCCGTAGGTCTCGAGTTCGCGCCGCATCGCTTCCGCGGGCGAGAGCGGCGAGCGTTCGCCTTCGAGGATGTCGGGCTTGAGATCCTCGTCTTCGCTCGGCGAATGCAACGGTCGTTCGTTTTCGTCTCGCATGGGTGGTTGCCTCAAACTTTGTAGCTGTGCAGTCCCGAGATCCAGATGTTGACGCCGAGATAGCAGAATATGACCGAGACGAAACCGAGCACGCTGACCCAGTTCGTCCGGAGTCCCCGCCATGCATGGCGCGTGTGCAGGTGCATGTATGCCAGATAGACGATCCAGGTGGCCAGTGCGGCGGTTTCTTTGGGGTCCCACTGCCAGTACGCGCCCCACGACTCCTTGGCCCACATCGCCCCGGTGATGATGCCGATCGAGATCAGCGGCAGCCCGATCGCGACGGCGCGGTAGACGATGACGTCGAGTTGCGGAAGCGAGGGCAGCGTCGTCAGCCAGGCTGCGACTGCGTTTCCGGAAGCGGCGGCGCGGGCCAAGGCGGGCGTCGAGTCCTCGACCGGCGTCGTGAAGTCGGCGACCGCGAGCGGGCTCGCGGGCACCACCGGTCCGGCGTCGGTCGCCATCGGCGCGACGACCTGCGGCTGCATGAAGCCGCGCTCGGCGTAGTACTTCAGCAAGTAGATGCACGAAAAGACGAACGCTACCAGGAAGGCCGCGTAGGACGAGACCACGATCGGGACGTGGATCTTCGCCCAGTACGACTGCAGCGACGGCACGGCCGGCAGCGTGCCTTCGTTCCAGGTTGCCCCGTACGCCAAAAAAATCGCCGCCAGCACGAGCACGAAGCCGCCCGCGTACCAGGCGCGGTAGCGAAACGCGAAGCCGATGAAGATCGCGACCGCCATCGCCGAAAACAGCGAGAGCGACCCGTAGAGATTGAGTAACGGCCAGATTCCGGTCATCTCGTAGCGCGCGATCAGCTGTGCGAACTGCGCCACGCAGCCGGCGATCGCCAGCGGCGCGCCGAAGTTTCGCAGCCAATCTTCGCGCGAGAAAAAGTACACCAGCAGCGCCAGCGCCGCGAGCACGTAAGCGCCGATGGCGGTTGCCAATAAGACTTGGTCGAGCGGCATCTTCACGTCGTTTCCCCTCTCAACGTTACCATCAGCCGGCGAAACTCGTTCTCGAAAACGTCGTAACCTTTGACGGTCGTCGCAGCGACGCCGACGTGCGAACGCCCGGCCGCGGTTCGGTCGACCCGCACGTACAGACGCGCCGGCAGGAAATAGAACGAAACGATCAGGCCCGCGACCAGCACGAACGCGCCGATGCCGACCAGCGGAATGCCCGGATCGTAGCGGTACTGAAAGCCGCTGTACAACACGTATCGCTGCGGGGTCATCCGCCAGCCGTCGCCGAGGTCGACCCATTGGTGCAGCGGAATCAGCGCCTCGCCTAGCGAGCTGCCGCCCTGCACGACGCCCAGCACCACGCCGGGGTCGTTCACGCGCGGATCCGCCGCTGGCATTCCGGATTGCTTGTCGACGGTCGGGACGAAACGCTCGTAGACGACGCTGCGCTGCGTTCCCGGCACCTCGAACGAGTCGCCCTCGGCCAGCGTCCGTCCCGGGACGCCGGGCACCGCCACGCCGCGGTCGGTCAGCCGGAAGCGCATTCCGAAGCCGTAGCTCGATTGGTAGTACAACGTGCCGTCGACGTCGATCGGATGGTTGACGCGCACGATGTAGTGCTTGGGCACGCCGTCTTTGCCGGTGACCGTGACGTCCGAAACGTAGTCGATCGGCTGATAGACCATGCCGCTCTTGGTCATGATCGGCTGGATGGCGTAACGGAAATCGTTCAGCCGGATGGTTGCGTGCGTTTCCGGAACGGTGACCGTCTCGCCGGTCAGAACCGCCGTTTCTCCCGAGAATCCGCGCGCCCAATAAATCGTCGTGCCGGCTGCGATGATGACGAACCCGATGTGAGCGACGAGCACGCCGCGCCGCGCCCAGTTGTGCTTGTCGGCAAAGCTCCATTCGACGCCGTCGAAGAGGCGCTCGCGAATTTGCCACCCGCGCCGGCCGAAGAATGCCGCCAGCCGCTCGCGCACCGTCTCGGGATCGCCCGCGACCTCGAAGCCGGCGTGCAGCGGAATCTTGTCGACCTTGATCGGGCGCAGCGGCGGAAGCCGCGCGGGGATCACCCGTTTGAACGTGCAGACGGTCAGCGAGAGCAAGATCAAGCCGACGATGCCCACGTACCAGGGCGAGTGGTAGACGTTGTCCAGGCTAAGGCGCAGGATCGCTCGCGCGATCGGGGCGGCGTACGCTTGAAAATAGACGGACGGATCTTTGCCTTGATCTACGACGACGCCGACGATCGTGAGCGCGCCCCAGACGACGAAGAGCGACACGGCGAACAGCACGTTTCCGAACGTGCGAACGAAGTCGTCGTAGAGCGAGCGAACCGCGGTCACGCCGGGCGCCAGGTGCGCTGGAGCAGGACGATCGCCCAGATCGACAGCTCGTAGAGTACGTACATCGGGATCGCCAGCATCGCCATGGTGAGCGGGTTGCCGTCCGGCGCGGCGATGCCGGCGGCCACGAAGAACGCGAAGACCGCGTGCCGCCGGTAGCGCATCAGGCCGGCAGCGTTGACGATCCCCAGACGAGCCAAGCCGATCAACACGATCGGCGTCTGAAAGATGATGGCGAACAACGCGAGCAGGACGATGGCGAAGTTGAGCGTCGAGGCGACGCCGAACGTCGGCGTCGCGACCGCGTTGGTGATCGCCAGCAGCGCGCTGACGACGCGCGGAATCACGACGAAGTGCGCGAAGGCCAGGCCGGCAAACGCCAGCAGCAGCGATGGAACCACGAACGCGTACACCATGCGTCGCGTGCGCGGGTGGATGGCCGGAACCACGAACAGCCAGAGTTGCTGGAGCAGCACCGGCAACCCGAGCACGATTCCGCCGACGATCGAAAGCTTGAATTCGGTGAAGATGACGTCGGCCGGCCCGAACGCGTGCAGCTCGATGCCGTGGAAATACGCCTGCGTCATCCAGCGGATGACGAATTGAGACGGCCAAAACAGCAGGAGGGCGATGCCGCCGACGGTGGCGAGAACGATCAAGAGACGGCTACGGAGCTCCCGCAGGTGCTCCGTAAACGGCATCTCTTTCTGATCCCACGCGACCTCGTCGTCGACCGGCGAAGCCGGCGGATGCGCCAGTTGCGTCAACTGCTAGGCGTGCCTCTTCCCGGGGTCGGCGGCGGAACGACCTCCCCCTGCATGGCGCCGGCTTCCACGTTGTCCATGACGTCGGCGTGCGATTCTGCGGAGCGCTGACGCGCCTCTTCGCGCGCGCGATTGGCGGCCTCGTCGGCCTCGATCTGACCGAGCATGAACTCCTTTTTGGCTTGGCCGGCGCCGCGTGCCAGCTTCGGCAGCTTGTCGGCCCCGAACAGCAGTGCGCCCAGAACGACGATGCCGATCAGGATCGGCGCGTCGATGAACGCCAGAATGGGATGAATCATGGTCTACTCCTCGAGCAGCGCATCGGCGAGATGCGCGAGCTCCTCCTTCGCCGTACCCGCGGCAATGGGCTCTAAAGCCTTCTTGGCGCGCGCCACGAAACCCGCGATGCGAGTGCGAGTGGCCGCTAAGCCGCCTTGCCGCTCGATCCCTTCGACCACCGACGGGATGCCGCGGTTGTCGCGCTCGCTATAGAAACGCCGTACCTGGGCCGTAAAGTTTGGATCGCCGGCCCCGAGTGCTTCGATCATGGGAATTGTGACCTTGCGTTCGGTGAGGTCGTTGCCGACCGGCTTGCCGAGCGAGCGTTCGTCGGCCGTCAAATCGAGCACGTCGTCTTTCATTTGAAAGGCGACGCCGAATGCGTCTCCGAACTCGCGCAGCCCCGCGATCTCGCCGGCGTTTCCGCCGCCCATGATCGCGCCGCATTCGGCCGACGCGGCGAACAGGGAGGCCGTCTTCTTGCGGGCGATTTCCACGTAGGCGTCGGGCGAGAGATCGAGGTTACCGAGCGACTGGAGTTGCAGCACTTCGCCGTCGCAGATGTCGGCCAGCGTCGCCGATAGGACGTTCGGAACGGGCGGCGGATAGCCGGCCGTCACGTTCTTGAAGATCCACGCGAACAGATAGTCGCCCGCCAAGACGCTCACCCGATTGCCGTAGTCGACGGCGGTCGCGTTTACCCCGCGGCGAGTCGTGGCGTTGTCGACCACGTCGTCGTGGATCAGCGTCGCGACGTGGATCAGTTCCATGTAGGCGGCGAGATAGAGCTGATCGACCGCGTTGCCTCCGCAGGCGTCGGCCGCCAACAGCGTGATGCGCGGGCGCAAACGCTTGCCGCCGGCCGCCAGCATTCGCCTAACGGCCTCGGTAATGACGGCGTTGTCGGTCGAAAACGTCGAGCGAAAGAACGTCTCGACGAGTTCGCGCAGGTCGGGGTCGCTGCGGCGCGCGATCACGGGTTGGTCCCGTAATGCACGGCGATCGCGCCGCCCATCAGCGCGACGAAACCGGCATCCGTAAATCCGGCGCGCGCGAAGCGCCGCCGCAGCTCGACGGCGTTGGGGTGATGCGTGAGCGAGCTCGGGAGATACGCGTACGCCCGGCGCGATCCGCCGACGATCCCGCCGAGCACCGGAACCACCCCGTAGAAATAGAGATCGAAGGCGCGCTTCCAGAGCGGATTGGGAGCCTTGCTGACGTCGAGGTTGACGAAGCGCGCGCCCGGGCGCAGCACCCGCCGCACCTCGCGCAGCACGGCATCGACGTCGACCACGTTTCGCAGGCTGAATCCCATCGTGGCGCCGTCGAACGCCGCGTCCTCGAACGGAAGCGCCATGGCGTCGCCTTCGACGAAGCTCGCCCGGCTGCCGGCGGACGACGACGCCGCTCGCGCACGCGCGCGTTCGAGCATGGGTTCGCAGAAATCCAGACCGGTGACCGTCAGCGACGGATCGACGCGCAGCAAGTGAAAGACCAAGTCGCCGGTACCGCAGCAGAGATCGAGCACGCGTCCGCCGCGCGGGGCGCGCAGCACGCCGATCGCTCTGCGCCGCCAGCGCTCGTCGAACCCGCCCGTCAGAACGCGGTTCGCAACGTCGTACCTGGGCGCGATCTGCGCGAACATCTCGCGCACGAAGGCGCCCTTGCCGCCGTCGTCAGGACGGCTCTGAGGGCGTGAAAGCATCGGTGTTTGGCTGCTTTCCCCGATTGGCGGGCGGCAATCCTTGCCTAGCCGCCGGCGAC
Source organism: Candidatus Acidiferrales bacterium (assembly GCA_035502675.1). Taxonomy (GTDB): domain Bacteria; phylum Vulcanimicrobiota; class Vulcanimicrobiia; order Vulcanimicrobiales; family Vulcanimicrobiaceae; genus DATJUC01. Next base: position 4,703 of record DATJUC010000228.1, on the reverse strand, counting down.
CTTTGTCGGGATAGTGCCGGTGATGGTACGGCTCAGCTCGACGCGCGACGCGATCGCCGCGGTCGGCGGCGCCCGCGACGTCCAGGCGTGCGCCTATACGATGCGCGACGGTCCGATGCTGCGGGCGCTGGAAGACGCGGCGCGGCGGGGTGCGCACGTCGTCGTGCGTCTCGACGGCGCGGACCGGCCGGCCGAGGACGGCATCGCGCGCAACAATCGCGGCATCGTCCGACGGCTGCGCGCCGCCGGCGCGGACGCCGCTCTCCGCCGGGGAACGCACGCCAAGTCGATCGTCGCCGACGGCGCTGCGTATTTCGACGGACGGAACTGGGGTGAAGGCGACTTCGTCCTGCGCGACGACGGCGCGTGCGGCGTCGCCGGCACGAAGCGCGACGCGCTCGCGCTGGAGGCGGCGCTGCTCGGCCGGGCTTCGGCCGCCGACGGCGTCTTGGTCGAGAGCGAATCGTTCGGCACCGGCAATCCGGTGTACGGCGCGCTGCACGCGCTCGCGCGGGCGGGCGCGTCGCCGCGATTGATGGTCAGCGAGCGCGACTTGCGTCACAACGCGCGCGAGCGCGCGATCCTCGAGCGCTTGCAGCACGACGGCGCGCGCGTTCGCGTCTGTCCGGATTCGGAGAAGTTCGCCGTCGCCGGGTCGCGGGCGTGGATCGGCAGCGCGAATGCCTCGTTCGCGTTGCGCGATGCGGGCGACCTTACCGACTGGGGCTTGACCACCGGGGACGCGGCCGTCGTCGCGGCGGCGCGCGATCGGGTCGAGCGGCGTTGGACCGCGGCCAAACCGCTGACCGCGGCCTAGTCAGATGCCGAACAGCGCGCGGGCGTTGCGATCGGCGGTCGCCACGACCTCGTCGAGCTCGAGGCCGAGCAGCGCGGCGAGTTTGACCGCCACGTGGCGTACGAAGGCGGGCTCGTTGCGGCGGCCGCGGACCGGCACGGGCGCGAGGTACGGCGCGTCGGTCTCGAGGACGATCGCGTCGATGCCGGCTTCGCGCACCGCGTCGCGCAGCGGCTGCGCGTTGGCGAACGTGAGGACTCCGCCGATGCCCAGCCGCAGACCGAACTCGCCGACCAACGTGCGCGCTTGCTCCGCGTTTCCCGTGAAACAGTGCACGACGCCGCGCATTTCGGGCGAAAACTCTTCGCGCAAGATCGCCACGAAGTCGTCGAAGGCGTCGCGCTGGTGGAAGATCAGCGGCATCGCTCGCCGGCGGGCCAGCCGCAGCTGGTCGCGAAACACGCGCGCCTGTGCGTCGCGCGGGCTGAAGTCGTAATAGTAGTCCAATCCGGTCTCGCCGATCGCGACGACGCGCCGGTCTTCGAGCAGCGGTTCGAAGCTCTCGGCCAGGAGACCGGGTGCGTCTTTGGCTTCGTGCGGATGAATGCCGGCGGAGGCGTGCAGCCCGAAACGCGACGCGACGTCGAGCGCCCGCAGCGAATCGCCGAGGTCGCAGCCGACGCAGATCGCATCGTCCACGCCGGCATCGCGGGCGCGGCCGATCGTTTCCTCCCGGTCGCCGTCGAATTGCTTGTCGTGGAGGTGGCAATGCGTGTCGATCATGCGGAGCTACGCGCTTTCGGCGATGCCCTCGACGATGCGGTTGCGTCCGGTGCGCTTGGCTTCGTAGAGCGCCCGGTCGGCGCGCGCTACCAGCGTTTCGGGCGTGTCGCCGGAGACGGCCGCCGCGACGCCCAGGCTGGCGGTTACGGCTTCACCGGAAGCGTGCCGCAGGCCGGAGAGCGAGATCGCCAGCCGCAGCCGTTCGCCCACCATCATCGCCGAGTCGCGCGTCGCGCCGGGCATGACGATCAGAAACTCTTCGCCGCCGTAGCGTCCGACCGCGTCGCCGGCGCGAATCGAGGACGCCGCGAGCTCCGCGATTCGCACCAAACAGGCGTCCCCCGCGGGATGGCCTTGCTCGTCGTTGATTCGCTTGAAGTGATCGATGTCGAGCAGCAGCACCGCGCCGCTGCGCACGACGTCGTCGAGCATTCCGCGCAGCTGCTCGAAGATGGCGGCCCGGTTCTTGAGCCGCGTCAGCGCGTCGGTCGTGGCCGCGCTCTGGGCTGCGGCGATCGAGCGGATGTCGCGCAGGAGCGGGGCGATTCCGCGCGCCGCTTCGACGTATTGACGCTGCCCGTTTTCCGGAATCGGCGCTCCGCGCCGGCGAACCAGCAGGGCGCCGAGCAGGTCGCCGTCGTCGCTCAACCGGATGCCGAACGCGTGCATCGTGGCGTAATCGCCCTCGAGCACCACCGACGGCATTCCCGCAAACTTCAGACGCGTGAGCGTGCGCCGCCGCAACTCGACGTCGGCCGTGGTCGGAGCTTGACCGAGCGACGCGACGATGCGCCAATCGTCGACCGGCGCGCTGCTGGCCGTGACGATCGAGATCGTTTCGTCGAGCAGCGTTCCGTGAATGGAGGAAAGAATCGCGTTGATCTGCGGCAGCGGATCCCGCGCACCGAGCATCGCTTGTACCGCGTCGCGCACGAGGCGCAAACGATGCAGCTCAACGGCCTGCTCGTCGACCAGCCGCAGCAACATCGAGTACGCGACGACCGGCAGCCAGAGCGCGATCGCGGCCGCGGCTGCGCCCGCGCCGGCCGGCACCAGGCGCACGATCACGTAACTCCAGAACACCGTGGAAATCAGCCCCGACCACAGCCGGCGGTCTTTGCCCAGGCGCTTCCAAATCGTCGACATCGGCAAGCTGGTATGGATCGCGACGAACGGCATCGAGCAGACGAAGATCACGGCGACGGCGGCCACCGCGCCGATCAGGAGGAACCAGAACGCGCCGCCCGGCCCCGCGAGCAGCGCGAGGAACTCGGGGCGCAGCGGCGCGAGCACGAGGATCAGCAGCGCGCGAACGGCGCCTTGGCGCAGCAAATCCAATCGGCCGACGCTGGCGCGCATGAGCGCCGCCAGCGTGAATCCGGCGAGAACCGCGACGGCCGCGGCTTCGGGACTCACCAAAACGTACATCGGAATGGCGACCGGTGCGTCTTGGAAGAGCGCCTCGGCGGAGAAGTCGCCGCGCCGGATGCGCAAGCCGCGCACCGGCAAGCCGTTGAGCGCCAAAATCGCGACCACGAGCACCGCTGCGCCGACCAAAACCGCAACCTGGACGTTCCAGCGTTCGTGCGTCGTCAGCGCTAGAATCGTTGCCAGCGCGACGGCGGCGGCAAACGTGCCGACGCTGGCGATCGCGTAGAAGTTCTGTCGCCGCGAGTTCACGCGCTGGGGACCAATTCGATGCGCGGGAAGAGCGGCGTTCCGACGTCGGTGACGCTGCCCGCCCGTAAACCGCCCCAGCGCAGCGACTCCGACCAGTCGTCGCCGACGCTGCCGCTCGCCCCGATCCGGCGCCACATCTCTTCCATCCGTTCGGGCATTACCGGGTGCAGCAGCGCGGCCAGCCAGCGCAGCCCTTCGCAGAGGTCGTACAGCAGCGCGTCCAGCTCTTCGCTGCGGCCTTCTTTATAAAGCACCCACGGTTTGCGCTCGTCGATCGCGCGGTTGAGGGCGGTGACCAGCTCCCAGACGGCTTCCAGCGCTTCGCGGAAGCGCAAGTCCAGCATCGTCGCGCGAACGCGCGCCGGAAGTTCCTCGAACCGCAGCGCCAGCGCGCCGGATCGAGCCGCAGGCGCGGGCACGAGGCCGCTGCGATACTTCGCCAGCATCGCGAGCGTGCGCTGCAGCAGGTTTCCCAGGTCGTTGCCGAGATCGTCGTTGTGACGCTGCGCGATCTTTTCTTCGGAGTACGAAAAGTCGCTACCGAACGGCGCTTCGCGCAGAAGAAAATAGCGCATCGAGTCGGCGCCGAAACGCCGCGCGAGCTCGAACGCGTCGACCGCGTTCCCGACGCTCTTGCCCATCTTCTGTCCGTCGACCGTGATCCAGCCGTGCGCGAAGACCAGATCCGGCGCGGCTTCGCCGATCGCCCACAAGACCGCCGGCCAGATGATCGTATGGAAGCGCGCGATCTCTTTGCCGACGAGTTGCACCGATGCCGGCCAATAGGTTGCGAACCGCGCCGGATCGGTCGACCAGCCGACCGCGCTCAAGTAGTTCAACAGTGCGTCGAACCACACGTAAATCGTGCCGCCTCCGCCTGGAACCGGGATGCCCCAGTCGACGTTGGTACGCGAAATCGAGAGATCTTCGAGGCCCTCTTCGAGCAGCGAGACCATCTCGTTGTAGACGCCGGTTGGGCGAACCCAGCGCGGGTTGGCGCGGAAGTGTTCGAGCAGGCGGTCGCGATACTTGGAAAGACGGAAGAACCAATCGTTCTCCGAGATCCAGCTGACCTCGCGTCCGCACGTCGGGCAACGCCCGTCGACCAGCTTCGATTCGAGCCAGAACGTCTCGTCGTGAACGCAGTACCAGCCCTCGTACGTGCCGAGATAGACGTCGCCGCTTTCGCGCAAGCGCTCGAAGACCGCCTGCACCACGCGGGTGTGGCGCGGCTCGGTAGTGCGAATGAAGTCGTCGTAGCGAACGTGGTAAGCCTCAAATAGCGCCTTCCAGCGCGGTACCAGCTCGTCGGTCCAAGCCTGCGGCGCCTTGCCGTGCTCGGCGGCCGCATTCTGAACTTTCTGACCGTGTTCGTCCGTGCCGGTAAGGAAGAATGCCGGCCCGGCGGTCCGCGCCGTGCGCGCCAGTACGTCGGCGACGACCG
>DATJUC010000227.1:0-20869 GCA_035502675.1 Candidatus Acidiferrales bacterium | reverse complement strand
CCAGGATGAAGCCCACCAGGTAGGCGATGCCGTACCAATGCACCTTGACCGGCCCGATGCTGAACGCGATCGGATTGAAGTTGGGATAGTAGAACCAATGCTGCATTCAAACAGGCCTTATTCGGACGTCGGGATAACCATTTTGGCGCATGACCCAATCCGCGCACCTTACGGTGGGAATCGCCTTCCTCGCGGGCCTCGTTTCCTTCGTATCGCCATGCGTCCTCCCGCTCGTTCCCGCCTACCTCTCGTTGCTGACGGGCGAAAGCCTGGAAGACCTCAAGGGCGAGACGCCGACGGCGGCGAGGGCGGCGGCGCTGACGCACGCGCTCGCCTTCGTGCTGGGTTTCAGCGTCGTTTTCGTGCTCCTCGGCTTGACCGCCAGCGCGGTCGGCGGCGTTTTGAGCGATTACCGGACGCTGATCACCCAGATCGGCGGCGTCCTGGTCGTCGTTTTGGGCCTGCAGATGATGGGGCTCATCCGGATCCCGTTTCTCATGATGGACACGCGCTCGCACCTGCAGCACGACCGCCGTTCGTTCTGGACGTCGCTGCTGGTCGGGGTAGCCTTCGCGGCCGGATGGTCGCCGTGCATCGGGCCGATTCTGGCCGGAATCCTCGCGATCGCCTCGCAGCAGCACAACGGCCAGGCGGCGGTGCTGCTTTCGTCGTACTCGGCCGGCCTCGCGGTGCCGTTTCTGATAACGGCCGCGGCCATCGGCGCGATTCTCCCGCTCCTCGATAGGATCAAGCGCTATCTACCGGCAATCGAGTTTGCCGCCGGCGCCTTTCTGATCGTGGTCGGCCTGGTGCTGGTCAACGATGCGTTCCTTACCGTTGCAGGATGGTTTTATCAGTTTGTCCCGCTCCCGAAACTCTAGCACGCTTTCGGCGTTTCTGATCGCCGGCGCCGCGATTGCGGTGCTCGCGCTGGACCAGTACACGAAGAGCCTGGTCGTCAAGACGTTCCGGCCGTGCGTCTCGGCGCTATACAGCACGCCCTGCGACAGCCGCATCGTCATCCCGCATTTCTTGAACTGGACGTACGAACGCAACTTTCACGGCGCCTTCGGACTCTTCGGCAGCAACAAAGTTCTGCTGATCAGCATGGCGATTGCGGTGTTGGTCGTGTTTTGGCTCAGCTTCCGCGACGCGGCCGCACGGTCGCGTTTGGTCAGCATCGCCTTCGGCATGATCGTCGGTGGGGCCATCGGCAACATCGTCGATCGCGTCTCCTACGGGTACGTCGTCGACTTCATCGACTTTTATAAGATTTGGGGCAACATCTTCAACGTCGCCGATTCGTGCATCACGATCGGCGTGGGGCTGCTGTTGATCTCGAGCCTTGTTTCACGCCGTCACAACTGAGGAAGCCGGAAAGCGCACCGACGTCGTCGTCGCGCGTCTCTCGGGAGCGACGCGCGCGCAGGTGGCGCAGGCCGTCAAGGAAGGCAAAGTCCTCGTCAACGGCAGTGCCGCCAAGGCGAGCCGCCCGCTCGAGGCCGGCGAACGGCTGGAGTTCGAGATCGCACCGCGCCTCGAACCGGTCGCGATTGCGGAAGCGATCGAGATTCCGATCGTCTACGAGGACGAAGACCTCATCGTCGTCGACAAGCCCGCCGGCATGGTGACGCACCCGGCACGAGGCGCGACCGGCGGCACGCTGGTCAACGCGGTCCTGGGTCACGTCGGGCGCGCCCTCCCCGGCCACGAGTTGCGGCCCGGACTAGTACACCGGCTCGATCGCGACACCTCCGGTTTGCTGGTCGTCGCGAAGAACGAAGCGACGCTGTCGGCGCTCGGAATCGCGATGAAAGCGCGCGTCGTGAAGCGCGAGTACCGGGGCCTCGTACGCGGGATTCCCGAGCACGAACGCGGCACCATCGAAGGTCCGATCGCGCGAGATCCGCACAATCGCTTGAAGTTTGCGATCGTGGCCGACGGCAAACCGGCGATCACGCACTACGAAACGTTACTCCGGTTTCCCAAGGCTTGCGAGCTGCTCTTCCGCCTCGAAACCGGGCGGACGCACCAAATCCGCGTGCACGCGGCGGCCATCGGTCACCCGCTGATCAACGACCCCGTCTACGGTAAGCTCGAGCCGGTCTTCGGCCTGCGCGGTCAAGCGCTGCACGCGTGGCGATTGAGCTTTACGCATCCGCGCAGCGGGATCGCGCTCGAGTTCGAAGCCGATCCGCCGCCGGAATACGTGCGCGCTCGCGAGCTGCTGGCGGGCTCGAGCGAAGCGTAACGCCGATGCGCGACGTCTTCGAGCTTCGCGGCAGCGACGGCGACGCACGCCGCGGTACGCTGACCCTGGCGCACGGTGTGGTCGAAACGCCGTGCTTCATGCCGGTCGGAACGGCGGCGACCGTCAAGGGACTCACGCCGGCCGACCTGCGGTCCGCGGGCGCGCAAATCGTGCTCGCCAACACGTACCACCTTTGGCTGCGCCCCGGACGGCGCATCATCGAAGCGGCCGGCGGACTGCATCGTTTCATGGCCTGGGACCGTCCGATCCTGACCGACTCGGGCGGCTTTCAAGTCTTCAGCCTCGAGGGACGGCGCAGCCTCGACGAGGACGGCGTGACCTTTCGCTCCCACTTGGACGGCAGCGAACATCGTTTTACGCCCGAGAACGTCGTCGAGTTTCAAGAAGCCGCCGGCGTCGACGTCGCGATGGTGCTCGACGTCTGCGTCAAGCTTCCGGCTCCGCGCGAACGGCTCGAGGAATCGGTCCGGCTGACCGGCGTCTGGGCGCGGCGCGCAGCCGCGGCGCATGCCGACCCGAACGTCGCGCTGTTCGGGATCGTGCAGGGCGGACTCGACCCCGAACTACGCGAGCGCAGCGCCGCAGAACTCGCGGCGCTGGATCTGCCTGGCTATGCGATCGGCGGGCTCTCGGTCGGGGAAACGCGCGCGGAGATGTATGCGTGCGCGCGCGCTACGGCGCAGCTTTTGCCGCGCGGCAAGCCGCGTTACCTGATGGGCGTCGGCACCGTGGCCGACCTGATCGAAGCGGTCGACTGCGGAATCGACATGTTCGATTGCGTCTACCCCACGCGCTGCGGCCGCAACGGACGCGCGATGACGCACGACGGCGAGTTCAACATCTTTAACGCTGCTTACGTCGACGATTTCACGCCGGTCGACCCGCAGTGCGAGTGCGAGGTTTGCGCGACCTACACGCGAGCGTACCTGGCGCACCTCTTTCGCTCCAAGGAGATGCTCGGTCCGCGGCTGCTCTCGTATCACAACGTCTATCTGCTTGGCGAGGTGATGCGCGCCGCCCGGCAGGCGATCGAGGCGCGGGCGTGGCGCGAATTTTACGGCAGACGAGCGGCTCGCTGCATCTGACGGCGCGTTTGCGCGGTTACAGGGCGCATGGCCAAGATATTGATGATCGTGACCAGTCACGGCGAAATCGACGACGAGCACAAAACGGGGCTGTGGTACGACGAGTACGCGATTCCGTACAAGACCTTCGTCGAAGCGGGGCACGAAGTCGTGACCATCAGCCCGCGCGGCGGACAGGTGCCGGTCGATCCGCGCAGCCTCGACGCAGCCGAGCCCGACCCGGCCGTGATGGAGCAGCTCGCTAAGACCATCATGCCGTTGGAAGCCGGCGACGCGTTGCGCTACGACGCCGTTTTTCTGCCGGGCGGTCACGGAACGATGTTCGACCTCGCCCGCAGCCAGGGCATCAAATCGCTGTTGAGCGAGTTCGACGCGCAGGGAAAAGTGATGGCCGCCGTCTGCCACGGTCCGGCCGCGTTCGTCGATGCGATACGGGCCGGCGAGCCGAAGACGCTGGTGTCGGGGCGCCGCATCACCTGCTTTACCGATGCCGAGGAACGCGAAACGAAGCTCGACGCGCTCATGCCGTTCTTGCTGGCGTCCAAGCTGCGCGAGCAAGGAGCCGAGGTCGTCGAGAACGCGCCCTGGAGCGATCACGTCGAGGTCGACGGGCGCTGGATCACCGGACAGAATCCGCAATCCAGCGGCAGCACCGCGCGCGCGGTCGTCGAGGCCTTACGAAACGCCTAAGGCCGTAACGACTTCGGCGCACTCCGCGCAAATTGCCGGATGCGCCGGATCGGTACCGAGCTCGCGGTACTTCCAGCAGCGTTCGCACTTGGCGCCCTCCGCGGCGGCGAGCTCGAATTCGAGAACGCGATCCTCGCCGTCGGCGGTCGCACCTTCGAGCAGTTGGAGCTGCGAGACCACCAGCGCTTCGGCGAGATTTGCGCCCAGGGACGAGAGCGCGCGATAGAGTCCGGGAGCGCACGTCAGCTGCAGGCATGCCCCGAACGGCGGGTATTCCGTCGCCGCGACCCGCGCGCGCAGCGTTTGGAGCGTTTCCCACAGCGCCGCGTCGGCGGATGCCTGATCGGGCTTGACCGCCGCGTCGAACGCGGTGTCGAAAATGCTCTGGGCATCGCCTCGTAAACCCGGCCCGAGCGCCTGCCACGCCTCTTCGGCCGTAAAGGAAAGAATCGGCGCCAGCGCGGTCAAAAAGCGTCGCAGCACGTGCAGCAGCGCCGATTGAGCGCTGCGGCGGCGGGGTGCGCCGGCGGCGCGCGAATAGAGCGGATCCTTGAGCGCGTCGAAGTACAGGCTCGACATTCCGCTCTCGAATTCGATGGCGCGCAGATACGCACGGTGCAGTTCCAAACGGTCGTAGTCGTTCTTGACGGCGGCGGAAAACGCGTCGGCGATGCTGCACGCCAATCGGTCGATCGGCTCCATGTTCGCCCGCGCGACCACGGCGGCCGGCTCCAGATCGTCGAGGTTGGAGAGCATGAACCGGATGCGATTGCGCAGATTGCGATAGACGCGACCGATTTGATCGACGACGTTAGGCCCGAATCGCACGTCGTCGACGTACTCCACCGACGCCACCCACAGCCGCAGCACGTCGGCCCCCCAGCGCTCCATCGCCTCGCGCGCGCCGATGCCGGTTCCGGTCGATTTCGACATCGCCCGGCCCTGCTCGTCGTTGACCCACCCATGCGTCGCGACGTGCCGGTACGGCGCTCGTCCCTTGATCGCGACGCCGGTGATCAGCGAGCTGCGGAACCAGCCTCGATATTGATCGGCGCCTTCGATTACGAGGTCGCTCGGCCACGGCATGCCGTCTTTGCCGAGCACCGCGAGATGCGAAACGCCGGACTCGAACCAGATGTCGACGATGTTCTTCTCTTTTTCGAAGCCGGACGAACCGCAGTGGGGGCAGGTAAAGCCGGCGGGCAGATAGGCGGCCACGGGATCCGTCCACCAGACGCCCGCGCCGGCTTCCCCGAAGCGCTTGGCGGCCAGCCGCGCGACGCGCGGATCGAGGATCGATTCGCTGCACGCGGTGCAGACGATCGCCGGAATCGGCGTTCCCCAGGTGCGTTGGCGCGAGATGCACCATTCCGGATGCGTCTCGATCATCTGCCGTTGACGCGTCTGACCCCAAAGCGGCGTGTAGGCGACGTCGGCGATTGCGTCGACCGCGTTCTGGCGCAGCCGGTTTTGATCCATCGCGATGAACCACTGCGCCGTGGCCCGGAAGATGACCGGGTTGTGGCATCGCCAGCAGTGCGGGTACGAGTGTTCGTAATCGGCGGCGCTCCAGAGCGCGCCCGACGCGCGCAGATCTTCGACGATCTTGGCGTTGGCTTCGAAAATTTGCAGGCCGGCGTACGGCCCGGCTTCGGCCGTGAAGCGCCCCGCCGCATCGACCGGATTGAGGATCGGCAGCCCGTACTTGACGCCGGTGTCGAAGTCGTCGGCGCCGTGTCCGGGAGCGGTGTGCACCGCGCCGGTTCCGGTTTCGAGGTCGACGTAGCCGGCCAGCACGACGTCGGAGTCGCGATCCAGGAACGGATGCCGTACCGCGACGCCGTCGAGGCGCTCGCCGATCGTCGTCGCAGCCGGCGAAGCTTCGCCGCTGCGGGGTCCGAGCGCGGCGCCCGCCAACGCCGTCGCGACCACCAGGTACTCGCCGCCGAGCTCGTACGCTCCGTACGTCGCGTCGGGCCGCAACGCGATCGCGACGTTGGCCGGCAGCGTCCACGGCGTCGTCGTCCAGATCAAGAACGACAGCGGCTTGCCGGCAGCCGGCGCGAAGCCGAAGCGCCGCGCGATCTCTGCGGCTTGCTCGGCGTTCGCCGTAAAGCGAACGTAGATCGAAGGCGAAACCTTCGTCTCGTACTCGATTTCGGCTTCGGCAAGCGCGGTTTCGTCGTGCACGCACCACAGCGTCGAGCGCAAGCCTTTATAGATCTGCTGCTTCTCGGCCAAGTCCGCCAGCGCTCGCACGATGGTCGCCTCGTACGCCGGATCGATCGTGCGGTACGGCCGCTCCCACAGTCCGAAATTTCCCATGCGGATGCGGATCTCGCGTTGGCGGTCGAGCCAGTAGAGCGCGCGTTCCTCGCACCGCGCTCGCAACTCGATCGGATCGATATCGTGAAAATCTTTGATCCCGAGGTGCTTGAGGGTTTCGAGCTCGATCGGCAGGCCGTGCATGTCCCAGCCCGGGACGAACTTCGCGTAGCGGCCGCTCAACAGCGCGATCTTGACGAACGCGTCCTTGAGGACCATGTTGAAGAACGTGCCCATGTGCTGTTCGTTGTTGGCGTAGGGCGGCCCGTCGTGAAGGATCCACGGAGCGTCGGCGGCATTGCGCTCGAGACGCCGCTCGTAGGTACGGTTCTCCGTCCACCAGCGCACCCGGTCGGGCTCGCGCTTGGAAAGCTCGGCCTTCATCGGGAAGCTCGTGCGCGGTAGGTTCAACGTGTCGCGATAGTCGCGACGCTGCGTATCGGACATGGGAACGCTGGGCATTCGCCCAGCCACCTGCCCTACTCCCGCAACAGCTCGCCGAGAACGTCGAAGTTGCGTTCGGCGCTCGCGCGCACGACGTCGACGCGCGCCCGGAGATGCGCGCCCAGCTCGTCGCGGCGCTCGACCAGCGCGTCGACCAAATCGTCGACGTCGGTATCCGCGAGATGCGGACCGTCCGCCTTCCACAGCGGTGCCAGGGGGTAACGCAGGTCTTCGCACAGCGCCGCGACCTTCGGATCGTAGGCGAGCGCGAGAAACGGCACGGCGTAGCGGGCCGCCAAGATCAGCGCGTGCAGTCGCATGCCGAGCACCACGTGAGCGCCCCGGATCGCGGCGGCGGCGCGCGCCAGCGGGCAAGCCGGCAGCAGCACCGGCGCCGACTTGCATAGCCGGATCACGTCGGTCGAGATTTCGGCGTCGGGGCTCCCGCCCAGCGGAAGGAACGCCACGCGAATGCCGTGCCGCTCCGAAAGGCGGTCGACCGCCCGGCGGAGCAGGGGCACGACGTCCCTCGCACCTGAGGCCTTGCGCACGCTGACGACGGCGTAGCGGCCGCTTTCCGGACCTAAACCTTCGGCGCTCAAGTCGATCGCTTCGTCGGCCGCGTCGTAAAGAAAAACCGGATCCGCCGTGCGCTCGATCTCGGTTTTGGGCAGCAGCGCGTGCAGGAGTTCCCGGGAGCGCTCGTCGCGCACGGTCGCGCGCGCGACGCCGCGGCAGAACCGCCGCACCAAGAATCGGCCCCACACGTCGAGCGGCCCGATCGATTGCGCGAAAATCATCGCTTTGCGCTTGGCCGCGATCGCTTCGCGCAGAACCGCCGTATAGTAAACCAGGCTGCGCGTGCTGGTCGCATTCTGCAGCAGGCCGCCGCCGCCCGAGACGACGACGTCGGCGCGCGCGATCGCTTCGCGCACCCGCCGCCACTCCCAGCGCGGCGTTGCCGCGACGCCGAAGGCCGCTTGCGTTGCGCCGGGAGTTTGCGAGAGCACCTCGACCTCGACTCCCGGAAACCGCCGCCCAATCCGGTCGACGATCACTTCGAGAAGCGCTTCGTCGCCGAGGTTTCCGAAGCCGTAGTATCCGGAGAGCAGCACGCGCACGTCACGCCACGCGGGCCGCTCGACGATAAATCCAGATCGCCACCGTCCCGATCCCGACGCCGGCGATGAGACCGTAGATCAGCCGAAGCACCGAGATTTCCAGCGGCGTATGCAGATGGCAAAAGGTGTCGAGCACGTCGCCGATGCCGACGCCGATGCCGAGCGCGAGAAGCCATCCGATCGCCCGCCGGTGGACCGGCAGCAGCGCTCCGACCAGCATCATGCACGGAAACCCGATGAGGAAGTCCTTGAACCGCGGCCGGACGCTCAAGACGTGCGTCAACAGATGCCGAACGGCCAGCTCGGCGTGCGACGGAGCGATATCGCTGTCGTTACCGCTGCGCATCAGCAGCAGCGCGCCCGCGGCGACGATCGCGATGCCGGCCACGAGCTGATAGGCCAGCACCGGCGAGAAGAAGACGTCGCGCGGCCGTTGCACGCCCGAGCCGAAACGCCGGTCGAACAGGTACAGGCCGAACGCGACCACCGGTGGTAACGCCAGCACCAGCCTGGCCCCGCGGAAACGTTCGATTTCTTCCATCGCCAGCGGCGAGCTCATCAACCCCACGACGACCAGCGCTCCGAGCAGCGTAACGCCGGTGGCGGCCAGCGTCCAGCCGGCGCTGCGGGCGATCTGCGTTCCGAAGTCGCGCGCCGGTGCTTCGGCGAAGGCCGGGATCAAGACGAGAATCGCCGCCAGCGCAAAGAGCAGGGCACCGGCCAACGCCAGGATCGCGCGCGCCAGCAGATCGTGATGCGACGCGACGCCGCCGGCGTAGAGCAGAATCGTAGCCGCGTAGGCGGCGCCGGCGATCCACGGCCGATACCAGCCGAAGAACTCCAACAGGATGACGAAGATCGATGGCACCGCCAGCGCCGCGATCCCGATCAGCGCCCGGTTGTTGCCGTGATACTGCGGAATCGGCGTCGCGCGCCCGAGCTTGAAGCCGTCGGCACGCAGCTCGGAGGCGAGCTGGGAGACCATTTCGACGTTGGTCTTTTCGATGGAAAGGTCGCCGTCTTGGTGCTCCCACGGCCGCAGATAGACCACGCGGACGTTGCGCTCGCGGACGCCCAAGACGTAGCGCGCCACGACCTCGTCGAGCCGGATCTTGTCGAGCTCGGTTCTCGCGATCGCCTGGACGCGGACCGTTCGCCCTGGAATCGCGCGCGCCAGCGTCTCGCTGCCCCTTTGGATCTGGCTGTCGTCGTACGTCTCGATCGCGCCGAAGTTGAACCGGTTCCGTTTGAATGCGGCCGCTGCGTCGTCGAGGTGATCGGGATAACCGAAGACTTGATTGCGCAGCCCGAAGAACATTACGGTCGAAACTTTCGGGTCGAGCGCGAGCACGTGGCCGAAGGCTGCGTCGATTTGCGGGGCCGCGAACCGCTCGTCGTTCTGAAAGCGCGGAATCAACAGCAGTCCGAGTTTACGCGCAAGCAGGGTCTGGCCGGTCGGGATGCCGAGGGCGGTGGTGTTGAAGTAGTCGATCTGCGTGCGAACTTCGACGATCCAGGGAGGCGTAGCGCGCAGCACTCGAACGCTTTGGGGCATGAAGTGCAGGGCGAGCTGCGCGCGATAGCGTTCGTACGCCACCGGGTCGGACACGATTAAATAGACGGCGCTCGGATCGACCCGTTTCGACGCGACTAGTGCCGCCAGGAGCGGATCGCGAATCGGCGAGATGCGCGCTTGGTCGATCAACGCGGCGCCGGTGGTCGCCGACTCCTTGCCGTCGAGGCCGACGTTGCTGCCCAGCTCCTCGGTCACCGCCAGCGACGTGAGGCCGGCCCGCCGCAAGGCGATCAGAAAAGCAGCCGGATTGTAATTGTAGGACCGCGCCAGGGCGTCGAAATCTTGAAAATCCATCGCGATCTCGACCCGGCGCGTTTGTGCTTCGACGCGCGCCCGGAAGAACGCGACGGCGCACGAAGCCAGGAGCGCGACGGCCAAGACGGCGGCAGCGTAACGTGTTCGAGGTGGGAGGGCGTTCACGAAGCCGGTCACTTCGACTACAAAACAAGAGGACCCGCCGAAGGCGAGTCCCCTTGCCGTCGCGTATGCGTTACGCCCTTTTTGTCGGGCCTGCGCATACCGGGTGTGGGCGACGCTTTGCTGCAGGTCGACGCTCGAGCCCACGATCGAGCGCAGAGAGCCGGTCTTTCAACCCGTGCGGAAGGCGCTCCTCCCCTAAGCCTTCCACGTCGGGGCGCGCTTTTCCAAGAACGCGTGCATGCCTTCCTGTGCGTCGGGCACCAAGGCATTGCAGATCATCGTACTCTTTGCATCGGCATAGGCGTCCCCGACCGTGAGGTCGACGCCACGGTAGAACGCCGCCTTGCCGAGCCGCACGACGGCGGAGCTCGCGCCGGCGATCGCCGAGGCCAGTTCCAGGGTCGCCTCGTGAAGGCGCTCGGGCGCCACCACGCGGTTGACCAGGCCCCAGGCCAACGCCGTCGGCGCGTCGATGGGCGTCCCGGTCAGCAGCATTTCCATGGCCCGCTTCCGCCCGATCGCGCGCACTAGCGCCACCATCGGGGTACTGCAGAAAAGCCCGATGCGCACCCCCGGCGTCGCAAACGTCGCGGTCGTCGCCGCGACGGCCAAGTCGCACGCCGCCACCAACTGGCATCCGGCGGCGGTGGCGACGCGCTCGACCTCCGCGATCACCGGCACGTCGACGGTCGAGATCTCGCGCATCAGATCGACGCATGCGTCGAAGACTTCGCGGTACGCGTCTTCGTCGCGGTCGACGAGCTCGCGCAAATCGTGACCCGCGGAGAACGCCGGGCCTTCGCCGCGCAAAATCGCGACGCGTGCGTCGGGACTCTCGCCCACGGCGCGAATGGCGCCCTCCAATTCCCGCATCATTGGAAGCGAAAGAGCGTTGCGCTTCTCAGGCCGCGCCATCGTCAGCGTGACGATGCCTCGGCCCTCCCACGCAACGCGAACGTTTCCTACCGCCTGAGTCGTCTCCATACCGGCGATTATAGCACCACGGCCGCCGCCTCGTTCCTCGCGAGCGCTCGATGGCTCACCGCCCAAGGCACTTCCCGGCCCGGCGGCGCGCAGCCCGGCGCCGCCGCCGGCATTGGTGAAAAAGGGACGTGACCGGTTGCGTGCAACGCCCGGCAATCGTGACCACTGCGAACGCCGCCGCAATCGCAGCGCTCAGCCTCGCACAGGTGTCGGCCGTCGCGATGCCGCCGTCCCAGGGCGCGGTCGTCGCCGGACGCTCGAAACAGGTCGTCGAGACCGCCCTCGCGCGTCAGACTATTCCCGGCGTCTCCGTTGCGATCGTCAGCGACGGGCGGATCGTCCTCGATCGGGCGTACGGCCTGAGCGACGTCGCGAAGCGTACCCTCGCCGGCCCGGGCACGTCTTTCGAAATCGGTTCGATCACGAAGCAGTTCACGGCGGCCGCCATTTTACAGCTCGAAGAGCGCGGCGAGCTGCGGCTCTCGGATCGGCTGGGACGATACGTGCCGGAATACGCTCGCGCCCAAGCGGTGACGATCGAAGAGCTGCTCTATCAGACCAGCGGCATTCCCGATCATATCAACGACGTGCCGGGTGCGGTGAAGGTCATCTCCTCGAGCCCGGGTACCTTCGGCCAAGCCGTGGCGCTGGTCAAGAACCTGCCGCTGCACTTCAAGCCGGGGACCCAATACGAATACAGCAATACGAACTATTTGCTGCTCGGGATGATCGTCGCGCGCGTCTCGCACGAGCCGTTTGACGTTTATATCGCCAAGAACATCTTCGGGCCCGCGCACATGACGCACAGCGCGTTTCTCAAAGACGAGCCGTCGCTGACGAATATGGCGGTCGGATACGCGTTCACGCCGGCCGGGAACCTGGCTCCAGCCGGTCATATCGGCTACGGATGGTCGGGCGGCGCGGGCTCGATCGTTTCGACCGCCGGCGACGTTGCGCGGTGGGACCTCGCTTTCTTTGACGGCCGGATCGTGTCGCCGTCCGACGTCGCCCGAGCGATCGCGCCGGCACGCCTGAACGGAATTTCGACCGGATACGGGTTCGGATGGGACGTCGACCGCCTCGACGGAATTCCTATCCTTTCGCACGGCGGCGCGATGCTGGGCTTCACGTCGGTGAACGACGTGTTCCCGTCGCTGCACGCGAACATCGTCGTGCTGACGAACAGCGGAAATTCGTCACCCGACGCGATCGCCAAAGGCATCCTTGCGAGCATGGATCCCGAATTCGCGAGGAGGCGAAACGCAGCGTCGCCGGGCGAGAACCCGTCGGTGACCGCGCAAATTCGTACCGTATGGACGCAGCTTCATCGGGGCACGATCGACCGTTCGCAACTGACGCGATCCTTCAGTGGTTTGCTCGACCCGGCGCGCCTTAGCTACATGCATTCGCACTTCGCGGCCTACGACTCGGGCCCGCAGCGATGGATTTTCAAGGGGAAGCAAACTACACCCGACGCCAGCACGACGTACACCTATCGCGTGCTCTTTCCGCGAAGCGGTTTGGCGCTTCTCGTGACGGCATCGATCGCTCAAGACGGCAAGGTCGCCGGCTGCGACACCGATTACGATTAAAGAGGGAAGCGCTCGCCGGCAGGCGCAAGTCGGAAGATTGCGCGACTTCGTCGATGCGGTGGAAGCCTTTACGTCGCAAACGACCACACCTGCACGGAGGAGGTTACGTCGCCGAATACGCGCAGAGCGGCAGGCCTTCGTGTACGATTACGGCCCGGTGGAGTCGCACTCGGCCCGGCCCCTCAACCGGCGGTCGAAACGGCCGCCCGAACGGTCGGCGCGATTGCCGGGCTGCTTCGTAAGCCGAGACTCCGAGGCAAGGGAGCGAAGGCTTATCGCAACGCGAAGAGCGGCTAAGCTCATCCGGTTTTAAGCCAAACCACAGCGTCGTCGAAGCGTACGTTCGTATCGTGAAGGTATGCCAAGATTCTCATTCAATGCGGGTCGCTCGGTCTTGATAGCGCTCGCACTGTGCGCGCTCCCGTCCGTCGCGACGGCAACGACCAACCAAGGCGGTGCTCCGACCGCCGCAACGCCGTACGTCGCGGCCTTTCAACCCGAGTTCGTTCCAACCGCACTTCCGCATCTCGGCGAGATGCAGCTCGTCATCGCCGGCGGTACGATCACCGGCACCTATCGCGGACTCTCGGTTGCCCCCGACCCGCTCTACGATCGAATCGTTCCGGTTACCGGCGCCGTCGACGCGAAGGGCGGCGTAGAACTCTACATCGGCAACGCGCTCTCGTTCGTCGGCAAAATCGACGGGAACGGCGTCATGAGCGGAACGGCGACCGGTGCCGGCGGCGGTTTCTACGACTTCATGGCCAAGCCGGGATCCTTGTCGCGCTAAGACGCCGATCTGAAGTTGCGGAAGGGCCCGACGAGGCCTAAATCATCGGGCCCTAAGCCATCGGAAATCCGATTCCGTTGACTGACTCAACGGTAACGCGGGCACCGTTACGCCTGCAAGTGTCGGTAACCGTATCTTAACGACCGTTCCATCCGGAGCGACTGAGCGCTTGCGTCGAACGTTGCGCAACCCAGGACCCCAGACGAGCTTAAGCTCTCCCGTGCATCATGGCGAGGGACGGCGTTGCAGCGCCGAACTCACCCGAGCATTCGACCTCCAGAAATCTGAAGGTAGTCTTTCTATAGTAACTTTCGCCTTGCCCGCGGAACGTACGCCGACCGAGGGCTTCGTCAATGGAGCGGTGGTCAGCGTGGGAGTCACACAAATCGTCGTGTTTCGCGGCGAGTACGATTTGGCGTCGAAAGCCGAGTTGGATCGCGACTTAAGGGCCGTGATGCTCGAGCCGTGCATCGTGCTGGATTTCAGTTGCGTGAGGTACGTCGACTCCACGACGATAACCGAACTCGTGCGGCTCGCCAACGCGCGCGAAGAAGCCGGACTCCCGCCGCCGGTACTCGTGGTTCTCGACGGCTCCGTAAAGCGCGTTATGGTCATGACCGGCGTAGACGCCCTCTTCCGCATCTGTGGTTCGCTCGAAGACGCAATCACCGCAAGCCCGAAGTGGCTTCACGTGTACAATGCCGAGCCCGGAGGTCTACCGACCCGCTCGGCGTCGGAATTCGGCCCGAGATAAGCGTAGAAAGGCGCCAGCGAAGGCGCCGCAGTGGAGGGTCGCAAGCTGCAGGACGCCAATCCACCACGTCCACGCGAACTAGGAGGAGGTATTCCATGGCGAAGGTCCCTCCGTTTCACTCGGTCAACGAGGTCCATAAACCGGCCGACGAGCGCGTTTACCACAACACCGACACCTGCCCGGCCGGCCAGGCGATTCCGGACAACGAACGGCTCAAAGGCGAAGGCGGATACCGTCACTGCGACGGTTGCATGAATCGGCTGTTAACCGCCTAGGCCGGAACCCGCGTCGCCGTTGCGGGAGCGTGTGCCCTACCGAGCCGCCTGAGCGGTCGCGCCGCGCGTAAGCCACTCGTAGGTAATGCCGACGCGATGGGTCAAGGCCGCGACGGTCTCCCGCTCGTCGGGTAAATAACCCGTCCGATCGATCTTCGGCCCGCAGATCGCAAAACCGTACAACCTGCCTCGCAGCGTCATCGGGCAAACGTAGGCCCCGGCGAGGCGATGGGACTCGTTATCGACGACAAACGCTTCGCCCCACCGTCGCAATCGAAGCACGACCTCTTCATTTTCATCCAGACGGAGCGGAAGAGCCGTCCCCGTTCCGGTCGCTACGTATCCCGATTCGGGCATACCCGTATACAGCGCGGCGTACTGAGCATCGAGGTCGCGCCGCAGCGCGTTTAGCGTGAGCTCGAGCAGCGCGGAGGCATCCGTCGCGGCGTCCGTTTCGAGCGAAAAGCGGCGAAGGTCCTCAAGTGCGCGATATCGCTTTGCGAAAAACAGCCGGTTCAAGCGGTGCTCGATCACCTGGTGGATGCGGCGCGCCGACAGTCCGAGGCATAACGCGATGAATGCGGTCAACGCCGTCTTTCCATTCTCGCCAAAATCGGATCCGACGGCGCGCTCGGCGATGGTTACCAGCAACCATTCGGCGAGAACGAATATCGCAATGAGCGAGAGGGAGACGACCGAAAAAATCGCCGCGCGCGATATGGCGAGGTTGAGGTCGAGCAGCCGATGGCGCAGCACCGCGTAGGACATTCCGAAGCCGCTCGCCCACTGCAGCCATTCGAGGTAACCCTCCCACGCCGCGTTCCAGCCGAAGAGCGTCGTGAGCGACCACGCGATATTTACGACGGCGAGGACGATCAGCGTGCTGCCCGCGACGAGCGCGGGCGTACGGTAGCTCCTGCCGGCCGAGAACGTGCCTTCAACGATGCCGACGATCCAAACGGCAAACGCGAGGACGGTGCAGTACAACCCGAACCTCGTCACGTCGAACGGGAATAGCCGAAAAGCATAGTTGATGCCGTCCGCGAAGACCAACAGCACCGTAGCCGCAACGGTCAAAGGAAATCCGACAGCGCGGACCCAGCGCAACGTGACCGTCGACCGCGGCGGGAAAATAACGATAAACGTGAAGGCACTGACGGTGAACGTTAAAATGGCGAGGGCGGCGGTAACGTGCAGCGCGGCGCTTGCGAGCGGCGAGTAGATCGAATCCTGGTAAGAATAAGCGGCCGACGCAATGACGAGCGTGGCGACGACCAGCATAATCACGGTTCTAAGGCGGCCTCGCGGTGCGCGCCAGGCAATGAGGACCGTCATCGCGGCATAGATTAGGGTGAGAATCCAGACTGGAACTTCCCGCGCCGGCCGCGGCGCGGGCGCCGGCCTAGCGACTTCCGTAAAGGTCGCGACGCCCCCGTTGCGCTCGACGGCGATCGTAGCGGCGACTCCGGCAACGGCTTCGGTAACGTTGACCCGTTGCGCGATCGGCATACGATCGAATCGGATGATATCGCCAACTCGAACGCCGTCGTGTCGCAGCGGTGACGTGTCGTCGATCGAGGTTATAGCTGCCTGCGTGCCGCCGCCGACGGTCAGGCCGAACGTACCCTCGGACTTCGGCCCAAAGAGCCAGAGGACAAAGCCTACCAGTGCCGCGATGCACGTGACGACGGCAAAGGCCCGCATTTCAGCCGGCTTTGCGGCCGTCCGCAGCGACGGTCTGTCTCGAATTAGAGCGCAATTGCAAAAACGCCTGATTTACCGACGAAAATAATAATGGGCGATGACGGGCTCGAACCGCCGACATCCTCCTTGTAAGGGAGGTGCTCTCCCAGCTGAGCTAATCGCCCTAACCAAAGCTTATTTTTCCGCGGCATGGCCGCTCGCCTGGCGGACCGAAGAAGGCGCCCGGTTCGACCAGCCGCGGCGCTAGCCGCCGGCGGTCTCGTTGCTGGATTGGAGTCTTTGGATGCGCCGTTTTGCCGCTGCGTTCTGCGTACTGGTCTCGGGTATCGCACTGGGAGCCTGCGGAGACGCCGGCGACCATTTTCTCGAGTTTCGCCAGAACCCGCCTTCGCCGACGGTCGTCGACCGGCTCGAGATCTACATGCCGGTTATCGCCGGCAAGGATACCGGCGCGAGCAACTTTTCGCTCTACGTGACGGGATATTCCGGCGGGAGCGCGATTGCGAACGGCACCTCGCTAAACAACCCGATCGAGATCTACACGAACTACGATGGATACGTCACCTTCAACGGATCGGGAAAGTCGAGAGTCACTTTCGGAAAAGCTCCGAACGTCATCACCGTCAACTACAAGCCGCCCGCGCGTCGCTGCAATCCTCCCGTGGAAATTATCGCGTTCGACAAGGACGCCGATCCGCAAGCGGTGGAGCAGAAGCTCGTGAAGTGCACGGCGCCGGAGGCGTCGCGCCGCCATTAGTCGTAAAGGTACGGTGCCCTAGCGTTTAGACGCTCCCGAGCTCGGGGAGAAGGGCGAGAACGAAAGCCATCGCTCTTGAGCACTCATTACCGCGCCACGTTTACCAGCGAACCCCGCAACGCCGCACTTGCGCGGCGCAGCATTGCAAGCTTTGCGAGCGTGTGCGGTTTCTCGGAGCGCGAGGTAGCGGATATTCGCCTGGCCGCTGGGGAAGCAGTCAGCAACGCGGTCGAGTACGGACGGAATCGGCATTCGGGCGGCTTCACGGTGCGCTGTAAATTCGAAGACGACTGCCTGACGATCGAAATCCTCGATAGCGGCGCCGGGCTTCGCTCGCCGAACGTACGCGTCGTCGGATCCGACGAACAGCGTCGCGGAATCGGCATCTTCCTGATGCGGCACCTCATGGACGACGTCCAATTCGCGCGCGACGGCACGCTCGTGCGCCTCACGCGGCGCCACGAAACGACGGCCTAGCGGGCCTCGGCGATTCGCTTCTGAAGAACGGCGATTGCCGCGCGCAGCTGCGCGTCGCGGTCGATCACGCCGAAGCGCGCGTCGGACGGCTCGTCGACCAGAACGTCCGGCACGATACCGCGCAGATTAATGTCGCGATGGCTCGGCGTCAGGTAGTGCGCGGTCGTGATCTTGATCGCCGAGCCGTCGGGCAGCGGCGTGAGCGTCTGCATGACGCCCTTGCCGAACGTTTTCGTTCCGACCAGCGTTCCGACGCCGTCGTCCTGCAGCGCGCCGGCCGTGATCTCCGACGCCGACGCCGTATACTGGTTTACGAGCACGGTCACCGGAACGGAGATCGAGGCATCGTTCTCGGCTTCGATCGTGGTCGCGTGCTGGCCGCGCTCCTCGACCGTCAACAGCGCCTTGTTCGCGATAAAACGCTGGCTGATCGTCAGCGCCGAGTCCACGTAACCGCCGCCGTCGTTGCGAAGGTCGAGAATCAGCGCCTTGGCGCCTTGATCCTTGAGGCGCGCAACCGCGGTGTCGAACTCGTGCGGCGTCAGCTTGCCGAACGCCATGACGTAGACGTAACCGATGTTGCCGGGCAGCATGCGAAACACGACCGTCGGCGGCTGCACTTCTTCGCGCTTGATCGCGAACGCGAGCGGCGAGGACTCGCCCGTGCGCTGCACCGAGACGTTCACGATCGTTCCGGGCTTCCCGCGCAATAGCTTGCTGGCCGCGTCGACGGTGAGGCCCTTGGTCGACGTTCCGTCGATCTGCGCCAGGACGTCGCCGACGCGCAGACCCGCGCGATCGGCCGGCGTGTCGGGCACGACGTAGAGCAGCCGCACCAGACCCGTCGACGGGTCCGGCTCGACCATGACGCCGATGCCGCTGATGCGCTCCGGGTCCAGCGCGCTGCTGAAACGCTTGAACTCGTCGGGAGTGAAGAACTGGGTGTAGCGGTCGCCGGTCGATTTGGCCATCGCATCGAGCGCCGCGTACGTGAAATCGGTCGGCGAGGCATGAGCCGCGTCGGCCGAAGCCGCAATCGCCTCGTCCAGGTCGGCGAGCGTGACGTCGGTATCGGCGTCGGCGTGCAGCCGTGGAGGCGCGATGGTGACGCCGTGTTTTTTGGCGAGATCGACGAGCGCGTCCGAAGCGGCCGCCAGCAGCGTCTGAGGATCGACCGGTTCGTAGGCGCTCCCGGTCAGCAAACGGTAGCTCTCCTGCACGTCGGCCGCCAGCGGTGCCGGCAGCGGCGCGGGAGCCGTCGCGGCGACCCACGTCAGCGCGAAAACGCAAACAGCAGCGGTGCGCCACACGACGCTCACGAGTCTCGGCATTGCATCCTCTTATCGGCGAAACGCATTCGAAGTCCCATGCGTCTCATCCCATTTTTTCATCAAAAGCCGGCGCCGCCGCCGGCCGCGCGCCGGAGCCGGTCCGCGATCGCCAAACCCAATCCGCGCTCGGGAACCGGCTCGGCGTCGATCCGGGAGGGGCGGAGCGCGTCGAGCTCGTGCAGCCGTTCGAAAAGGTGCGCCGCCGCTTCACGGAGGTCGCCGGCGGGCGAGAGCACCCGTCCGGCCGCGTAGCCCTCCGGAAGCGATCGCCACGCCAGCACTGCGGCCCCGGCGCGCTCGGCGACCGGCACCGTGGCCGGATCCACGATGCGGATCGGCGTCGCCGGCGAGTAGTGCCGCGGCAACCGCCCCGGCGCCGCCGGACCGGCGGAATCGCCGGAGGGACGCGAGACCGGACCGACGACCGCCTCGATCTCCTCGAGCGGCAGCGCACCCGGGCGCAACAGCATCGCAACCGGATCGGGCACGAGGATGGTCGACTCGACGCCCAGCGACGTCGGTCCGCCGTCGACGATGAGGTCGACGCAGTCGCCCAGCATTCGCGCGACGTGAGCGGCTTGCGTCGGACTGAGGAAGCCGAACGGATTCGCGCTCGGCGCGGCCAGCGGCAGCCCCGTGCGGCGCAACAACTCGCGCGCAACGGCGTGCGAGGGCATGCGGACGGCGACCGCAGCCAGGCCCGCCGTGACCAAATCCGGGACGGACGAGCGCTTCGGAAAGACGAGCGTCAAGGGTCCCGGCCAGAAGCGCTCGATCAGTTTTCGCGCGTTGGGGCCGATCTCAGCCGCCACCGTCGCAAGCATGGCGTCGTCGCGAACGTGAACGATCAGCGGATCGAATCGCGGGCGCTTCTTCGCTTCGAAAATCCTCGCCACCGCCTCGGCGTCGAACGCGTTGGCGCCCAGACCGTAGACCGTTTCGGTCGGGAACGCGACGATGCCGCCGCAGCGCAAAATCTCGACCGCGCGCGTCATCGTTGCATCGTCGACGATTCGCTCGTCAGCACACATCGCCGCTCAGCTTTCGCCGTCGTACGCGCATCGTGCTGCGGCGAAACCGGGTTTCGCACGAGCGACCTGGCGCCGCCTCAACGCAACCTTTACACATAAAAGTGACTTTCGTGCAGAGATGACTTTCGTCATCGCAGAAAACAACGACGGCAAAATTTGCCCGCCGCTGCGGATGGAAAGCCGTCGGTTGCGAAGAAACGGCATCGCCAGAGTATGATGATTTCGTCCGGAACGCTTCAAGAGAACGCCGCACCGGCCTCCGGGTTCGAGCGCGATGCGTCGCGCACCGCCCGCTCGAACGGGCGCATCATGCCTGTAGTTCTTTCCGATTTCGAACGAATCGAAGTGACTGCGCCG
Organism: Candidatus Acidiferrales bacterium; assembly: GCA_035502675.1. Lineage (GTDB taxonomy): Bacteria > Vulcanimicrobiota > Vulcanimicrobiia > Vulcanimicrobiales > Vulcanimicrobiaceae > DATJUC01. Next base: position 884 of record DATJUC010000227.1, on the reverse strand, counting down.
CGCGACCAGAACGAGCTCAAAGCCATTCAAGTGCACTTCATGACGATCGCGCAGGCGGCCAAATACGGCGTGAAGTCGCCGGCCGAGCGCGACGCGCTCAATGCGAAAGTCGCCGAGCGCATGGCGCGCTTCGGTTGTTCTTCGGACCACATCTCGCAGCGGCAAGTCAGCGTCCTCACTTCCGACTTCGTCACCCACGAAGGCGAAGAACACGAGGGGCGCCACGGCGGATTGCGTACGCCTACGGGCGAGCTGCTCGACGCGCGCATGGACCTCTTCGAAGAGACGGCGTGCGAGGCATTCGACCGCTTCTACGCGGATACGCCGGCGTCGCCCGACGAGATCGTGCACGTGAGCTGCTCGGGCTACGTCTCGCCGAGCCCGCTGCAAATCTTTTTGTCGAAGCGCGGCTGGCTGCAGACCGGCGTGACGCATTCGTATCACATGGGCTGCTACGGCGCGTTTCCGGCGGTGCGGACGGCGCTGGGCCTGGTCGGATCGTCGTACGCGTCGCTGCCGCATCCGAAGCGGCGCGTCGACATCGTTCACACCGAATTCCTGTCGCTGCATTTCGATCTGCTCGGCGAAACGCCCGACAGCTTCGTGACGTCGACGCTCTTCGCCGACGGCTTCATCAAGTATTCGGCCTTCCCGCAAACCGAGTTCGCCAAGCGCGGAAAATCCGGCTTGAAGATTCTCTCGGTCGAGGAGCGCATTCTTCCGAGTTCGCTTCCCGAAATGACGCTGCGCCCGGGACCGCTGCAGTTCGACATGTCGCTCTCGAAACGCGTTCCGCTGCTGATTCGCGATTCGGTCGAAGAGTTCGTGACGTCGCTGTGCGCGCAAGCCGGTCTCGATTTCGAAGCGGAGAAAGAGCGGGCCGT